>JACQSA010000028.1 GCA_016206145.1 Candidatus Uhrbacteria bacterium
TAACCGCGCATCAGCCATGGTGCGGTGAATACGTTCTCGGGCTTTGTACACACAATGAAAAATCGCTTGGCAGTGTATGAGACTAAGTGGTTAGAATCCACTCCTCTGATTCCCGGTCAGAGCGTAGCGAATGACAGTCGTCAGTCCGTGAGGTCTGACGATGAAGGGTCAGGTAGCAAACAGCAGTCCAAAACTTCATAAGGATAGATCGACCTATGGGTGGGTGGTGTGCATAGGGAAGATTAAGGAAACATATTCTTTTGGAATGCAAGGAACAGCCTTATACATAAACCAAGGAGATCTCTAGGATTAATTGAGCATATAGAAAACTAGAGAAGTCAGCAGCGTCATAGTAGTCCGGTTTATATCGGATGAAGGACAAAACCTACTTAATAATGTATGCTTACGAGTGATTATATTGTTGGTCTTACAGATGGTGAAGGAAGTTTTTGTGTCTATATACGAAAACCAGAAAAAAAGACATGGCACACAAGAATCGAGTGCCATTATTACATCAAATTAAGAGAGGATGATCGAGCGTTACTTGTTAAAGTAAAAAACTTTTTTGGATGCGGAAGGATAGATTTCCAAAAAGAGTATCGCGAGAATCAACGAGATAACTATCGTTATCAAGTTTCAAGTCTCCGCGAACTACGCGAGATTATCATCCCCTTCTTTAAGGGCAGTCCGCTTCAGAGCAAGAGAATAAAAGACTTCTCCTTGTTTTGCACTATAGTGGAATTGGTTGTGAGAAAAGCTCACCATACATCTGCAGGACTCAGAAGAATTAGTCAATTGAAGAATCGTATGCATTAGTAGGACTCGCTGTATGCGGGAAATCCGCCCGTACAGTGGGAACGTAAAGAAAAGCTCAAAAGTATTTGCATTCGCCCGTCACGTCAAGAGAGTCGGGAATATCTGAAGATGCCCGTTCGGGTATCGAGGGTAGGCTCGATGATAGGGACGAAGTCGTAACAAGGCACCGGTAGCGGAAGCTGTCGGTGGATCACCTCCTTTCTAGGGAGACACTTGATCTGACTAATAATCAGATCATATAGTCGACTTGATATATGCGAAAGTATGTATCAAGGAGGGAATTGACTACTACGGTTTTTAATCGCTTTTATTTGGAAAAGAAAAACCCTCCGATGTATTTCGGAGGGTTTTTTGTTAATTGCTGTTCTGGTGTATTTATACAACCACGCTCGAACCTATTTTAGCAAAAATCTCTAATTCTGACGAACCCGCCGCCCGCGCGTAATCACGCGGAGCCGAGCAGAAAAATTTTTTTGTGGCACGCGCAAATCAGAATTGTAAAGAAAGTTTTGTCTTGGTGGGCATGAGAGGACTCGAACCTCTGACCTCTTCATTATCAGTGAAGTGCTCTAGCCAACTGAGCTACATGCCCGCATATATGCGACACCAGACCCATACCCTATCATATTTTTACCTATCAGTCGAGCCCCTCTACTTGTTTGCTCCTGTTTCGTAAATGAGTGCGCTTATTTCATGGAGCTCTCTCTGTGATTGTCCTGCGTCACGCCACCATCCTTGTAAAATATCATATTCAAGCCGCGAATGTTTGATATATTCATTCAGCAGATCTGTGACTTCCAGCTCCCCTCTTGCTGAAGGTAAGATTTGTCGCGCATATTCAAATACCCTCGAGTCTAACATATATACACCGATTACCGCGTAGAGTGATTTTGGGTTTTTGGGTTTTTCTTCAACTTGACGAATTGTCTTGGCCTCTTCGTCAATATCAGGCACTCCGTATGCTGAAGAGTTTTCTGGTTTCCAAAGTAGTATTCGCGCGCCATCACTTTGCTCCACGAATTTTTTTACATAAGGAGCAATAGAATATTCCATGATATTGTCTCCAAGAACAACGACGAATTTATCATTTCCCACGAAATTTTTTGCTAACGCAATTGCCTGCGCAATACCTCCCGGTTTGGTTTGCATGCGATAGGTAATATCGAGATTAAAAACTTCTACTCCTGTCCGATCAACTACAGTGCCGTCCCCAAGAAGTTCTATAAATCTTCCCGCATGCTCTTTTCCGGATATGAGGCAAATTTCTGTGATACCCGCTCGCTGTAATGCTTGCAGCGGGTAGTAAATCATCGGGTAGTCCCCGATCGGCAAAAGATGTTTGTTTGTAATGCGAGTGAGTTCACCAAGTCGTGTTGCGGTGCCACCAGCAAGTACAATACCTTTCATATATATTCATTTATGAGTATGGATATGATACTTGTAAGAAACCTCAGAGTCAAGTATCATACCTGCACTCACGGGCTGTAGTATACCGGTAGTACGTCTGCTTTGGGAGCAGATAGACTGGGTTCGATTCCCAGCAGCCCGA
>JACQSA010000029.1 GCA_016206145.1 Candidatus Uhrbacteria bacterium
CGGGGATGAGATTGGGGCTTGAGATTAAAAATCCTTGGAATCTTACGGCGGAATTCATTTCATCGGCGCGCAGCGCCGATACAATTTCAGACAAAAAAGCAATCTGTACTCTAATTCGGAGGGGGCGAGATTCGAACTCGCGAGAGGCTATTCACCCCTAGCGGTTTTCAAGACCGCCGCACTAGACCACTATGCGACCCCTCCATATTTGCTTTAGTGTATGGAGAAAAAACATTCTCGTCAAACCTAAAACACTTTCTCTTTATTTCCTAATAGAGGCGTTGGTTTGAGTATCGTAATGTCCAGCCACGCTTTGATGGAGGCGAACAATTCGCGAATATAGCTTTCGGCAAGAGAGTTATATCGCGACGAGTCAGCAATGACACCGATAGAATTTATGTCAAGATGTTTGCACAAATATAATGCGCGGGGAAGATGAAATCGTTGGGTGACAATAAGAGTGGATGTTTGATCAAAAATTGCTTTGAGTCGGTAGCAACTGTCGTAGGTTCTTCTTCCCGCAAAATCAGGGATGATGTCTTGCGAAGGAATATTTTTCTCTACTAGATATCTTCTCATCGCTTCAGGCTCGTTGTAATCCTCTCTGCGATTGTCGCCAGACACAATAAGTTTTTTTACTATTCCCCTATTATACAACTCGGCCGCCGTATCAAGCCGATCGGCAAGCATTACGCTCGGCTTTCCATTTCTCAAACTCGCACCCAATACGAGAGCAACCGGATTGGACGGAGGAGCATCCCCTCGCGAATACATATACGGTTCATTCCCGGTCTGAACTATACTGAGGATTATTCCAATGCTTGCAATGCTCGCAAGGCATACTATTTTCCAAGCCACTTTCATACATGCGATAAAAAAGACCGCTCCCCTTCAATAAGAAGGAAAGCGGCGTTGTTCATTTCCTATAAAATTTATTTCAATAATTGATCGACGTATCCTTTAAGCTGTTCGTATGGTATGGCTCCCTCTATTACCGCGCTCTGGCCATTTTTCGCTATGACAAATCCTCCTGGAGTGCCTTGTATCCCCGCTGCTTGCCCCTCGTTGGAATCTTTTTGAACCTTTTCTGCATATTTCCCATTATCAAGACAGGATTTAAATTTATTTTCATCAAACCCGAGTTCTTTTGCCAATGGGACAAGATTTTCGAGCGGAAAACCATCATTTGATGCCGTGCGCTCAAAGACAGTATTCAGATATTTCCAAAATCCGTCATTACCGCCAAGCTCTGCTGCACACTCAGATGCTTCAGCTTCTTTCTGCGCATTTTTGTGAAGCTGTGTTAATGGAAAATGTCGGTATGCCCAATTTACTTTGCCTTTGTACTCATCTGTAATACGCGCAACTGTGGGATGAAACCTTTTGCAAAAAGGACATTCCATATCTGAATACTCAACGATTGTCACTTTAGCGTTTTTATCTCCCCATATATGGTCATCAGCTGAAACCGGTTTTACTGCTTCAGGCGCTGCTTGGGGCTGCGGAGCAGATGGAGCAGTGGGCTCATTCGCAGAAGGAAAGTTGCCAATCTTTAATCCGCCGCCGGTAAAAACCTTTGTTGCAAAAATCGCTGTGGGAATCGCCATTGCAAGCGCGCCAAATAAAAAGCCGACAAAAAATAGTTTCGCAGGCGAAAGCGTAAGTGAGATTGTTGCCCCTTGAGGAGAAGGGGTGCTGGAGTGAGACGAATGGGAATCGTGAGGAGAGTCGTGTGCGTCTTCATGTGCATGAGAGGTGTGCGGCATAGAATGTAGTAAATAATTATTGATATTATATATGATAACAAAAGGTTGAAAAACATTCAAGTGTTCACGGAAGAAATAGCGGGTTTTCTCTTGTGCCATTCTGTTGACTTTTCATACTGATGACCAACTCGCAGAATCGTTTGCTCATCAAAATGCCTGCCTAAAAACTGCATGCCGACAGGAAGCGCATGGCCTTGTCGTTCCACGAATCCGCATGGAACGACAAGGCCTGGAATACCTGCGATATTGGCAGATACAGTGAATATGTCCACAAGATACATGGTTAACGGATCTGCCGACTTTTCGCCCAATAAAAACGGGAGTACAGGAGATGCAGGGCTCACAATGCAATCACAAAGCCGAAACGCGTTATAAAAATCCCTGCGCACGCTACTGCGCACTTCCTGCGCTTTTTTATAATACGCGTCATAATATCCTGCCGCCAACACATAGGTGCCGAGCATGATGCGACGGCGGACTTCCTGGCCTAATCCCCCTCCTCGAGAATGCGTATACACCTCCGCAAGATCCTTTGCGTCTTTCGTCCGATATCCATATCTAATCCCGTCGAAACGCGAAATATTTGCGCTGACTTCGGCAGGCTGCAACACATAATACACACTCAATGCATATTGAGAAAGAGGAAGGTTGATCGGAATTACAGTGGCGCCAAGCGATTTAAGATGGGAAATGGCAGTCCGCACTTCGCGTTCGACATCGGCATCCATACCATCAATAAAATATTCCTCGGGAACGCCAATCCGCAGACCTTTGATAGAGGCATTCAAGTAAGGAGTTACCGGTTTTGTCTGCGCGCACGCACTGCTTGAGTCAAACGGATCCGGACCCTTAATCGCATCAAATACCATACTTGCGTCTTCCACGCATCTTGTCATAGGTCCGATCTGATCAAGAGAAGAAGCCATCGCAATCAATCCATGGCGTGAAACACTTCCGTATGTCGGTTTTAATCCCACAATGCCGCACAGACTTGCCGGCAATCGAATGGACCCGCCAGTATCTGACCCAAGCGCAAATATGCATTCGTCTGAGGCGACTGCGGCTGCAGAACCTCCGGAAGAACCGCCGGGGACGCGCGAAAGGTCGTGCGGATTTTTCGTCGGTCCATACGCAGAATTTTCAGTTGACGATCCCATTGCAAATTCGTCAAGATTAGTTTTTCCTACCAGAATAGACCCTTGCTTCTTCAAACGTTGCACAACGCCTGCATCATACACAGCCGTGTATGCATCTAATATTTTTGAACCCGCGGTCGTGCGTATGCCCTTTGTCATCATATTATCCTTCAAGGCAACGGGCACTCCTTCCAATGGCGCAAGATCCGCGCCATGGGCTATTTTTTTATCCACTTCATTCGCATGTGCGCGAGCGGATTCCTCGGTAAGAGTGAGGAAAGCATGCACATCATTTTCAATGGCATGGATACGATCATAGGTTGCATCAATCACGTCTTTGCAAGAAAATTCTTTTTTGATAAGCCCTTCTCGAAACTCGCGTATCGACAATGCGGAAAGAGTATTACTCATGGAATACGCCTTTTACTTTCAAAAGATCTCCTGCTCGCTCGGGAAACGCGGCAAGAATGCCTTGTCGGGTATCTTCGTCACATACGCGCACCTCATCTTGATCCATTGAATTTTTTAGTCCTTCGACTTGATATTGATATTCGCCTTGCACCGTATCTACTTCTTGCAACTGAGAAACATATTCTAAGATCGAAGAGAGTTGATTCTCGAAACGCTCCTCTTCTTCTGGCGAAAGGGCAAGCCGCGCAAGATTTGCGATATGTTGTATGTCTTTACGGGAAATCGGCATAGAAACAGAGGTTAGGGTATAGAGTGTAGAACGTCAAATAGGTGAAGAGATACTATCGTATTTTTAAAAAAAAGAAAAGGGGGCTACAGCATCTTTAAAAACTCCGTTTCTTGTATGGTGCGAACACCAAGTTTTTTTGCGCGATCATATTTTGATCCGGGATGTATACCGACAACAACATAATCGGTGCGTGCGCTTACAGAAGATGATATGTCACCGCCTCGCTCACGAATTTTTTCTTTGGCAATATCCCGAGTCATTGACTCCAATTCGCCAGTAAGCACGAATATCTTGCCTGTAAGGGTTTGCGCAAAACGATTGGCGGCAACCGGATTGATCGCAACGCCATTTTTGAGCAGTTGTGTGACAAGCTCTCGATTCTTAGGATCAGTAAAATAATCAACAATACTTTTTGCAACAACAGATCCGATATTGGGCACTGCCTCTATTTCTTCCTGAGAAACGTCCATGATTTTTTCTATCGTACCAAATCTGCCAGAGAGATCGCTGGCTGTTTCTTGTCCTACATGACGGATCCCAAGCGCATAAAGAAAGCGATGAAGATCTGTTTTTTTTCTTTTCTGAATTGCATCAATCAAATTCTGAGCTTTTTTAGCCGCAAACCTTTCTAACGGCTCGACATCCCCTCTTTTTAGAGAAAAAATATCAGCGGGGGTTCCAACAAGACCTGCGTGCATAAGTTGTTCAACTATTTTGTCGCCGAGACCTTCGATATTGAAGGCTTTTTTCGAAACAAAATGGATGATTGCTTCTTTCTCTTTCCCAAAACACGCAGGGTTTGAGCAATACAACGCAACCTCTCCGGGTGCTCGCGCAACCGAAGATGAGCACACAGGACATCGCGCGGGCGCATGTATTTTGATTTCTTTGCCGGTTCGCATCTCTGGAAGCGTTTCCACGACTTTAGGAATAATATCCCCTGCTTTTTCAATGATAACGGTGTCCCCAATCCGTACGCGAAGACGATCAATTTCGTCCATATTGTGCAGTGTCGCATTCGTTACTGTCGTGCCTGCAATGGATACTGGCTTGAAGTGCGCAATAGGCGTAAGCGCGCCGGTGCGGCCCACTTGGAATGTAACACTTTCTATTATCGTAGTCGCCTGTTCGGCGGGAAATTTATACGCAATCATTCCGCGCGGAGCTTTTCCTACTACGCCCAATTTTTGAAATATCATGTTCGAATTTATTACGACCACAACACCGTCAGTCCAATACGGAAGTGAGTCTCTTTTATGGCTCATGCGAGTATGATATATTTCAACCTCTTTGTTGCTTGCGCATAATTCATTGTGAGGATTTGATTTTATGCCGATCAAAGAAAGGACTTCATGGGCTTGCTGGTGCGTCGTGATTCCAAAGCTTTCTTCATTCATCAATGCATAGCCAAAAAAATCAAGATTACGCGAGGCAGTGATAGCCGGATCAAGCTGTCGAATACTTCCTGCCGATGCGTTGCGGGGGTTGGCAAAAAGTGCTTCGCCCTTTTTCTTTTGATTTTTGTTAAGGAGTGTAAACATTTTTTTCGTCATAAATACTTCTCCACGCACTTCAATAATTCCATCGAGTGCATGGAGCCGTTTGAGAAATTTTTTCTCATCAACTTCGGATGCGAAGCGATGCAAAAAATCTTTAATCTCTTTTTGGGAAGGGACGCGAAGCTCCAATGGAATCGCTTCGATTGTTTTTAAATTTTGCGTAACGTCTTCTCCTTGCATCCCATCCCCACGCGTGGAACCAATGGCAAATACACGATTTCGATATTCCAAAGATACGGCAAGACCATCCATCTTCAATTCAGTATAATACTGCGGGGTAAGAGACGGAATAATGCGTTTCAGCCGTGCTTCCCAATCGGTGAATTCCTCGAAAGAGAATACATCTTCCATGGAACGCATGGGAGCTTCATGCCGCACTTTTTGAAACTTTTCCAATGCCTTGCCTCCGACTCGCTGTGTGGGAGACGAAAAAATAATGAGATCAGGATACTCTTGCTCAAGCCGGTAAAGCTCGTGTTTGAGGGAATCAAGGGCAACGTCTGAGATTTCTTGCGTATCGCGCACATGATAGAGATACCGATGATGTTCAATAGTGTGACGTAGCTTCTCGATACGCTGGGCAGCTTCTCGTTTCGTCATACTAATCGCTCTTTTTCACTTGCTCTTCACTGAACAGCGTAAAATCAAACAACCCCATTGCGCTTTCCTTTGCCGGAAAAATAATCTGCGCTTTTTGAGAAATGGTGGAGAACATTCCTTGAGGAGCAAGGAAAAAATAATTAGGGATCGGAAGGGGCGGATCGCTTGTGCCTGCGTCATCAGTGTGGAGAGTCATTTGCACGCCGGCAACGTCGCAAAACAAAGGCTTTACGCGAAGAAGCATGGGACGATATTCGGTTTTTGATTCACGCACATCTGAGAATTTGAAAATGGCTTGCGTGGTAATGCCGGTAGCTTCAAGAAATGCTTTTTTCACCCACACATTGTTCCAGTCCACTTGTCCGCCTTCCCATTCAATAACGCTTATTTCAAACCATGGACGCTGGCCTTCCACATCCCCGCAATTCGTCTCATGAGTCCACGTAATCTTCAATGATTCAAGATTCTCTATCCCGCTCAATCCCTGTACCACATTATTATAAAGAGCAAATTCGCTTGTCTCGTTTTTTTTCATCAAAGACCTTGCGAGCGTATCGATTGAATTACGGAAACGTACGGTTGCGCCTTCATTTTCAAGTGTCCATTTCATGCCGAGAGGAAATTCCCCTTCTGATGACTTTGTTTTACGCAATGCATTGCGGCTTTCTCTTCGGATCTGAAAAAGACCACTCTCTGCTCCTGACTCAGCTGCATAGTAGGCGATTGTCGCATGATCAATCGTGCGCGCATGGCGAATTGCGCCCACGACAAAAAGCGCAAACTCAGCGCTCACGATCATAATGCCGCTTGCGATAATAATAGTCATTATGAGCACACTGCCCTGTTTTTTGGATTCATTTTTCATCGTTTGTATTCTCGTGATGATATTGTCGTCTGAATAAATATATTTGCGGTTTCTTTAAATCCTTTGATCGCCGCTGTTCCACCAAATACAACCGTAAGACGCGGCTGTTGGTGTGAAAGATACTCATTATCAGCATCAAGTTCAAAAGGGTTCTTGCGTGGAGAGATATAGAAACTCAGCGTATCAATCCTCACGCCTTCGGAAGAGCCGCGCACCCACGACTCTCCTCCATTGTCACTTACAAGCACACAAGGAGAACTGCGCGGATCGCCGCATTCATTCGGATCTACTGAATGTTTGAATTGAATCGTTTTTCCTTCAAAATTTTTTATTGCTAATATATCGACCCCTTCGGTAGAATCGTCAGATAAATCCCGTTTGCATAATTGGCCCTGTCCTTGTGTATAGCAAGAATAGTCCAATCCCCCTGCTTGAAATGACTGTGTGATCGTCTGGATCAAAAACCGGGCGTCATCCTGAAGTTTTTCAAGCGCGGCAACCTTGCGCTGCGCACGCTGCGCTTGTATGAAGATATCGACCGTCCCCGCGAGAAGAAGAGAATAGATGAATATGACAACAAGGAGTTCAATAAAAGTAAATGCGGGTTTATTTCTCATATTACCTATCTCCAATTATATATTTGTTCAACGACTTTTGTGCTCTGCGTAGTGGCTGCTCGCCGCCATCCAACTTCTGATGTCACTTGTATGCCTGCTTTCACTCTTTCGCCGCAATCTACGCTTTGCGCGACAACCGCATCACTGGTAACGCTTGATGGATCTTCAATAAACTCTGCTTCATTTTTATCGACGCAAATCGGATCGAATGTTATTTTACGATAGTATTCTGTCTTCACTGCATCTTGAGGGGGAGTCTGTAACTGCACAAGGCGATCGTCGAGGCGATATATGGCAAATAAGTCGAGATAGAGCTGATCTGAACATTCGACAAAACGAAACTGTTGATGAAATTGATCGACGGTATCTGCAATTACCGCACATGGCGTTGCTCCTTTCAAACCGTCATCCCACTCTTTTACTTGAATCCAGTTGGTATCGCGGATGTTTCTTGCAAGCTCCACCCCTTCTCGCGCGAGTTGTGATCCCACTAGACGAATATTGCCAATTGTCTGATTGCGCACATTTGCAGTGGTAAGCGCAAGCACTCCCACAAGGCCTACCGCGAGCACAAACGCGGCGGCAATGAGTTCAATAAGAGTTTGTCCTGAACGATCTTTCATGCGATTAGATAGTTTTTCTTTTTATAGATCTTTTGCAAAGGGTCTTATGATAATGTCGCCAAAAAGCCCTTCTTGGGCTACCACAAAAATTCTCTGCTTTACAAGTTCCAAAAGCGCCAAAAAACTTACGATAATCTCTGTTTTTGATTTAGAATCTCGAAGTACGCCAAGAAAAGAAAGCGGCTTGCGTGCTACAAGATCTTTGAGAAAAATCATTTTTTCCTGCACAGTAACACCTGCATCAAAAGATATTGTAATGCTCGGTTTTTCAGGCTCGCTCTTAGTAACAAGCGCATAAAACGCATCGCGCAATGTCTGAAGGGTGAGCTTCTTAGGGGGTAAAAAAAGATTTTCTTCACCTGCGCGCGCAAGAGAAAACGGACGCTGAAATGTGATGCGGTGTTGCCCCACTATTTTTTGAAGCACTCGTGATGCACTCAAAAACTCCTGATATATCTTTAGCTGTCTGGCAAGGTCTTCGATCTCCTGCTCGTCTTCTTGAGTAAGATACGGCAAAAGAAGTTTTGATTTGATGAAAAGAAGTTTTGCGGCAACAACCAAAAAATCCGCAAGCTCTCCCGCACGCAAATGGTCAGTACCCTGCGCGAGGCGCTCGAGATATTGATCTGCAATAGAAGCAAGCGATACGGCAGTAATATCGAGTTTCTCCTCTTGGATAAGTGAAAGCAATACATCAAGAGGCCCTTCAAATTGTTCAACCTTTACGGCGTGCATGGAATACTCCTATGGTGGGACGTTCAATTGTTAAAAAATCTTTTACCGGCAAGAGCACAGATTGCTGAAAACTTCCGAGAGAAAAAAGGGCTTTCTTTCTCTTTACAAGTGCACGGTCAATGTGTACGGGAAGTTTGTAAAAGCTTCCAAAAGATGCGAGTGGCCCTTTTTTAATTTTACATCGCCGCACTATTTCTTTTTCAGGCGGGATAGAGACTTTCTTTGCTCCTGTCGCACGAGAGAATTTTTTTATGTCCAACCGATGGGCGGCGGAAAGAAGCACGAGCGCATATCCCCCCTCTGTTTTTATCAAGAGCGTCTTTACCACATCCACAAGGGGGATATGCAGAGTAGCCGCCAAGTCAAAGGCGGTGTAGACGATGCGATGGGAAAGGGCAGTATACTTCGCCTTTGCTCTGTCAAAAAGTTTCCGCACGCGTGAGGGAAGGGGTTTTGACTCAACGCTCTTTTTTTTCTTTTTCTTCTGCTTTTTTTTCTTTTTCATGTGTATAGATTTTAATGTTTTTTGCGCGTGCGGCATATACCTCTTGCATATCCCTGCCAACTAGCCGTACACCCTGCACAGATGCAAGTTTTTGTTCAAAGCGTGCACGGTGACGATATAGCTGTGCGACGAATTCAGGATCTTGATCGACGGCGGGATGCTTCTGATGCGATTCAATCAACACAGTCAGTGCTGCAATATTTTCTTGCAACACTCCTTCCAGATATTCAGCATCACGCTCTGCTTCCATGCCCCGTCCCAACGCAATCTCAGCTCCTTTCACAATAGGGGTCGGCTGCGACATGTCTCCTTTTTTTTGCGCACGTTTCTCTCGCAATGGCGAAAAGGGAACGATCTTGCCTTTTGCCTCTGGTGGTATGTGTTGCATAAAAACACTACTTCTGCATTATAACTCGAATTCCCAAATCGCGTAACTGCTCAGGCTCAACATCACAGGGAGCCCCCACCAAAAGATCGCGGGCGTCTCCTGTTTTTGGAAATGCCATGACTTCCCTGATATTCGGTTCATCCAAAAGAAGCATAAGCAGACGGTCAATACCGATCGCAATGCCTCCATGGGGAGGTGCGCCATATTCAAAGGCATCAAGCATATGAGCAAAACGTTTTTTTTGCTCCTGAGAAAACCCGATAAGATCAAATACTTTCTGTTGGATTTGTGGATTGTGAATACGGATGCTTCCTCCGCCACATTCGTTGCCGTTGATCACAAAGTCATATTGCCATGATTTCACTGCAAGTGGATTTGAGTCGAGGAGTTCCATATCCTCTTTGCGAGGCATGGTAAACATATGATGCATGGGCGCGCAAAATCCATTCACTTTTGCTCCTTCAAATAATGGAAAATCGACGACAAACCCCAGAGCAAGTGTTGATGGGTCCGCAAGGGAAAGACGATGCGCTACATCCGAGCGCACCGCTCCGAGCACTGCTTCTACAATATTGTGCGGTCCTGCTCCGAAAAATACTATATCGCCTTTGCCGCACGAAAGACTGGCAAGAAGCTGCTGCGTTGTTTCTTCGCCGAGGTATTTTATAATCGGAGAATCTGCAATATATACGCCGTCTGAAATGCTTTTTACTTTTATGTACGCGAGGCCTCCTGCTCCATTCTTTCGGGCAACTTGCGTAAGCTCATCGATCTGCGAACGAGTGAATATGCTGCCGGTGGGTACACGCAAGGCTCGCACCACTCCCCCTTGCGAGATCGGATCTGTGAACACAGAAAAATCGCTCTCCTTGACTTGATTCGTAATATCGCAAATTTCAAGCCCGTATCGAAGATCAGGGCGGTCAACACCATAGCGAAGTATGACATCATCATACGAGAGACGAGGAAGAGTACGTGATTGCACCTTCTTTGAAATCCACCCTTTGGCATTGAGAAAATCAATCAAGCCCAGGAACAGTTCTTCCATCAATGCAAGAACGTCATCGCGTTGGACGAACGACATTTCCAGATCAAGCTGCGTGAATTCCGCTTGGCGATCCGTGCGGCTATCTTCATCGCGCAAACATCGCGCGATTTGAAAATATCGGTCTAGTCCGCCGACCATAAGAAGTTGCTTGTACTGTTGGGGCGACTGCGGCAATGCGTAAAATTTCCCTCGGTGAAGCCGCGCAGGAACAAGATAATCGCGGGCTCCTTCCGGTGTACTTTTTGTGAGAAGCGGGGTTTCTACTTCTAAGAATTCGCGTTCGCTCAAAAAATTCCGTATAAAACGAATGGCTTCATGGCGCACGATGAGATTGCGTTTCAAGTGAGGGCGACGAAGATCAATATAGCGATGTGTCATGCGGCGCTCTTCATTGATATCCTCTTTTGCTTGAGCGAGTGATTCGATTTCAAATGGAGGCGTCTTTGCCGCATTGAGAATCGTTATTTTTTCCACGTTCACTTCGATTTCTCCTGTGGGGAGGGTGGGGTTGATCATTTCTTGAGGGCGCGCAAGTACCGTACCCTGGATTTGGATCACATACTCGGATCGGACAGAGTCTCCAATGCCAAACGCATCGGGGTTCTCTCCGGGATGAAATACAACCTGAGTGATGCCATATCTATCGCGAAGATCAATAAAAAGAAGACCGCCGTGATCACGTCGAGATTGCACCCAACCGGCAAGAGTGACAAAGGTGCCGACATCTGCTGTGTTGAGTTGATTGCAAGTGTGTGTACGAAGCATAGATTGATGTAGAATATCTTAACAAAAATGGTAGCCCATATATGCCTCGGGTGTCAAACCTTCAGGGTTTCTTTTACCAAGAAATCTATATATGATTGCGTGTTGAGTTTTTTATGAAGTTGTTCATTGAGAAACTCTTGGGCTAGCATCGGAGCAAAGTGTGGCGCAGGATTGGAAAGAAATGCGCTCAATCTTTTTTGAGCGAGCGCGTCAAGGAATTGTGCGGCAACTCTTGAATTTGAACGATACCCAAGAATAAGAGAAAGTTTGATGATAAATAAATGAGCAAGATAGAGCGCTGTACGGGTCTCTGTTTTTGCCCCTAGCGCATCAAGCTCACTAAAAAAATCTTCAAGGAGCGTAAATAAGGAAGCGTCGGGAGCTTTTTCATGTACCGTACTATATAAAATTTCAGCGCTATACAATGCAACAACGAGCTTCTGAAAATTTTGTGTAATGGCAAGGAAGCGTTCTTCTATGTCAATACCGGCAACGCGATCAAAGACTCTGCCTCGAGCAATGAGGAATGATGCCTTGCTAAGAAGTTCGAGGTTTCCGGCAAGCTTACTCTCGAGTTTTAACACACCTTGAGCGAGCGCTTCTATTTTACCGTATTCTTTTGTATAGATGACAAAAATACGATCACGCTCACGCGAAAATCTTTTTGAAATAATAAATCCTGTCGCTTTATAGGTCATATCGATCAAGGTATCCTTGCAAGATCAACATTGCTGCGACAGCATGTTCATTTGTAGTATGCACCGATGATCCTTGGAGCCTTCGTGATGCCTCCTTCGACGTAAAGCTCTCGTCATATACGTCGACAGAAATCTGGACTGATTGTTTCAATTTTTCTACGAATGACAGAATCTCTTGCTTCTGTTTTTGGTACTGCTCCCCTATCAATGGCACTCCGACCACAAGCGTATCGATCGATTCGCTTTGAATAATAGCGGTAAGCTTTTCTGTAAGTTCCTCAAAATTCTTAGGAGTGAATGTTGTAAGAGGCACGCTCACTTTTGTCTCGCTGTCTCCCAGCGCAAGCCCCACGTATGTTCTTCCATAGTCGATACCGAGAAAGCGCATACTAAAAATGGGTTATCACCTCTGAGCCGTGCGCAGTCACCAAAATCGTATGCTCAAAATGAGCTGCCAATGACTTGTCGGCAGTACGGATCGTCCAGCCATCCGGATCCACTTTTACCCGCCATGTACCGGTGGAAATCATGGGTTCAATACACACTGTCATCCCTTCTTTGAGAATGACAGAGGGCGCATTCTTTTCATCATAATTAAAAATCGGCGGGTCTTCGTGCAATGCATACCCAATGCCATGCCCTGTCAAATCGCGAATCACTCCATATCCGTAAGATTCGGCACACAATTGTATTTCTTTTGAGATGACCTTGATATCTTGCCCGGGCCGCACAAGGGCGATTCCACGCACAAGGGCTTGCTGCGTTACTGCCATCAATGTTGCCGCTTCAGATGAAATCTTGCCCACTCCGACAGTTACTGCCATATCGGTATACAATCCATTTTTCGCGGGATACCGCACTCCAAGATCAAGACCGACAATATCGCCTTCCTTCAAGATAATATCACGAGTCCCGATGCCATGGACGATCTCATCGTTCACTGATGCGCAAAGAGTCGCAGGATATGACCGTGCGCCTCCAGATCCCTGATATCCTCGAAATGCAGCCTCTCCTCCCGCCTCCTCGAGATACTGCTGTGCATACCCATCAAGCTCTTTGAGTGAAACGCCTGTCACCACATGCCCGACTACCTTCCTAAGCGCACGCGCAAGGATACTGCCGCCCTGACGCATGAGGTGGATTTCTTTTTCTGTTTTGCTCTTTATGCTATTTCCCATAGAGACAAAGAGCCACGCAAGGATTATAAAAAGTCTTCGTAATCACGCATTGTCAGTTGCGCCTGGATCTGTTTGATAGATTCCAATACAACACTCACTACAATCAAAAGGCTCGTACCTCCGACAGCTAATGTGCGCAAACCCGTAAATTGCTGCACTACTAAGGGAAGGACCGCAATCGCGCCAAGAAAGATTGCTGCCGGAAAATTGATGCGCATGACCGTTGCGTACAGAAATTCGGCAGTGGATTTTCCGGGACGAATGCCCGGGATAAACCCTCCTTGTTTTTGCAAATTTTCCGCAATCTGATCCGGCCGAAATACGACAGATGTATAAAAATACGTAAATCCAATGACAAGAAGAAAATAGAAAACGCCATAAATGGCAGTGTCGTTGAAAAAATTGATTACCGCTTGCGCCGCATCCTTGACAAATTGCGTACGCGCATTTAAGAAAAAATGCGCAATGGTAGGTGGAAAAAGGATAACGGAAATCGCAAAGATGATCGGGATGACTCCTGCTTGATTCACGCGCAATGGTAAGTGGGTATCCACACCTCCCATCATACGAACTCCCCGTACACGGCGCGCATATGTCACTGGTATGTTCCGCTGTCCTTCGGTCATAAACACTACCGCAAGGATCGTAATAACAGTAATTGCGAGGAATATTAAAAGATTAATGATCTGCGACGACTCAATAATCTGCAATGTCTGCAGACTTGAAGGAAGCGATGCGACAATTCCGGCAAAAATCATGAGTGAAATGCCGTTCCCAATTTTTTTCTCTGAAATAAGCTCGCCGATCCACATGAGAAAAATCGTGCCTGCCGTCAATGTGAGAATCATCATCGCCATATTTGCCAAAGAAAGATCACCCAAAATCGGCACTGGTGATTGGCGAAGTAAAAGGATCATGCCGTATGCCTGAATCATCGCCAATGGAAGGGTAAGATACCGAGTATACTGGTTGATTTTTTGCCGTCCATATTCCCCTTCCTTTTGCAATGCTTCCAAACGAGGAACAATCATCACTAAAAGCTGAAAAATAATAGACGAGGTGATATAAGGAGCAACACCCATGGCAACAACAGAAAAACGCTCTAGCCCGCCGCCAGAAAAAATATTCATAAGGCCGAATATCTGATTTCCGCGGAAAAACCGTTGCAGATTTTCCGCATCGACACCCGGGATGGGGACGCTGGATGCCAAACGAAATATCACAAGCATGGCGAGCACAAACAAAATCCGATTGCGTAAATCAGGAAGCGTCCAAATCTGCTTGAGTGTACTCATAAAGCCTTCTGTGGTGCGCCACGAATCGTACCGCCGGCCTTGGTAATGCGTTCTGAAGCAGTGCGGCTTAGTTCGCAACCTTCAATAGTAAGTTTTTTGGTAAGAGTTCCGTTTCCAAGAATTTTCACACGAACATTTGCTCCTTTCTTTGATACGGTAAGTATGCCGCGTTGATTCAGGGTCTTAGGATTTACTACTTCTCCATCAGAAAAACGTTTTTCAAGCACATCCACATTCACTGCAAAAGGTTTTATGTGAATACTCTTAAAACCCCGAAGTTTGGGAATCTGTCGCAATATAGGCTGCAAGCCCTTTCGAAGCAACCCATGGCTTCCCCCGCTCCTTGCGCGTTGCCCTTTGATCCCTCGAGTCGAAAACGCGCCATGGCCTGAACCAAGACCGCGGCCGATGCGCTTGCGAGGTTTTCGAGAGCCGGAAGTTGCGCGTAATGTATGAAGTGTGAGTTCCATAATCGTAGTATTATTCTTTCTTCCTCGTTTCCTCTGCGTGGATGGGAGCTGGATATCGCGCAGAAGAGGCGATAAGATGTTCAAAACCCACAAATAAAGCCTTGATATTATTGATCTTATTTTTTGATCCGTATATTTTTGCCACCACATTGCCTATGCCGGAAACTTCCAATGCGGAACGCACGGCACCGCCTGCTACAATTCCAGTCCCCTTTGGGGCGGGCTTGAGGAGTAAACGCGCAGCTTTATATTTTGTCCGTACTTCATGAACGATTGTTGCGTCATCACGTTTGGAAAGCTGCAATAAATCACGTTTTGCTTTATTTACCGCTTTTGTTACTGCCAATGTCACGTCCGCACCCTTTCCAATGCCATATCCAACCTTGCCTTTCATATCACCGATTACGACGCACGCACGGAATCTCATGCGCTTTCCGCCTGCCATTACGCGAGCAACACGGGTAATATCAATAATGCGTTGTTCAAACTCACTCTCCATTGAAGACTTGGAACCTCTGTCTCTCCTTGGCCGTTTTTCTTTTTCTGCCATATAATCAAATGCTTAAAATACTAAACCTGCGTCACGTGCTCCTTGGGCTACTGCCTGCACGCGCCCATGATATGCGTTTCCCCCTCGATCAAACACGATCCGTTCCAATCCTTGCGTACGGGCTTTTTGACCAATGAGTTTCCCAAGAGCCAACGCGCGCTCTGTTTTTGTTGTTTTCACCGTCTGTGCGTCAAGCTCGCGTTCGTGTGCCCACACAAGTGTCTTGCCGTGCGTATCGTCAATAATCTGCAAGAAAATATGTTTACGTCCGCGGAATACTGACAATCGAGGAACGACAGAAGTCCCCGCAACTTTTGCGCGGATCTTGCGTTTTCTCATTTGTTTTCGAAATCGTGTATCGCGTTTCATAACATATTTGGATTATTTTGCACCTGCCTTCGCGGCTTTTCCTGCTTTCTTTCTCACTACTTCTCCCACATACCGAATTCCTTTTCCCTTATACGGCTCTGGCTTACGAATTTTGCGAATACTGGCCGCGGTCTGTCCGACCAATTCTTTGTCTATGCCTGAGAGGGTAATCACATTCTTTTCAACTTTTGCTTCGATTCCCAAAGGCAAAGAAAATTCTACCGCATGTGAAAAACCCACATTAAGAGTGAGCGCACGACCGGAAAGAGAGGCCCGAAAACCAACTCCATTGAGTTCAAGTTGTTTTTCAAATCCTTTCGTAACTCCATTAACCATATTCGAAACCAAACGCTGAGAAAGCCCCCAGAGAGCTTTATGGGTATTATTCTGGGGATCCCCCACTGTCACATGAAGTGTAGACCCGTCCTTTCCAATGGTCACTGCGGAATGAAGCGTACGCTGAAGAGATCCCTTTGGCCCTTTGATCGCCACAACAGAACCGTCGATATTCACATCGACTCCGCCGGGCACTGTAATTGGTTGTTTCCCTATACGTGACATATCTATTGTCCACTATTAACTAATCTCACAAAGAATCTCACCGCCTAATCCTCGTTTCCGCGCTTCCCGATTTGTCATAATGCCGCAAGAGGTGGAAACAACAGCAATTCCAAGATCATTTAATACAATAGGAAGCTCTTTTGATTTTGCATATACGCGGCTACCGGGTTTGCTGATGCGTTTCAATGTCCGAATCGCGGGAGTTTTCCCTCCCATATATCTCAAAGAGACTTTCAGATGAGAAAGACCCGCCTCTTCGCCCGTTTCACTTTCGAGAATATACCCTTCTTGTTTGAGTACGACAAGGATATCCCGCTTCACACGAGAATACGGCAAGGTAACAAAGGCTTTATGCACTTTTAATGCATTACGGATTCGAGAAAGGAGGTCTGCGATTTGATCTGTCATATAAGTTAAGGAAATTACCAACTGCTTTTTGTGATTCCGGGAATTGCACCGCGGCACGCAAGCTCTCTAAAACAAATGCGGCACAGCTGAAACTTTCGCATAAAGCCATGATGTCTGCCACACCGCCAACATCGACGTACCACGCGCGTAACGAATTTTGGCTTGCGAACCGACCGTTCTGATTTTATTACTTGTGCAGTTGTTGCCATACAATTATTTCTTTACGACCGCCTCCTTAAAGGGGAGGCCGAAGAGCTTGAATAGACGAAGGCCTTTCTCTCGAGAACGTGCAGTTGTGGTAATGGATATCTCAAGCCCATGCACACGCTCGATTTCATCGGGCCGAATCTCCGGGAACGTAAGATTTTCGCGGAAACCGATTGTCATATTTCCTTGCGCGTCCACGCACTTTGCATCGAGTCCGCGAAAATCGCGTACGCGCGGCAACGCAAACGTGAGAAGCTTATCTAAAAAATCATACATTCGTTTTTTTCGCAATGTCACTGCCACTCCTACCACCTGGCCTGCACGAATTTTAAAACTCGCAATAGACTTTTTTGCGCGCGTACGAATAGGCTTCTGACCCGTAATACGCGTAAGGGTTTGTTCCACTACAGAAACAAATTCAGCATCTTTGAGGGACTTTCCTACTCCTACATTTACGGTAACGCGAATAATGCGTGGAACTTGGAGCGGATTTCTCAATCCGAATTCCTTCTGCAATGCAGGCGCAATTTCTTTTTGATATTTTTTATGAAGATGGGACATACAAGATTAGATTGTCTGTGTACATTTTTTGCATACTCGCATTTTCGTTTTTTTTCCGTCTGTGTCAATAAGGCGATATCCGACACGTGTCGCTTTTGAACACCCTTTGCATACCAGCATTACTTTTGAAATTCCGAGCCGTGCAGGGATGTAAAGTTTTTGACCCTTCTCTCCCTGCTTGCGCGCCTTCACATGTTTTACCACCAGATTCAACCCTTCAATGACTATGCGACTCTCTTGAGGATACGCCCGCACTACAGTACCTGTCTTGCCTTTGTCTTTACCGGTTATGATTTTTACAGTATCACCTTTTTTTATTTTCATATGCATTACAATACCTCGGGGGCAAGTGAAATAATCTTAGTAAATCCTTTTACGCGCAGTTCTCGTGCCACAGGGCCAAAGATACGAGTCCCGCGTGGCTCTTTTGTTTTTTTATCAACAAGCACAATGGCGTTATCATCAAACCGAACATACGTACCATCCGACCGCCGCGTTTCCTTCCTTGTCCGCACCAACACACCGTGCGCCACCTCGCCCTTTTTCACTGTACTGTGGGGTTCTGCAGATTTGATCGCAACCGCTACAACATCGCCAATCCGCGCATAGCGTTTTTTGTATCCGCCCAGCACACGAATACACTGGATCTTCCGTGCGCCTGTATTGTCTGCTGAGGTAAGTATTGATCGATGCTGAATCATATTATTTTTTTTCACTCTTCTCAACAATCCGCCATCGTTTATGGCGGCTCAACGGCCGCGTTTCTTCAAATCTCACAATGTCTCCCGTATGGTATTCGTTTTTTTCGTCATGCACCAAATAGCGCTTTGAAACAGTAAACCGTTTTTTATATTTTGGGTGCACTTTTGTCCTACGCACTTCCACAGTGCGGGTTTTATTCATCGCGTCGCTCATCACAACTCCTTGCAATTTTCGACGTTTTTTTTGTTCAGATTTCATAGACAGGGTGAAAATTATTTCTTTTGTGTGGCAAGAAGCGTAAGGATACGCGCGATTAATGTCTTTTTTTCTCGGATTTCGCGCACATCTTTCAACTGACCGGCAGCTACATTCATGCGTAAGGCCACCACTTCTTTGCGTGTCAAAGATAGGAGTGTATCCAGTTCTTGCATTGTTCTATCCCGAAGTTCTTTAAATTTCATATCTATTCTTCCTTACGCACAAATCGCGTTTTTACCGGCAATTTAAATCCTGCAAGGCGAAGCGCTTGTTGTGCATTTTTTTCATCAACTCCGCTCATCTCAAATAACACCATACCTGGCAGTACACGCGCAACATAATGGTCCACTGCTCCTTTTCCCCCACCCATCGGATTTTCATTTCCGTGAAAGGTAACAGGACGATCAGGAAAGACGCGAATCCAAATTTTGCCGCCACGCTTCACAGAACGCGCTACTGCGCGCCGTGCGGCTTCAATCTGCCGTGCGGTAACCCATCGTTCTTGAAGCGCTTTGATGCCGAAATCTCCGAAACTTACATGTGTACCCGCAGTCGCATGCGATCCTTTGTTACGACCGCGACCCCTGTGCCATTTTCTATGTTTTACTTTTTTAGGAAACATCATATCTCCTTACTTCTTCTTTTCATTAAAAATTTCACCCTTATAAATCCACACTTTGATTCCCACTGTTCCGGCGATCGTATGCGCTGTCCCTCGAGAATAATCAATGTGCGCGCGCAATGTATGGAGCGGGACTTTGCCCCACACGAGCTTCTCGCGATTTGCAATTTCTGCTCCATTCAAACGTCCTCCGATCATAACTTTCACTCCTGTGGCGCCTGCTTTCTGCACGCGGTCAAGCGCTGTCTTCAGCACTCGCCGATATGGCATACGCTTTTCAATATCCTCTATCATGCCGCGAAGCACCAATTGAGAATTAAGCGCGGGAGAATCAACTTCAATAATATTAATCTTGATAGTAACTTTTTTCGAGCCAAAAAATTTCCGCTGAACTTTCTTTTTTAATTCTTCCACCCCCGCGCCTTGCCTGCCAATCACTACGCCGGGTTTTGCCGTATGGATTAAAATAGAAATAACATTGCTGGTGCGCTCGATCTCTATTTTTGCAACGCTTGCAGCCGCAAGTTCTTTGAGAAGAAACTTTTTCATTTCGAGATCCTCTCGAAGCCAATTCACATACTGACTGTCACGGGCAAACCATTTCGAATCCCATGAAAAAATAATGCCTGTACGCAATAATTTTGGATTTACTTTTTGTCCCATGTTACCCAGCTTTACGGTTAAACACTTTTTTTAAAAATCCTTTTTGTTTCTTTGTTTCTTTATTATTTTTCTGATCAAGTTCATGCCGTCCCGCCCTGCGTGCATCAAATGCTTCGCTCTTATGTTCGAGTGTGCCAGAAGAAGTTTGGTGTACGGAGACATCAGTAAACGGTTGCACATCTTGACTTGCCGCAAGTCCGGAATCTTGGATTACTGTCTCTTGTGCAACCGGCTTTGGAGCGCTCTTTCGCGCGCCCGGTTTTTCTCCCAGAATGAGTGTGATATGGCAAGAATGTTTGGCAATTGGAGCGGCGCGACCGAATGCGCGAGGCCGCCATCTCTTCAATGGAGTGCCTTGATCGACAGTAATTGTTTTCACGAATGTATCTTCGCTATTGATGTGAAAATTATGCTCTGCGTTTGCAAGCGCTGATCGGAGGACTTTTTCGATTGGGATGCGAGCAATACGAGTATGCAAACGAAGCTGATCGAGCGCTTGTGGAGAATCCATGCCACGCACGAGATCGGCAATCAGGCGCACCTTGCGCGCTGACTGACGTACATTTCTATTGTATGCTCGTATATCCATAGGTATATTATTTCTTCTTGGGCGCCGCAGAAACGCTTGCTACTGTTTTACTTGCCGCCGCAGCCGCTGCTTGCTCCTGTTCTTTCTGCATCTTTCCGCCATGACGGACAAATTTACGCGTAAGTGCAAACTCACCGAGTTTATGCCCGATCATATCTTCCACCACCACTACAGGGATGTGCACCTTACCATTGTGAACGCCGAATGTAAAGCCAACCATCTCGGGAACGATCACGGCATCGCGTGCCCATGTTTTGATTACCGTACGATCATTGGGTTTGAGCAGGCTCACTTTTTTAAGAAGCTTCTCATTGACTGCAGGCCCTTTTTTAAGACTGCGAGACATTATCGTTTTTTCTTAATGATAAATTTATTTGATGCCTTTTTACGTGAGCGCGTAATCTTACCCAGCGCAGGCCGACCCGCCGGCGTCTTTGGGCCTTTCAAACCTATCGGTTGATTGCCTTCACCGCCGCCATGCGGATGATCTACCGGGTTCATTGCTTTGCCGCGCACAGAAGGTCTCCATCCTTTATACCTCATTCTTCCTGCTTTCCCCCATCGAATATTCTGATGATCTGGATTGCCTACGCTTCCGATCGTTGCCATGCATTTTCCCGGAAATTTTCTCACCTCTCCGGAGGGCAAGCGAAGATGGGCAAACCCGTCTTCAAATGCCAGCAATTGAGCGCCTTGCCCCGCGGATCGGACTACTTGAGCGCCTCTACCGGGCTGCATTTCTATTCCATGAACCGTGATGCCTGTAGGAATATTCGCAAGGCAGAGCCTGTTGCCGATCTTCACCTCTGCGTTGCCCAAAGAAGAAAGAATGGTATCCCCGATCTTTAATTCGTGCGGAGCGATAATATAAGATTTTTTGCCGTCTGCATATTGGATCAATGCAATACGCGCGGAACGGTTGGGATCGTATTCGATTGCCGACACCGATGCGGGCATATCAAATTTTGTTCTTGCAAAATCAACAAGGCGATAGAAACGGCGAACCCCTCCGCCACGGTGGCGTACGGTGATTTTCCCTTGGTTGTTGCGGCCGCCGCTCCTTTTTTTGATCTGAAGCAATTTCTTTTCTGGACTTTTTTTCGTCAAACCTGAAAAATCCGCAACGCTTGATTTGCGCCTGCCCGGACTTGTCGGTTTGTATGTTCGTACTGCCATATCTTTCTTACACAATAGTTACGGATTTATTTACATCAATGGTAATAACCGCTTTCTTCCATTTTTTTCGTGTCCCCTTTCTAGAACCGAAACGGACTGTTCTTGGTTTGAGTATCGACGTGCGGACGGCAAGAGGAAGAACGCCATACAATACAGTAAATGCTTTTTTGATCTCAATCTTGTTTGCCGTCGGAGCCACCTCAAACACATATTTTTCATATTTCCCTATCTTGCCGGCCTTTGAAGTCATCACTAACCGTCGAAGGATGCGTTCGGCCTGCACGGAGAACTGCCCTTGATGGGTATGCGATATGGGCATTACCGGCACTGCGCTCTTTGGTTGCGTTGAAGCCAAAGACGCATGTATCTCTTTTTCTTCTTTTTTTCTTTTTCCAAATTTTTTTAAAAAGTCCATTGCCATATTGATCGTATCTTAGGAAGAAACAGTACCATACTGCTTTTCAATACTCTCAAGGCTCGCAAGAGGAATAACCAACGAAGGGGAAGCAATAAGATCTTTCACGTTCAGGCTTCGCGCAGGAATCACGCTCACACGAGGAAGATTGCGAAGACTCCTTGAAAGCTCGGGGGTGTGGGGCGGAGTAATGACTGCGGATTTGCGCCCTTTTGCAAAATCAATAACAGGGAGTTTTGCGAGCGTGCGTGCCGCCTGTGTTGTTTTTGCGGATGGAATTTCCAGTGCATCAAGAAGAATAATACGCCCTTCGTGTGCGCGAGCAGAAAGTACCATGCAGAGAGCCTTCTTTTTGACTTTTTTATTGATCTTGAGGGAATAATTGCGGTTTGCGCGAGGACCAAATACAATGCCGCCGCCGCGCCAGATGGGAGAACGGATGGATCCGTGGCGCGCACGTCCTGTGCCCTTTTGCTTCCATGGCTTTTTTCCACCGCCGCGCACTTCGCCTTTCCCTTTTGTGGACGCATGTACGCGCCGAGCATTTGCGTCCTGCGCAACAACCGCCAAATGCAACACTTCCTCTTTCGGGGTAACTCCAAATACAGTAGGGTCAAGCTCGCGGTGTGCGACCACTGCCCCTTCGGAGTTATATACATCGAGAGTTACTTTTTTCAATTCAGTTTTTGTGTTAGCGAATTGCATAAAAATAGTATCTACTACGCCAATGGCAGTTCTTGCTTGCTCGGCTCTTGCACTATTGCTTGCTCTTGCGTTGCAATAGGTTCTTGTGCTTGTGAAACTTCTTGTGTGTCCGCAGTCTCTTGAACTGCCGATGCTGTCTTTTTAAATACAAGGTCTCCGTCAGCTTGAATAATTACCAGACTCTTTGGAGCGCCTGGAATCGAACCACAAATAAGAAGCGTATGGGAATCAGGATTCACATCGACAATAGAAAGATTCTTTACTGTCACGCGATCAAACCCCATACGACCGCCCATGCGCTTTCCTTTAAAGACATGCTGCACGCCACCCGCACCGATGGATCCGGGCATGCGTTCTTGATCTTTGTGTCCATGCGTTGTCGGATGTCCATGAAATCCATGACGTTTCACCACGCCCGCAAACCCTTTTCCCTTTGAAGTACCTGTGACTTGCACGCGGTCGCCGATCGAAAATGTCGAAAGAGCAATTTCCATTCCACGCTCTACTCCTTCTACAGAAGGAACACGCACTTCTTTGAGAAAACGAAACCCTTTTTTTTCTGACACATGGGGGAGTCCTTGAAAATGATTTCTCAATGACTTTGAAATTTTCTTTTTCGCTCCTGATCCAACCTGAATGGCTGCGTATCCATCCTTCTTTTGCGTTTTCACTTGCGTAACGACGCACGGACCCACAAAAACTCGAGTAGCAGGCACCACGGCTCCATTGGGGCCGAAGATCTGTGTCATGTGCAGTTTTTGTCCGAGAATGAATTTCATACGTGTGTGTCAATTTTGTGTGAGGAAGAAAAGAACCGGATACAAAAATCCGGTTCTTACTCGCAAAAGACAATACAGAATGTGTTGTCGCTTTTTTGAAAGTTTCCGATTTTTTTGTTTCACTGTTCCTTGCTCACAGTCCCCTTTTTCTAAGCACTTTCTTCCTTTTAAAAAAGAGTTATTTAGATGTCGAGGCGTGAGTTTAGCTATTGTATTATATCATTTTTACTTCAAGGTCTACACCCGCAGGGAGGTTGAGATTTGTCAGCACATCCGTGGTTTTTGGCGTTGGATCCATGATGTCTATTAATCTTTTATGAATTCTCATTTCAAATTGATCTCGCGCATCCTTTTTCACAAATGTCGATCGCAATACTGTGTAGATATGTTTTTGCGTCGGTAATGGAATCGGCCCATGTACAGTAGCTCCGCTTCTTTCTACCGCATCAATAATCGCTGCTGCGGATTGGTCTATGATCTTATGATCATAGGCTCGAAGCTTAATCCGAATCCGCATGCGATCTGTATCATCGTCTTTGTGCTTCTGAACAACGGGTGTGGTCGCAACGGCCGACATTTGTTTTGATTATTTAAGGATTTTGGTAACAACACCTGCCCCGACTGTAATACCGCCTTCTCGAACTGCAAAGCGCTGTTTTTCTTCCAAAGCAATCGGGGAGATCAATTTTGCGGTAATACTTACTGTCTCGCCAGGCATGACCATCTCTGCTCCTACCGGCAACGCCAATACCTCGCCAGTAACATCGGTGGTTCGGATATAGAACTGAGGTTTGTACCCCTTAAAAAACGGTTTATGGCGTCCGCCTTCCTCTTTGCTGAGAATGTATACTTCAGCTTCGAATTCTGTGTGAGGCGTTACACTACCCGGTTTTGCTAAAACTTGCCCGCGCTCTACTTCATCTTTTTTTGTACCGCGAAGCAAAAGTCCGGCATTATCGCCTGCCCGGCCTTCATCAAGAGTCTTATTAAACATCTCAATGCCCGTAACGACTGTTTTGGCAGTGTCGCGCAAACCCACAAGCTCAACTTCTTCATTGACTTTAATGATCCCGCGTTCGATCCTACCAGTAACGACTGTACCACGACCTTCAATAGAAAATACATCTTCCACAGGCATTAAGAAGGGTTTTTCAGTGTCTCGAACCGGTTCAGGAATGTACGAATCAAGGGCTTTCATAAGATCAAGGATCGGTTTTGACCATTCCTCGCTTGATGGATTCTCAAGCGCTTTAAGAGCAGATCCGCGAATCACAGGAATGGTGTCTCCGGGAAATTCATATTTCTTGAGGAGATCCCGCACTTCTTCTTCCACAAGATCGATAAGTTCTTTTGAATCATCAGCAATGGCATCTACTTTATTCAAAAATACGACAATATACGGAACACCGACCTGACGGGCAAGCAAGATATGTTCACGCGTCTGAGGCATGGGACCATCTGTTGCGCTCACCACAAGAATAGCGCCGTCCATCTGCGCTGCGCCTGTAATCATGTTTTTCACATAATCCGCGTGACCAGGACAATCCACGTGAGCATAATGGCGTGGTTCACTTTCATACTCGACATGAGCGGTATTGATAGTAATGCCGCGCGCTTTTTCTTCAGGCGCCGCATCAATCTGATCCACGCTCTTTTGGGAAGCCTTCATCCCATGAGCGCTAAGGACCTTGAGAATAGAAGCAGTCAATGTGGTCTTCCCATGGTCAACGTGACCAATAGTCCCCACATTCACGTGCGGTTTTGAACGTTCAAATTTCTCTGCCATATTTGTGTGATTGGATTATTAAGCTTTAAATTAAAAGAAAAACACAGTATCTCCTTTTTAGGGATAAAAGAGTGTGATTGATAGTATATCATGAATGATGGGCATGTCAATACGAAACGAAAACTTACACGAATTAGTCCTTCTTTACAATGGATTCCACGATATTTCGGGGCGTTTCCGCATAATGGGAAAACTCCATACTGTAACTTGCGCGACCCTGACTCATAGAACGAAGCTGTGTCGCGTATCCAAACATTTCTGCAAGCGGCACAAACGCATCAATAACCTTTACTCCGCTACGTTCAGACATTTCCCGAATTTGTCCGCGTTTTGAATTAAGATCACCAATGACTTCGCCCATAAATTGTTCGGCGGTAAGAACCTCAACCTTCATTACCGGTTCAAGAAGAATAAGACCTGCCTTTTTACACGCTTCTTGAAACGCGAAAGAACCAGCCAATTTAAAAGCAATCTCAGATGAATCCACGTCGTGGTATGAACCATCGTACACCGTAGCCTTTACGTCGATCAATGGGTATCCGGCAAGCACACCCTTTGTTGTTGCTTCTTTTACGCCCTTCTCAATCGCAGGAATATATTCTTTTGGTATTGCTCCACCTTTGATTTCATCGTCAAATTCAAATCCTTTCCCTGCTTCAAGAGGCTCAACGCGCAACCAACAATGTCCGTATTGACCACGGCCGCCAGATTGACGAATATATTTCCCTTCCCCTTCTGCGGATTTTCTGATTGTTTCTTTGTAGGCAACCTGCGGCTTTCCAACATTTGCCTCCACTTTAAATTCACGTTTCATCCGATCGATAATAATCTCGAGATGCAATTCACCCATACCTGAAATAATGGTCTGAAGCGTGTCTTCGTCTGTTCGTACGCGGAATGTGGGATCTTCCTCGGCAAGCTTTTGCATGGCAGTCCCCATGCGCTCCTGATCTGCCTTTGTTTTTGGCTCAATAGCAACAGAGATCACAGGCTCGGGAAATGAAATGCTTTCAAGGATCACGGGATGGTCTTCATCGCAAAGCGTATGTCCGGTAAACGTGTTTCGGAGTCCTACTGCGGCTCCAATATCTCCGGCGTATATTTCTTGTATTTCTTCACGATCATTGGCATACATGCGTACAATACGCCCGATACGTTCTCTATCCCCTGTAGTTGCATTATATACGTATGAACCACTGGAAAGTGTTCCGGAATACACGCGGAAAAAACAAAGTTTTCCGATAAACGGATCTGCAGCGATTTTAAATGCAAGCGCAGTAAAGGGTTCGTTATCGTCAGTTGCGCGTATGATCTGGGTATCCGGATCTCTTGGATGAACTCCTTTGACCGGAGGAACATCCAATGGGGAAGGAAGATAGTCATTGACCGCATCAAGCAAAAATTGCACGCCTTTATTCTTCAATGCGCTACCACACATGACAGGAATAACCGTACCCTTGATGCAACATATGCGTAATACTTTTTTCAAATCTTCAAGCGGAACTTCTTGTCCTGCCAAATACATATTCATGAGATTTTCATCGTTTTCAATGATCGCTTCAAGAAGTTGGTGCCGGTATTCTGCAACTTTTTCTTTCATATCTTCCGGCACATCTGTTTCTTCGATATTTGTGCCAAGGTCATCTCTGTAAAAATATGCGCGTTGGGTCAGTAGATCCACAATGCCGATAAATCCGTCCTCGATACCGATCGGGAGTTGAATAGGAAATGCGCGCGTGGTAAGGCGATCATGAATTGATTTTAAATCCGCATAAAAATCTGCGCCCGTACGATCGAGTTTATTCACAAAACAGATGCGGGGAACATTAAATTTATCTGCTTGGCGCCATACTGTCTCTGACTGAGGCTCTACTCCGGCGACCCCGTCAAACACCACAACTCCTCCGTCGAGCACGCGCAAAGAACGTTGCACCTCTACAGTAAAATCAATGTGGCCGGGAGTATCAATGATAGTAAAACGATTTCCTTTCCAAAAACAGGTAGTTGCGGCCGCGGTAATAGTGATCCCCCGCTCTTGTTCCTGTTCCATCCAATCCATGGTTGCCTCTCCTTCATGCACCTCGCCGATTTTATGTTTTTTCCCAGTATAAAAAAGAATGCGCTCGGTAACCGTGGTTTTACCCGCATCAATATGGGCAATAATGCCAAAATTACGAATCTTCTCTAATGGATATTCGCGGGGCATAAATTATCGGGAAAAACGAGCAAAGTGTGCAAATGCGCGATTTGCTTCTGCCATTTTATGGACGTCGTTTCTTTTTTTCATGGCATCGCCTTCTTTGTTTGATGCTCCGATGAGTTCGTCGGCAAGTTTTTGCGCAGTGGGTCTGCCTTTTTTGGTGCGCACGGCATTCAAAATCCACCGGAACGCCAAAGCATACTTGCGATCTCCGCGTACCGGAAATGGGATTTGATAATTTGCGCCGCCAATGCGCCGGCCTCGGACCTCGAGGAGCGGCATAACATTTTTGACTGCTTCATCAAATACATCAAGAGGAGGTTTTTTGAGTTTTTCTTCTATGATTTCAAACGCTCGATACACAACTTTTTGGGCAACAACCTTCTTCCCCTCTTTCATGACATAATTGATAAACTTAGTAACCAAAGTGCTCGCATACTTTGGGTCAGGAGTCAGTTTTCTTTTTTGTGCTGGTCGTCCGCGCATAATGAATAGAAGTAAACGGAGTATTATTTTTTCTTTGGTCTTTTAGCGCCGTAGAGTGAACGCCCCTGACGACGGCTCTCAACGCCTGTGGTGTCATAGACGCCTCTTACAATATGATATCGAACACCGGGAAGATCTTTTACGCGGCCTCCACGCACAAGGACAATGGAGTGCTCTTGAAGATTGTGGCCGATTCCTGGAATATATGCAGTCACTTCCATTCCATTGGAAAGCCGCACGCGCGCGATTTTGCGAAGCGCAGAGTTTGGCTTTTTAGGAGTCGTGGTGGTCACTTTCACGCATACCCCGCGTTTGAATGGACTGTTGATTTGTGTACGGCGGCGGCGTAATGTATTTAACACACTATCAAGTGCCGGGGATTTTGATTTTCTTGTAAGTTGGGTGCGACCCTTGCGGATCAATTGATTTACTGTTGACATGTCTACCTATAAATAAAATAAGGCCTTTCTCGGCCAGCAAATGATCTTTCCTAAGAAAACGATATTAGTATACGGAATTCAAAAGAACTGTCAACCAACTCGTCTTAAATCATCTAAAAATAACACTACCACGTATGTTGGCGATGTTATTTCTCGAAAGATTTTTTTACGATTGTTGTTGATCCTCACTCAATAAAAGCGCACTGCGGTCATTGCCCTGATCCGGGAATTCCTGACACTACCGTTGCAGTAATTCAAAGTAATTCAGACCTCTAAGGTCTAGACATATCCTGCTGATCATTCTCTCGATTTGGATCAACAAGGAAGCGATCACCAAATAGCGGCGTTGCGCGAAGCTTGACGGCAGATGCGGGAATAGTTCCCACGGGTTGAGATATACGGACCGTGGGATTCGCGGGAGATATGATCGTCCCTACTC
>JACQSA010000036.1 GCA_016206145.1 Candidatus Uhrbacteria bacterium
AAATGAGAGCGTGGCTCGAAAGCGTAAAAGATCCAAGTCAGATTTTGCGTCCAAAGAGAACAGCCAAACCTCGCCCATCTCCCGAAGTCCCCACCATCAAGCTCGAAGGAGACATCGCCAGACAAATAGAAACAGCCCGTACGATCATGGGGCCAGATGCCTTCTTTGGCCCTGAGCAAATCAAAGAAAAATACCCTTACGTCACATTGCCAGATATCATCCCACCCATACCATTTGACCAAGACCGCATGGAACGAGAACGAAACGCAGGCATGGTCTTACGGCTAGTATGCGATACCGCACAAGACGGCGCACCCCTTACCGGATCAAAACTCAATGAACTTCTTTCTCCAGTCTATACTGCTCGCAATGAAACGTTTCTCAATAATATCAACTCGTTCAAGGATGAACCTTTTTTTACCATGGAAACTCCACGTCTTGCATGGGTCTTCATGGCAACAGAACTTCTCCCTGACTCCACAAACAAAAACTATGTTGACGAACTAGCCTTATCGCAGATCACATAAAGAAGCTTTGGCAGGGTTCAGAAGATAAAATGCCACAGCAAGACAGGGATGATCTCAATGAATGGGATGAGTATTACCGTACAAATTTTGCTACCCAAACACCCGAAGAAATTACAGCCCTCCTGGATGGAGAGACTACATGGAAGAAATATACCCAAGAACTTTCCAACCTTGGCATCAACCAACACAATCGCGGTAACTTAGTCGAACACCTTGACCATATCGCATTCATGAGCGCAGCAGCCGACAAGAAGATTCTAGGAAATGAGCATAGCTGGACTTCTACACGCTCGTCTTGGGGCTTCCTTATCGACGTTGGTAGCGCTGATAGGAGGGGTGCAAACTTGCTTATGTGGAAGCCCGGCGGTTTGGACGGCGGTCTGAGTGTTCTCCTCGTTCGCAGGTAGAAAAATGATATTGACATTTTATTTTGGCATGCTAAAATAAAGTAGAATATTACATTTTCATGGCATGATATAGCCACACATGTTTACAAGACTACAAAAATTTCAAGGACTAGAAAAGGAAAGTTGTTTTTTTTGGGGTCCACGGCAGAGCGGGAAGAGCACATTGCTAAAAATACTCTTTCCTAAATCTCCCTATTATGACCTACTTCTTTCCGATGAATTTGAACGGCTGCAACGAAAACCTTCTCTGCTTCGCGAAGAGTTGCTTGCGAGCAAACAAACGATGCCAGTTATTATTGATGAAGTGCAAAAAATCCCTCACTTGCTCGATGAGATTCAGTGGCTGATTGTAAATGCAAATATTCAATTTATTCTTTGCGGCTCCAGCGCTCGTAAGCTGAAACGCTCTGGAGCAAATCTTTTGGGCGGGAGAGCTCTTCGTTATGAACTCTTTCCGCTTGTCTCAAGAGAGATTCCTGATTTTGATCTTATCAGAGCCTTGCAACAGGGTCTTGTTCCACGTCACTATCTTTCTGATTCTGTTGAACAACTTCATCGGGCATATATCGGTGACTATCTAAAAGAGGAGATTGCTGCTGAGGCGCTGACTCGTAACGTACCTACGTTTGCTCGATTCCTCGAAGCGGCATCTTTTAGTAATGGAGAGGTAGTGAATTTTTTAAATATCTCTCGTGAGTGCGGGATCAGCGGTCCGACAGCCAAAGAGTATTTTCAGATTTTGATTGATACGCTTTTAGCCCATTTTGTAGAGGCATATCGCAAAAGGGCAAAACGTAGAATTATTCAAGCCCCGAAGTTTTATTTTTTTGACGTGGGAATTGCGAATACTCTTCTTAAACGCGGAAATATCATTTTTGGTAGTGAATCATTTGGACGAGCGTTTGAGCATTTTATCTTCCAAGAGCTTATTGCGCATCAGCAGTATTCCGGACTTCAGTATCCGATTTCCTATTGGCGTACGACTTCAGGATACGAGGTAGATTTTATTCTTGGAGAAGGGGAGATCGCCTTGGAGGTAAAAGGTGTTTCAGAAGTACTTGGCCATCACATGAAGAATATGCTGGCATTTCAAGAGGAGTATAAGCCCAAGCAATGTATCATTGTTTCTCTTGATAAAAAAAAACGTATCTACAGAAACATTACCATATATCCATGGGAATTATTTCTCCATGATCTCTGGAGTGGGTCATTACTATCATAGATTAAATCCTATGCCCGACACACCAAACCGCCCGCCAACCTCAGAACAAATGAGAGCGTGGATCGAAAGCGTAAAAGATCCAAGTCAGATTTTGCGTCCAAAGAGAGCA
>JACQSA010000030.1 GCA_016206145.1 Candidatus Uhrbacteria bacterium
GAAATAAGCGTGAGCGAGTTTTGGCTGAGCAACAGCCAGTCGGCTGTTGCGGCGGGAATCGAAGGGCGCGATAACGAGCAGCGCCCAGGCTCGAATCGGATGTGAGAGGATTCCCAGCACCCGAAAAAAACAATGGGTGTGTATAACCCCCGTCTTTGATTGAAAAGCGCATGTAACCATAATGATTTGTCTTGCGCATGAAAACAGAATATAATACGTGAGCAATCGAGCAGCGGTAGTATTATGCCTCTTCCTTATCATGAATATCGATGTCAGACATGCAAGAAACTCCTCTTCAAAGGAGTGCTTGTGGAGAGCGAGATTGAAATTAAATGCCGCTCTTGCCACCAGATGAATGTGATTGCAGCAAGCGATATGAATGAGTATCTCTGTGGCATTAAAAATTGTCCCGGACGCATTCCATTGATTCACAAACAAAAAGAATAGTTGCCCCCTACACCCTGAAGCCCACTACGAGGCTCACCAATAGGTGAGTTTTTTATTTATAACGAGCTGACATATGTCCACGCCGTGTGTTGTCAAGCGAGATGGAACAAAGGTCGATTTCGACAAAGAAAGAATCGTGCGCGCCATTGAAAGCGCATCGCGAGCAACCAATGAATTTAATGGCGGGGAAAGCCGTAAAATAGGAGAGACGGCGTATCACTACATTTTAAAAACAAAGAGGTTTGAGCAGGGCATCTCTGTGGAGGAGATTCAAGATATTGTTGAATTTGCATTGATGTCGTCGGGGCACTTTAAAACAGCGAGAGCGTATATCGTGTATCGCGAAAAGAGAGCACAGGTTCGCGATACCGAAAGCTGTCTTGTCGATGTTGGCAATACCATCCAGGAGTATTTGAATCAATCTGATTGGAGAGTAAACGAGAATGCAAACCAAGGATATTCATTGGGAGGCATGATACTAAATACATCAGGCAAGCTTGTTGCAAATTATTGGCTTAATTATATCTATCCAAAAGAAGTTCGCGACGCGCACGTGGATGGCGATTTTCACATTCATGATCTCGGAATGTTTTCAGGGTATTGCGCAGGGTGGAGCATCCGGCAACTTCTCGAGGAAGGATTTAATGGAATTCCTGGAAAGGTTGAGTCAGCTCCTCCAAAACATCTCGAGACCGCTGTGGCGCAGATGGTGAATTTTTTTGGAACCCTTCAAAACGAGTGGGCTGGCGCGCAAGCATTTTCTTCATTTGATACGTACCTTGCGCCGTTTATCAAAATCGACAATCTTGATTACCGTCGAGTAAAGCAAGCAATTCAACAATTTGTGTTCAATCTTAATGTGCCGTCGCGATGGGGCACGCAAACACCCTTTACCAATATTACATTGGACTGGGTATGTCCCGAGGATATGCGCGACAAACATCCGATTATTGGCGGTGTCGAACAGTCGTTTACATATGGCGAGTGTCAAAAAGAAATGGATCTCCTTAATCGTGTGTTTATCGAAGTCATGCAAGAAGGAGATTGGCACGGCCGCATTTTTACTTTCCCCATACCTACGTATAATATCACTAAGGATTTTGATTGGAATAATGAAAATGTGCAGGCTCTTTTTGAAATGACTGCGCGATACGGCATACCCTATTTTCAGAATTTTTTGAATTCTGATTTGAATCCGAGCGATGTACGCAGTATGTGTTGTCGTTTACAACTTGATTTGCGTGAATTGCGTACTCGCGGCGGCGGATTGTTTGGTTCAGCAGAAATGACAGGTAGTGTCGGAATTGTTTCGATCAACCTTCCTCGTCTTGGGTATCTTGCGCGCACCAAAGAAGATTTCTTCCTGCGCCTTGGGACACTTATGGATCTTGCACGCAACTCGCTTGAGATAAAGCGCAAGATTGTTCAGCAAAATATCGACAACGGCCTTCTTCCGTACACAAAGCGATATCTTGGGAATCTTCACAATCATTTTTCGACAATCGGCTTGAATGGAATGAACGAAGCATGTATGAACCTTCTTGGGGAAGACATTGCGACAGAGCATGGAAAAGAATTTGCCAAGGAGACCCTTGCCTTCATGCGCGATAAATTGGTTTCTTATCAGGAAGAAACAGGGCATCTTTATAATCTTGAGGCAACGCCGGGAGAGGGCCTCACATATCGTTTCGCAAAAGAAGATGCCGTACGGTTTCCCGGTATTATCCAAGCAGGGGTACAAGAAGCTCCCTATTACACCAATTCTACGCACCTTCCAGTGAGATACACTGACGATCCGATTGCCGCGCTTACCCACCAGGACGATCTTCAAACGAAATATACTGGCGGAACCGTACTCCATTTATTTCTTGGAGAAAAAATTTCAGATTGGAAAACGTGCCGCTCATTCGTTCGCCGCGTTGCAGAGAAATTCCGCCTCCCCTACTTTACTATCACGCCGACATTTAGTGTCTGCCGTGTGCATGGGTATATCCCCGGCGAGGTTTTGGAATGTACTACCTGCTCCCAACCCACAGAGGTGTGGTCTCGAATCGTGGGATATTTTCGTCCTGTCGAGCAATGGAATCGAGGTAAAAAAAGTGAATGGAAAGAGCGCGTTGAATATGTAGTGGATGAAAAGCCTATTCTCGTAGAAACACCCGTCCCGTCCAATGATACCGTATGATTGTTGCAGGAATACAGCCGGTAAGCCTCATCGATTATCCAGAAAAGCCGTGCACTGTCCTTTTTACGCAAGGGTGCGTGTTTCGATGTTCCTATTGCCATAACCCCGATCTTATTCCTCTTGAATCGGCAAGCCCGAAAAATATTGAAGAAACATTTGAATTTCTCAAAAACCGCAAGGCTGTCGTCGACGCAGTATGTATTACCGGAGGTGAACCGACCATACACACTGGTTTGAGCGAGTTTATAAAAAGATTGAAGAAAGAAGGGTTTTTTGTTAAACTTGACACAAATGGCATTCACCCTGATGTCACGCAGAAACTCATTACAGATAAACTTGTTGATTATATTGCCATGGATGTAAAAGCGCCGTGGCATAAGTATTTGGATGTGATAAAAAAAGGCGGACGGGCGGCTATTGACTCATGCAAAAAAACCTTTGGCGTTATTCAAGATTCTGGCATTGCGCATGAGTTTCGCACAACTGTATTTCCCGGCGTGCATACAAGAGAAGATTTTTTTGAGATTGCAGAAAATCTCATTCAGGGCGAACAGTATTTCATTCAAAAAACTTCTTTCAAAAAAACTCTTGAACCGCTGGATGACGCGGACATACTCGATGTTGATTCGCTTGTCAAAGAAATGAGAAATGTTTTTCCTTATATCAATATAGCATCTCGATAAATCATTTCGTAATTATATGAGTGAAAAAAAATGGCCTGACTGGATTCTTCGTATTGCTGTTGCAGGAGAATTTATTGGTCACGGCATGTTTGCGATACAGGGAAAGGAGGGGTGGTTTCAATATTTTTATCCGTTTGGGATTACAGATCCGGGGATGATTACGACGATATTATTAATTATCGGCATAGCGGATATACTTCTGGCGATCCATGTACTTGTGTACCCTATCCGCGTCATTGTACTGTGGATGGCTTTTTGGGGATTATGGACAGCAATGGTTCGCTGGCCGTTTGGTCCGGATCCAGTATGGGATTTTATTGAACGGTGGACAAATTGGGGCGCTCCTCTTGCGTTATTTTTTATGCGCGGCACTCCTCGGACGTTAAAAGAATGGCTGCAATAATTTATTATCAATATGATACAATCTTATTATGCAAAACTCTCGCTCTTCGCGTTACGTATAGCCATGGGATGGCTTATGTTTTATGCGGGAATCACAAAAGTGCTTAATCCCACATGGTCAGCGGCAGGATATTTGTCTGGCGCAAAAACATTTCCTGAATTTTATACATGGCTTACAAGACCGGACATATTACCGATCACGAATGTTGTCAATGAATGGGCGTTAACCCTTTTGGGCGTTTCATTGATTCTTGGAGTATTTGTCCGCTTAAGTTCATTATGCGGGGCTGTTCTGATGATATTATACTATTTCCCAATACTGATATTTCCCACCATAAAAACAACAGCATTCATCGTTGATGAGCACATAATCTATGCTTTAGTTTTTTTATTTTTTGCCGCAGTCAGAGCAGGTCGTGTGTGGGGCTTAGAGAATTGGTGCGGGAAGCTCCCACTCTGTTCGAAATTTCCACGACTTCGAGCATTGCTTGGATAATATAGCACCACAGCATATGCGTTTGGGTATTAGAATAGTATTTTTTGCCAGCCTTGCAGCGCTCACTGTTATGGGCATTGGCAGAGGCGCATCTGCCCAACAAAATGAGCGAACAATAATATATGCATTTGTTCGCGCTGACTGTACACACTGTATAGAAGAAAAGAAGTTTTTTGAAGAGCTCAAAAAGGAGCTTCCTTTTCTTGAGATTTTTGTCTATGATCTCGCGGAAGAAAAAAATAACACACTTTTTTCTCAGGTTGCGACTCAGTACAAGCTTGTAAAAGGGACTCCGATCACACTCATTCATGGAATTCTGGTACAAGGGTTTGAAAGCGCACAAACCACGGGAGCAGTTTTTCGTGATCTTATCAAAAAAGGCGGAATAAATCAGAGTTTTGAAGAAATTTTGAATGGAAACGCCACTGTGTTTGAAGGCGTGGGCGCTTCTTGCGATGCGGATAAAGTGTGTATCGACAAAACGTTTTTGGTTCGCGTGCCTTTGGTCGGTACGCAGATCGATGTCGGGTCTATGCCTCTAATCTTGCTCTCCGCTGTGCTTGGATTTATCGACGGGTTCAATCCCTGCGCTATGTGGGTGTTGGTTATGTTTCTTGTGATTCTTTCACAGGTCGGATCGCGTAAAAGGATGTTGCAATATGCGGGGTTATTTATACTCGCAGAAGCAGTGATGTATTATTTAATTTTGACCGTATGGATCACTGCGTGGGATTTTATTGCGTTGAATCGTATCACACTTCCTGCGGTGGGAATCCTTGCGATCGGAAGCGGCATATACTTTCTTTACAAGTTTATCAATTTCAAGCCGGTATGCAGTGTTGCAAGCTCAGATCAGCAAGAACGACTTAGCCATCGCGTTCGTGCATTAGCGGTAAAACCTCTTACGTTTGGTGTTGTTCTTGGAATTTTAGGGCTCGCCTTCTCGGTAAATATTTTCGAATTTGCATGTTCCATCGGCATCCCGCAGACGTTTACTAAAATTATCGAACTCAATGCACCGCAATGGATTGTTCAGCAGGGTTATATGTTGGTCTATATCTTGATGTATATGGTTGACGATTTGATTGTTTTTGGAATTGCGCTTTATAGCATTTCAAAAATCGGATCTACATATACGTATGCCAAATGGTCTTCTCTTATCGGCGGAGTACTAATGTTGATTTTGGGTCTGCTTTTGTTATTTAGGCCAGAGACCCTGGTTTTTTGATATATGCGGCTAGCGCAATAATCGCTAGCTCTAATTCTGCCGGCACATCCCCAAACGAGAATCTCAGATACCCTTCTTTGCCAAAGGCCTTGCCGGGTACTGTTGCTATATTTGCTTTTTCGAGGAGTTCCATTGCAAACATTTCCGAAGATTGTCCTTCTCGCTCAAGAAGTGCGAGTGATATAAAAAGATAGAGGCTGGAAGAAGGGGTGAGCAGTTTTTTACCAAAAGATTCTTCAAATGTGCGGATTACTACATCGCGTCTCTCTTGCATTGCCATGCGTACGAGAGGGATAATCTCGCTCGCATTCTGTACCGCCGCCAAAGCTGCCCACTGGCTAATGCTTGAGGTGCCGGTGGTGCTTTGGCCTTGGAGCATGGTAAGCGTCTTGATCACTTCTTGCCGCGCGAATACAAACCCCACACGCCATCCCGTCATCGCGAAGTGTTTTGAGCAGCTTTGGATGATAACGGTGTTTTCTTGGAATTGGGGAAATGAGCCACAGGAGATAAATTTCTTTCCATCATATACAAGCCCACTATAGACTTCATCAGAAATGACGATTATATTTTTTGTGTTTGCCCACTGTAGGATTTTTTCGATCTCTTCATGTGAATACAGTACGCCCGTAGGATTCGAGGCGTTGTTAAACATGAGGATTTTTGTTTGAGGTGTCCATACGCGTTCAAGATCAGCGATAGATAATTTCCAGCCATTTGTTTCCTCGGTACTAATTTCTATAGGCACGCCCCCAAAGAGTTGCACCATGCTAGGGTATGATACCCAATATGGGGCAGGAATGAGCACTGCATCCCCGGGTTCAAGCAAGGCTTGGCATAGTGCGAAGATTCCGTACTTCCCTCCGCATGTCACAAGGCTTTGCGCTGCTGTGTAGGAAGTGGCGTATGTCGTATTCATCCATTCTGTCACGGCCGCTCGAAGCTCTGGTATGCCCGCGACCGGGGGGTAATGTGTTTTTCCTTCTTGCATGGCTTTTTGTGCCGCCTCTACTACGAGCGGATGAGTATCTACCATTGGCTCCCCCGCGGCCAAATTATATACGCGCTGCCCTTTTGATTTTTTTTCAAGGGCAAGAGAATTCATCATCACTGATGCTGATGGAGCGACTTTCATGAAGGGTGAGAATTTCATGGGGCTAGGGTTTAGGAATTCTTTGGATACGTTTTGATTCTTTCAGAATAAGCCTCCAGAGCGATTTCGTAAATGCCTTAGAGAGACTGTACGTTTTTTCGAGTGATGCGTGAAATGCCACGAGTTCTTTTTCGCGCGCAGTGTCGGTGATAGCTCGGCCGTGTTTCTTTTTTAGATCTCCGATCGCTTTTGCGATCGCAAAACGTTTTGCGAGAAGCTTGATAAGCCGTGCGTCTACTGCGTCGATTTTTTTTCTGAGTTTAATAATGGTCATATCTTTTGACCACGATAAACGTCGTAAGGTTTGGGTGTTGGTCTTGAATGCTCTTTTCTAGGATTTGGAGGCCATAGAGTGTGGCAGCGCGCGCAGGGGCGATGACAGCTGTTGTTGGTTGAAGTTTTCCGTCACGTAAATCTCTCGCGGCTTTGGCAGTATCTTCCCATGGAATGAGCTGCGCATGAGGTAATTCCGTTTTGATGTATTGTTCACATTGCGCGATTGCCTGAGGATGGGTTGCGATTGCAGTGACCGTATTTTTCACCATCCCTGGCATGGTAAGAAGGCATTGATGCACTTCCAACACTACTTCATCGACGAGAGTAAAAAGATGGCGTCCCATTGCCTCAAACGCCATTTGTACTAAACCACCTCTAGAATTGACGACAGGAAAAACTCCAAGTTCAATAGTTTCGTTTTCCAGAGCAGAGAGCACACCCTCCATATCAGTGCAGTATGCGATGTCAGGATCGAGCCCTTCACGATTTGCATAGAGCGTTCCCGCTTCCTCTGAGAAGGAGCCTTGATCGCCAGAGACGCCTATTTTTTTTCCTTGATTCATAATTTTTGATCCTTTATTCTTACATTTTGCGCCTTATGGCGAAGATAGTGATCCATGATTACCAGCGCACTCATCGCATCTACGATAGGGACAGCACGCGGCACTACACAGGGATCATGACGTCCGACCGCCTCTACGGTTGTGCGTTCTCCTTTGGCAGTGACAGTGTTTTGTTTTTTGCCAATCGTCGCCACTGGCTTGAATGCAACACGGAAATAGATCGTCTCTCCATTTGAGATTCCTCCAAGCACTCCCCCTGCATGATTTGTCTTTGTGCGAATCTGTCCCTTTTTATTTTTGTAGAATTCATCATTGTGTTGACTGCCCTTCAATTTTATTCCATCAAATCCTGATCCGATCTCAAACCCCTTTACCGCATTAATAGAAAGCATTGCCTTACCGAGATCTGCTGGTAATTTATCAAACACTGGCTCACCAAGTCCTGCTGGTACATTTTTGATTACACCCGTGATGGCTCCCCCGATAGAATCTTTTTCTCGTTTTACTTTTTCGATCAGCCGTATCATGCGCTTTGCCGCCTCTTCATCTGGACACCTCACTATATTTGCATCAATGAGTTTACGATTTACTTTTTCGTGATCCATAGATGTGTGTACAGAACCCACTTGTTCCACATAGCTTGTGAATGTTATCCCGAGTTTTTCTTTCAAAAATTTTTGAGCGATTGCGCCAGCGGCAACCCGTGCAAGCGTCTCTCGTGCAGATGCGCGGCCTGATCCGTGCCAATCTCGCAAGCCGTACTTTGCTAGATACGTATAATCCGCATGAGACGGGCGGAATAATTTTTTAAGTTCTTTATAATCTTGCGATTTTACATCCTCATTGTATGCAAGAAGGAGGATCGGAGTCCCCATTGTTACGCCACCACTCATCCCAGAGAGAATATGGATGCGATCTTTTTCGTTTCGGGGTGTAGTCAGCGCGCTTTGACCTGGTCGACGACGATCAAGTTCGTGTTGGATATCTTCTTGTGAAATACGCAAGCCCGGAGGACAGCCGTCAACAATTACGCCGAGCCCGCCACCGTGAGATTCCCCGCAGGTTGTGATTCGAAAAAGTTGTCCAAAAGAATTTCCAGGCATATTCAGATTTTTAGATCAAATTTTCTAAATCTTCAAGGTCGCTAGAGAAAGGGTATTCTTGTTTCCACATCGCTGGCATTATAAAATAGAAGTATCGGGGATCTAGAAAAATTTTTCCTGTAGCTTTTTGGTATGCTTCATAGAGTTCATCAAAAATTTCCTCTTCATCTCGCCCTTCAAGTGTTTGTTTTGCAAACCACTCCTCAGCGCTCTTACAGTCTTCGTATGGGGCATTGATGATCTTATATCTCTTTTTCCATTCTTTTGGTAACAGGGTGTGAAAGTGTCCTACATGCATGGCTCGTTTACCGTCAGGATCATATGCTTTGTACAGATCCCAAAGTGTTTCCTCTTCATCTCGCCCTGCAAGTGTTTGTTTTGCAAAGAATGTCCTTGCTTTTGTGAGATCCTCGAGCGTGGCAGTAAATGAGCTTCCTTCGATATATTGTGTCTTGCGAAGCGCATCCCAGTACTTCTTTATATTTACAGGTAATGCGTCCTGTCCAGAAGGAACGATCTTTTGGAATAAAAATCTTCGCACGTATCTTCCTAGAAGCTCAGCAAAATACCTATCATTTTTTCTGTCACTTGTTGCCTCATTTTCTTTCTTGATGCGATGCTCTAGAAATCGTACCATAGCAATGCCAAAACTGTGAGCACGTTCGGGTTGTCCCCTTTCAAATTCTAATAGGCGTTCCTCAATTTTCTTGCCGGGAACTTTCTTGTTTCGCAAATCTCTCTCAATCCCTTCGGGAGTTATTGGTTTTTGATTTCTATGCATACCTAGACATTATAATAATACTTTTTTTACCACGTTTTCTCTCACCGGATGTGCCCATGCCCCATCTTTCTTATATATACTGCCAATTTCGGAGAGAAGAATGTATAGTGGTTTATCCCCCTGCTTCTTTTTATCATACTTGGTTGCTGCAATAATATCACGAGGTTTCCACTTCCGTAAGGCCTTTGTGCTAACACCGGCGCTTTTCAAAATACCCTCCACCTGTTTGAGTGATTGGGTGGAAAGTATGCCAAGTTCATGTGAAATGCGCGCTTCGATAAGCATACCGAGCCCAACTGCGATGCCATGCAGTATAGAGTAGTTGCTCACTTTTTCAATCGCATGTCCGATCGTATGCCCGAAGTTTAACACCATGCGTTCACCTTGCTCTTTTTCATCCTTTTCTACAATTCTCGCTTTCTCTTGCAGAGACGCTCGGATAATGTTCCGTAAAGCAATTTCAGATCTTTGTTTCATAACCCCCCTGAGTGATTTTTGCATTTCAGGCCGCATCGTGAGGGATATTTTGACAGCTTCCATAAGACCTGAACGCCAATGATCGTCTGAGAGTGTTTTAAGATAGGAAGTATTTACGAGCACAGCCGAAGGTTGCCAAAATGTTCCGATCGTATTTTTTCCATACGTAGTATCAATACCCGTTTTTCCACCAATAGAACTATCTAGCATTGCAAGGAGGGTGGTTGGGATTTGTATATACGGTACACCACGTAGGTACGTTGATGCCACGAAGCCAGCCATGTCCCCCACTACCCCTCCTCCGAGCGCAATGATGAGTGTATTGCGACCACATTCTTTTTTAAGAAGACCATGATCAAGCAGCGTTTTTACACCTTCGTTTTTAAACGTCTCTCCGGCAGGAAGTGAAAAGAGATGTACGCGGTTGATTTTTTTTCTCAATTGAAAAGCTAAAGCATTGCCATAGAGTCGTCGCACGGTTTTATCGGTGATAATTGCAATGGTGTGATTATGGAAATTTTTTTGTATCATTCGTACTAGCGTAGACACGACGTCTGATCCGATACTGATATGGTATGAGCGTATCGGTAGAGATGGGATGCGGATGGTGAGTGTATGTGTTTTCATTTTTTATATTCTGCTATTTTTCTGAGGAGAGTGTCGGTTTGTTCCCATGAGAGGCACGGATCTGTAATTGAAAGTCCGTCACGATCTATTGTCTGTGGTGTGAGTGATTCTACTTTTTGCGCACCACCTTTGATGAAGCTTTCGATCATAAATCCTTTTACTATTTGGGCTAGCTCAGGATGTTCGTGCAGTGTTTCAAGTGTTTGATGTACCACCGCGATTTGCGCCCGGTAGTCTTTTACTCCGTTCACTTTGCAATTGTCGTGACTGGCATCTACGATGATCGCTGGGTTATGAACACCACTTTTCTCTATGAGTTGTTTTGCTTGTTGGAGATGATCGTATGAGTATGTGGGGCCATTGACTCCACCTCGCAAGACCAGATGCGCATATTCATTGCCTTGTGTTTCGATTTGGTGTCCGTCGAGTACCGCCGTGTGTGGATGCTGTGCTGCCACAATGCTATTTACACCAAGATCAAGAAGGCCGCTTGTAGGATTCTTCATCCCAACAGCGCAATCTACTGCTGATGCAAAAATTCTATGCTCTTGATCTTCAGTGCTACGCGCGCCAATAGCAACCCATGAGAGGAGTTCGATAAAGCCGCGTGCGTTATGCGTGAAGACCGCTTCATCTGCGATCGCAAGCCCTGCTTCAATCATCTCCACCATAAGTTTACGCGAGTATGTGATTCCCTGTTCTATATCAGGTTCTTTGAATGGATCTGGCTGATTGACAGGCCCTGTCCACCCTTTTGTCGTCCGCGGTTTTTGTATATATACACGCAGAACGATTTTAACTGTATCCTGAATTTTGTTTTTTATAGCCACAAGTCGACGGGCATATTCAGTCACGGCGTCGGATGGCCACGCAGAACAAGGGCCTACAATGACTAAGAAGCGAGCGTCTTTACCTGAAAGAATGTTTTTTATATCCTGCCTGTCTTGAGCTATTTGTGTATGGCCACGCGCTGAAAGCGGATGCGTCATGATGATTTCTTCCGCTGATGGAAGTTTTTTTATTACCGATATGTTCATTCCGTTAGAAGCAGATCGCGATCAGAAGATGCGAGCCTGCGTAATTATGAGTAAGTTTCTTTTCATAGTATGGTAATGAGTATGGCCGTTACAAGCGATCGCGGCTTCTAACGGGATTCATAAAACAGGGTTTAGGGGCTAGGGATTAGGGATTTTTCAATGGATGTTAGCGTGGTAAACAATTTTTTGCGGATCGCGCGTGTGTAGGGATTATAGTGTTGCATGTCAGAAAACAGTTGCCAAGAGTCATGTCGCACCATTGTTTGCATAGAAAGTAGAGATTCATAATCTGGCGTCGAGATTCTTTGCTGTCGCAAGCGCAGTGGCTCCAAGCTCCTTCCTATGAGATGGACGAGGGCTTGCGATCGAGCCATCGCCTTATCGTGTTGCAGGGGCGTTGCATGAATAAGCACAAGTCCAAGAGTTTTGAGCATACTCTCAAATACTTTCATTTGATGTGGCGTTGCTCGGAGTCTGTGCAGTACAATCTTTTTTCCCGCAACTCCATTCTTTCCAGAATCAGGTCCAAACAGAGGGTGCGTCGCAATGAGCGGCTGATTTTTGGGAAGGAGTTTTTTCATAAGTCTTGCGGGATGAAGTTTTACGGAGCACCCGTCAATGACGAGCGTGTGTTTTTGTAGAAGTGGCGCTATATCTCTACAGCAGGATTCTATCTGAGAAATCGGAACAAGGAGAAATAGCATATCTGTCTTGACGACTTCCTCGAGGTTGGCAAAGCGAACACCTCGAGGAATTCTTGCAGAAACTCCTCGTTTGTCATGTACAAGGATAGTACCAAAGGAAGTAAGGCAAGAAGTCCATAGCTTGCCAAATCGTCCATAGCCGATAACTCCAATTGTGATTTTGTTTTTCATAGATTTTGTCATCCTAAACGTTCTTGTGTGTCATTCCCGAGGGACTCCGATGGCTTTGAGTCCGATATTCATCGGACCATCGGAGGAACCGTGGCAATCCCGTCGCAGGTCACGAGTATTCTGAGAGATTTCATTAGCGTCGGGATCCCTCGTTTGCACTCGGGATGACAGAATGAATTTTTTCTTTTATCTCTCCCGAGACTTCCTCTCCTGCCCACAAATGAATTTGCGCAAACGCCTGTTCAAAAAACATATCAATGCCACTTATTGTTTTTGCTTCCGCTTTTTTCGCTTCTCGCAAGAGTCGTGTCTCCCGTGGGTTGTATACGCAATCAAATACAACTTGATGTGGTGAGAAGGAAAAATTTGTAAGTGGAGTCTCGGTGGTGTTTGGGTACATTCCTACAGACGTTGTGTTAATTATGATGTCAAAATTCTTATTTTCCACTTCATCTCGCGTCAGAATTTCTCCACCAAAAACATTTTTAAGAGCCAAAGCTTTTTCATGGGTACGGTTGAGATAGGATAAGCGCCCGTCGTTTTTTTTGACCATCCAGGCGGCAGCTTTTGCTGCTCCACCCGCACCAATGATAAGAACTCCCTTGTCTTTCATTGCAGTATCATCGAATGCTTTCTGAATACCAATGACATCTGTGTTGTACCCACGGAGCACACCGTCCTTATTCACGATCGTATTAACTGACCCTATCTCCTTCGCCTCCTCATCTATGTTGTCGAGATATGCCATGATAGTTTCTTTATGAGGAATAGTCACAGCTGTTAGATGGATGGGTAGAGTGCGTATGGTTTGTACGATCGATGGAAGGTCGGTGCAAGGAAATGCAAGCATGATCGCATCTATTCCTAGGAGTTCATAGGCGTTCGTATGAAGGAGTGGACTGAGTGAATGCTCGAGAGGATAGCCGATCACGGCATTCAGTTTTGTTCTATTCGTTGGGGTCATATCGTTTTGTGTCATTCCGATCAAGATGATGCAAAAAGTTCATAAGAGCTTCAACAGCTTCTTCGTACCCTTTTTCTTTTTTCCCGCTGATTTGGGTAATACAGGCAGGCGCGAAGACAGATTGCGCGCGCCACGCCTCTCGCGCGTGTATATCAGAGAGGTGTACTTCTATGCATGGCAAGCGAGTATCGACTATGGCATCATGAAGCGCGTAGCTATAATGCGCGAGCGCCCCTGGGTTGATAATGATGCCGCACGCATCAGGAGAATTTTTTTGGATCCAATCAATCAATTCACCTTCGTGATTTGATTGGAACGCACGGACGGTATACCCACGCATCGCTGCCCTCACTTCTACAAGTTTTTCTAGATCAGCAAGCGTGAGTGATCCGTATTGTTCCTGATCACGTGAGCCAAGGAGATTGAGATTTGGCCCATGAATCAATAAGATTGTTTTCATAGCTTTGGTTTTATGGTTTGAACGAGATTTTCGACAACTTCATCAAGAGAGCCATTGTTTTGTATGGTTTCGGCGGCAATCTTTTCATAGACACTCTGTCTTTCTTCCCATATTCGTTCGAATGTCTGGTATGGATTTTCATCTGGTGAGAAAAATGCTGGCTTTCCCCGCAGCATAATCCGTTCGTATACCATTTCTTGTGGGCTCGATATAAGAATTGCACGATGATTTTGAATGAGCTCTTGATTGCGAGGGTCCATCGGCGTCCCGCCGCCTAGCGCTATGAGGATTTGCTTCTCAGCTGAGAGAATCTTTGCCAGCGTCTCATGTTCAAGATCCCGAAATATTTTTTCGCCTTGGGAAGCGTAGATTTCTCTGCATGTCAAAGAATTATCCGTGCGTTGCAAGTGAGTCTTTTCTATTTCTCTATCAAGATCGATAAACGGCAATTGCAATTCTTTACTTGCGCGCTGCCCGATGGTGGATTTTCCTACATGCTTGAATCCTATAAGGATAATGTGGCCCATAAGATTAGCGTTTAAGTTACAGGTTGTAGTGATTATTGAATTTTTATATCTGCTCCGAGATTTTCCATGAGCTCCACAAACTCAGGGAAAGTTTTTTGTATCCCCTCTGCCGTATCGATCGTGGTCTCTCCTTCTGCCTTGAGTCCTGCTATTGCAAGAGCCATAATTGTTCGATGGTCATTGTATCCATGCAAAGTCGCTCCTGTAAGCGCGCTTTTTGAGATAGTCATCCCGTCAGATCTCTCTTCAATTTGTCCTCCCATTTTTTTGAGCTCTGTAGCCATTGAATGAATTCGGTCCGTCTCTTTGAGTCGCGCATGCTTAACATTTGTAAGAATAGTCTTTCCTTGTGTCACTGTCCCTAGTACGGCAAGTGTTGGCACAAGGTCTGGCGTATCATTGCAGTCGATTGATATACCGTGCAATTGTGTGCCGCCTCGTATTATGAGTCGTCCACCATCCACCGTGATTTGAGCGCCCATTTCTTGCAGAATCTCAATAATTTTTTTATCCCCCTGTGGGTCTTCCATATCAAGGCCATTGACGGTTACTTCTCCTTCGCTGATAGCCGCTGCGGCTATTATGTATGAGGCTTGAGAGAAGTCAGCGGGGATTTTTTTTGTGAATTGGTGATACTGTTGCCCGCCTTTTACCTTGAATGTGTCTTTTGTGCCATCAACCTTCCACTCGTACGATATACCCTGCTCATGGAGCCATCTCGTTGTCATTTCCACATATGGTCGTTCGTTGAGATTTTCTACAGTTAAAATCGAGTCATGCTCAGCAAACGGAAGTGCCATGAGTAATGCTGAAGTAAATTGCGACGTGATTCCCTCTACAGAAGTTTCGCCACCCTTGAGTGACCCACTGATTCGTATGGGATATGATTCATTCCCCTCGAGTGACGCGACACTCATTCCAAGATTTGAGAGTGCGTGTATCAATGGAGCAAAGGGGCGCTTGCGCATCTGATCTCCACAATCAATAATTACAGGAGAGTCGACATCGGAGCGGAGTCCTAGGATTGGGAGTAGGAATCGTGATGTGATCCCTGAATCTCCCGTGTATATAGCTGTCTCCGAGGTATAGAGAGGTGTTCCGCCACTTGTGACTTCAAGGAGAAGAGTTCTATCAGAATTTTTTTTGTGTTGAATTGATGCGCCCAACGCGGAACATACGGCAATCGCAGATTGTGTATCTGTTGAGTCAAGAGCGTGGTCAATGGTGCTTGTGCCCTTTGCGAGAGTAGCAATAAATAGCGCGCGGATCGTCTGCGATTTGGATGGTGGTGGCGTCATTGTGCCACTGAGTTGTTTTGTATTTTTTATAATGAGATTCATATAATTTGATAGTTGTCCTAGAAACAAAAAAACCTCTTTTTCGAGGTTCTTGTTGATTGACTGTATTGTGTATTCTTTTTATACGGCAACAAGGCCTCGATGCGCGAGGTTTACAAAATAAAATCCAAAAAAGAATTGTTTTGTTTGTTGACACATAATATGTTTAGTATTATAGATGAAACGATTTATGTCAAGAGCGAAAAAAATAAAACCTATTTACAGCAATAAGATCGCATCAATTCTTAAAGAAGGCGGAGTGGGAGTACTTCCTACCGATACGCTCTATGGTATTGTCGGATCTACTCGGATTCCACAAGTAGTGAAGAGAATTTACGAGATTCGGAAGAGAGATCAAAAAAAACCATGCATTGTCCTTATTGCCTCTCTAAAGAGCCTTGAAGAGTTTGGTATTCATATAAGTCCGGCACGAAAGAAAACATTGCAAAAACTATGGCCAGGACCTGTGAGCGTTATCTTTCCTTGTCGGTTAAAAAAATATCAATACTTGCATCGAGGCACAAAAACATTGGCTTTTCGCATGCCGGCAGACGAAAGGTTGAGAAAATTATTACAACGCACAGGTCCGCTTGTGGCTCCAAGCGCAAATATTGCGGGAAAACCTCCCGCACGCTCTCTGTTGCAGGCAAAGTTTTATTTCAAAAATGCTCTTGACTTTTATGTAGCTGGAGAAAAGCAAAAAAACCAATCCTCAACCCTAATTTCATTCAAGGGAAAAAAGATTGAAATAAAAAGAAAAGGCGTCAGTCAGATACCTTATTGATTGTGGATAACCAAGTATTCACACCTTCTCTCAAAAGGTGTATAATAAAAGAAGTAAAGTCGAATCCATAAATTCGTAAATATTATTGTTCTCAATAAAAAAGAGAACTTATTAATTCATAAGTCGTTTACTACCTTTATGCGTAGACGAACTTTTTTTGTTTTTAATATAATCACGATCATGAGTTTGGTTGTGAGCTTGGCACTACCGCCAAGTGCATTAGCGCAATTTGCACCTCCTCCTGGCGGTGGCGGCGGTTCTCCTCCTCCTGGCGGTGGATCTCCACCCCCTTCTGGTGGCAGTTTTGTGCCACCTCCATCAGGTGGCGGAACCGCTCCTTCAGGAAATTTTAGCGGTCCTCCCCCTGGTGGTGATCTCGGCGGAAGTCATCCAGGTGGTCAATCGAATTTAGGCGGAACACCCCCAAGCGGCGGACAGTCAAATCTTGGCGGTACCCCCCCTGGCGGTCAACAAGGTGGCCTTGATGGGCAGATGCCCGGAGGTAATCTCGGTGGCACACCCCCATCAGGCGGTTTGGGCGGGAATCCTCCGAGTGGACAACAAGGTCAGCAACCAGGAGGTCTTAGTGGACAAACCCCAGGTGGACAATCAAATCTTGGAGGTACTCCTCCAACAGGTGGTCAGCAAGGACAACAAGGTCAACTCGGTCAAGGTAGCCAAAAGCCGGGTCAACAGGGCCAATCAGGACAATTAGGCAAACCAGGTGAAGGCGGTCAATTTCCAGGTCAAGGTGCGACACAAGGTCAATTCCCTGGTGGCGGCGCTACTGATAGCAAATTCCCCGGTCAGGGTGGACAGACGGGCTCTATCGGTACTACCCCCGGCGGTCAACAGCAAGGTGGTCAGCTAGGCAAACCTGGCGAAACAGGCCAGTTTCCTGGTGGCAGTGCTGCAGAAGGTAAATTCCCTGGACAAGGAGCAACTCAGGGAGAATTTCCAGGTGGTCCCGGCGGATCTCAGGGTCAAACAGGCAAACCCGGCGAAACAGGCCAGTTTCCTGGACAAGGATCTACTGAAGGCCAGTTTCCCGGCAAAGGCGCAGGACAATCAGCATTCTCACAATTCAAGCTAGAGCCATGCGCTGAAGGTCAATCAAGCACAAGAGAACAGCCATGTATTTTCCGTCCCAAAGTTGAAGTGAAACAAGATTTTGCGCATACCTTAGAAGGAGAGAAAACCCGAGATTTGGGACAAAATGTGCTTGGCTCACTCGGGCAACTGGAACGCATAAAAGGCGTAGATAATGCTCAAAGACAAGCATTCGCAGAAAGAGGCGATAAACTCCAAGAATTACAGAAAAAAGCTCTCTCTGGAGATCAGGACGCAAAGGCTCAATTTGAAGCGGAAGCGAAAAGTTTTCAGTCAGACGTTGCTCAGGCAGTCCCTACCACAAAACTCGTTGATTCTTTTCTTAAAGATTTTTCAGATCAATCAAAGTCTGCGAAGAGTTTTTTTGGCGGACCGCAGCAACAGGGTCAATTCCCCGGACAAGGAACAACGCAAGGTAAATTCCCAGGTCAGGGCGCGACAGAAGGTAAATTTCCTGGAGGAGCACAGGCTCAAAAGGGCGGAACGCAGGGTGCTACCCCCTTTCCTTCTTTTGATCAGGGATTTCAGTTTGCCGCAGATGCGCAGATTGGCCAGAAATATGCCCAGAAAGCAAAAACAGCTTGCGCAACAGATCAGGCATCTGAAGAGTGTACAGGGTTTATCAATAAGATGACCCAGTATAATAAATCTGATGAAATTAAATTCCAACAAGGTAACTTTAAAGACTTGAGTGAAAGTCAAATTACCGCGAACTTAGAAAAAAATCAGGCAAAAGGCGAACTTCTTACGTCAGGATTTCAGAAGCTTCAAGAAAGTTTTGGTTTTAAGCCACCGGAAAAGGATAAAAAACTCGTAAGCAGCTTTAGCTCTTCGCTCGGCAAATCACTTGAAGGGCATGAACAAGGGAATCAAGCTGGTTTTGAAAAAGGCGCGAAAGAACTCGGCACCTTTAATTCCCAGCTCTCTGAGCGGTTTTCCTGGTTTGCACAAGGCGCTCCCCCCCCATCGTTTCAAATAAATGAGGAGATGCAGCGCACACAAGCGAACCTGTCCTTTAGTTCAAAGGCTCTTGAGCTCGCATCGAAATGGAAAGTGAAGGCGCCTACTTCGCTTGCAAAGACAACTGAAGATGCGACAAAGTTGGTATCGGCAGTACAAACAGGCACTGAGCTAAATGATACCTCTCTTCTTGCTCCTGCATTTGATTATATGCAACAGAGCGGAGATAGTATGGAAACAGACATGGGTAAAATTTTCCAAGATGTTGGCAAAAAACAGTTTGGCCAGCATTTGGATACGCAGCGAGGAGAAGCGGGCGGAGTCTTTAAGGCAATGCAAGGATTTTCAAGTCAGATACCAAAAGCATTCCAAAAGACATGGAATGAAGGGTTGAAACAGGCACAAGCCTCTCTCACTACCGCTTCCAAAGCTGATAAAAAAGGAGACGCGCAAGCTGAAGAGGAAGGGTTATCGCAGAGTTTTGCTGCCGGAGCGAACCTTAAACGTTTGGCAGAAAAGTTTAATGTGGACCTTCCTGAAGAAGTTGATAGTTTCTTTGAGAAACCAGAAGTACCAGGATTACAGGATAAATTCGATGATGATACAAAAGTAGGAGAAGCAGCGAGCGCAGTATTAGGTAAACTCCCTCCTGGTGCTGTCTTTGCGGCACAAAAAATGTTTGCTCAGATGGATCCTGCAACGTTATCTCTGATGGCACAAGCGCACAATGAAAATCCTGATGCGTTACAGGAAGTGGTACAGCGCGGAGCATGGTTGCCGGAGAAAGCTCAGGTAGCTGTATTGAAGGGACAGATAGAAGTGCAGGATGTCGTCAATAAAGTTGAGGAAGAGATCGCTTCCATAGAAGAGGATCTGGAAGTCGAACTTAGTCCGGCGTTGAAACAAAAAGTTGAAGAAAAATTAGCGGATCTCTCTGATGATCTATTGCCAGAAGGGTCAAATGCAGCTGCGCAGGAATTACTTGGAGCTGTTCGGATACAACTTGCGGAAGTCGAAGATCCAATAGAAGCAGAAGCATATCTTGAAACGCTTGTGGCAAATGTCGATCCTCTTCTTGAGTCTGCTGATGCGGAAAAATTTGAACTCGGCTATGTGCCGGCAAAGAATATTTCCGAAGATAATCCTCTCTACGATGACGGGATGGCATTGAAAGAAGGCGGAGACCTTAAGCCTCTTACCGGAAAGGATGGTAAGATCAATTACACCAAGAATATTTCGAGAAATGAATATAAGAATTTCTTCAATGAGGTGGTTGACAAAAAGATTGCTCCTCCCAAGGGCCGTGGGACACCAAAAAAAGGCGACGTACTTAAAGCCGGGTTGGCAGCGTTCGTCGGGTCTGATGTGCCAAAAGATCCAAACGAGCTTGTTGGGCTCGCAGAAACTTTTGGTGTGGAGAATATTAAGCCAGAGGATTTGGGTAAACCCGCAACTATTGGTGATTGCATAGAAATATTTGGCAGTTTCAAGCAGGAAACTCCCACACTTGTTACCGCAACAAAGTAACATTGATTGCTTTGGAGGCACACGGCGAGTGACCAAAAAACCCCTACCTCTTGGTGGGGGTTTTTGATATACTGTTGTCATGTCGAAACGAAAAAAAATTATCGAAAAGGTGGCAGAGGCGCCTGCGATTGTGTTAGAAAAAGCAGTGGAAGGCGCTCGGTCGTTGGCAAAGGATGTTGGCAACAAACGTCCCCTCAAAGGAGCACGAAGTTTTTGGCATATGCTCGGACCGGGGCTTACCACGGGCGCATCAGACGACGATCCTGCGGGCATTGCGACCTATTCCCAAGCAGGTGCGCGGTATGGCAACCAGCTTCTCTGGCTTGCGGGATTTACCTTTCCTCTGATGGCGCTCGTGCAAGAAATGTGCGCACGCATCGGACTCGTTACCGGCAAAGGCCTTGCGGCCAATATACGCCAATACTTTCCTCGTTGGGTGCTCATCACGTCTACCACATTGTTATTTGCCGCAAACACTTTCAATCTAGGAGCTGATCTTGGCGCGATGGCAAACGCGGTACAATTGTTGCTTCCCACAGCAGATTTTACTTTTTTGGTGATTTGTTTTGCGGGAATGAGCCTTTTGCTTCAGATTTTTAGCACTTACGCGCGCTACGCAAAATATTTGAAATATTTGACCATGTTTCTTTTTGCGTATGTGTTTTCCGCTCTTCTTATTCGGGGACTTGATTGGCATGCGGTTTTTCTTTCTGCGATTACTCCCATTACCACATTTTCAAGGGATCAAATTATTCTGATTTGCGGCATTTTAGGGACAACCATTTCTCCTTATCTTTTTTTCTGGCAAACATCTCAGGAAGTGGAAGAAGAGATATTGCAAGGCAACACTACGCTTGCCAAACGACAGGGAGCGACCAATGAGGAGATTCGTCACATGAGGATTGATGTATGGGTGGGTATGTTTTTTTCAAATCTTGTGATGTTTTTCATTATTGTCGCGTGCGCGGGCACCTTGTTTCCTCAAGGCATTACCACAATCCAGACTGCAGCCGATGCGGCAAAAGCGCTTCAACCTTTTGCAGGTAATGCAAGTTATCTTTTTTTTGCTCTTGGCATTATTGGGACAGGCCTTTTGGCAGTGCCGGTACTTGCCGGATCTGCTTCATATGCAGTTGCAGAAAGTTTCGGATGGAAGCAAGGCTTATTCTACAAGCTGAACCAAGCCTATGCGTTCTATGGGGTGCTCATCATCGCTATGATTATTGGTCTTCTTCTGAATTTTGTAGGTATTGATCCGATCAAAGCGCTTTTATATTCGGCAGTTGTAAACGGAATCATCGCGCCTCTTGTGTTGGTTCTTATCATTTTGATTAGCAGGGACAAAAAAATCATGGGTGCATGGCAGAGCGGTCTCGTAACACAGGCGTGTGCGTGGATTATTACGATTTTGATGGGAGTTGCAGGTCTTGCAACAATTGCGGCCCTATTGCCTTTCTCTTGACGCGCACCGTCGGTATCGGTAATAATAGAAAGTCGATTACAATATATTTCGCGGGTATCGTATAATGGTTATTATGTCAGTTTTCCAAACTGAAAATGGGAGTTCGATTCTCCCTACCCGCTCCAGAATAAAACTACTTGATTTTTTGAACGCCATTTCGTGGGCGGCCGCAACGGCCGCCCATTGAATTTGGAGACTGTATAATAAAGTGTGTCTGATATAATCAAATACATATAACCCTTACTAGAGAAAATTATGCCACAATACAACAAAGTATTGGAAAGTAGCCTCAAGAACTTAAGAAGCTCGATGACCGGACTCTCACTGGATCAATTCTTAGCCTCAACTATTGATTCCCTCATGGAGATAGAACGAGGAGAATATCTGGAACAAGCAAAAAGGAATGACAAAGGAAATGGATTTTATGGGAGAGCGTTTAACTCACTCAGTAAGAATTGTTTAAAAATTAACGTGCCTCGCACGCGTAGTGGAGGGTTTAGCCCTGACACCTTGGAACTGGTAAAAATCAGCCAAGAACAGGTGAATGAACTCTGTTTGTCTCTGTATAAAAAAGGTATGACCTCACGAGACATTTCCGAACTCATCAAAGAGCTGTTTGGTGAAGGCGTAAGCGCCACTAAGATTACCAACCTTTCCAAAGTGTTTCATCAATTCAGAATGGCATGGGAGCAGAGTCAATTGGAGGCTCATTATCTTGTCATGTTCTGTGATTGTATCTTCATCACCGTTCGAAGAGGTGACAGTTATTACGAGAAGCTGTCTATGTGGCGTATGGAGTCAGAGAAGACCTAAAACGTGAGCTTTTAGCCCTTTCCATCAATCCTACCGAGTCAGCCTCTGAATGGAGAGAACAATGGGAACTATTGTTGAAACGAGGCGTACAAACCATTGATCTCATTGTCGCTGATGGCCTCTCGGGATTAGAGCAAGAAGTACATCGCGTGTTCCCCGGCAGTACATTTCAAAAATGTGTCGTACATAAAATGAGAAACATTTTAAACAAAACAAGGCCACAGGATAAACATGAAATGGCAAAAAATCTTAAAGAGATCTTTGAGAACTTTGGCAGTGAGGCAACGATAGAAAACGCTCTTGCTAAGATAGAGGCTGTGTGTGATAAATGGCATGATCGGTATCCTCATCTTAAACGATTTTTTAATGAAGAAACGACTGAGTATTATTTCACGTATATACAGTTTAGTCCGAGAGTACGAAGGATGATTTATACAACGAATAGTATAGAAAACGTAAACCGGGTGATTCGCAAAGCTACGAAGAATAAATTATCTTTTGAAAGCCCTGACACGCTACTTGATTACGTTTTTATGGTGATAAAAGAATTTGAAGAAAAAAACTTTATGAAATATCCCGTACAAGATTTTACATACTTTAAGCTACCCCAGACACAATTAATTTGACAGTTCCCTTTTTTGAGCTGTTCGAGGAGCTCACGTTGATTCTTTATTCCTCCCTGACAAAGCTGGTTGTGAATGATGGAAGTGGGGGTTTTTCCATTTCTTGCCATTTCTCGTCTGTAAGTCGATCACTGAGGGGTTGTTTGAATTCGTAATAAGAAAAAAGCGGACCGGACGCATAGTACAACTCACCCCCATTTTTTACAACGACGAGAAGTCGAAATGGCTTGCCAATACCCTCCTCAAGAACCTGCGAACTGTTTCCATCAGTATGTACGTCGGCAATAACATCGATCTTCTCATCTGTTCCTGAAGCAATCTTTTCTGTCTCTTCAGATGAGAAGTCAACCAACGTCGCAAGCGTACCTCCAATCTCTCTAATATATTTATACTCATCCGCACCGAGAGCCCGATTTGTTAATTCCTTTTCAGCAATGCCTTTTAAGGTAGTATTTACTTGCTCCAATTCATTTAATTTCTTGACGTATTCCTCTGACAACAAATTTCTGTTGCTCAGATCTTCATTCATATATTCCGCAAGAGCTGCGAGGCGACCATATACCTCGGGGTTTGGTTCTACGTACCCTCGATCTTTTTTGGGAGGTTTGACAAAGTCCTGTCCACCTGGAGCTGCTCCTGCTCCAAAAGTATAACTCTGCTTAGCATACAATATGGTATCGTGACGCAATTCTGTCCATGAACCCAGAAAACTATTTAGATCTTTATCACGCCAGCTTTGCTGTTGCATAAAAATAGGATATCCAACCCCTTTTATGCTTAGGGTTGGAAGAAGCGCATACAACCAATTCCAATACAGGTTCTCTGCGTACTGTTCTTGAGGGAGTGTTAAAAATTCATCACGTAATTTCGCGGCTACTACGGCATAGTTTGTGTATGCGGAATCCTTCTCTCCCTCAAGAATTGCAGCAGCTCTTTTTGAGCCAAGCACTGCCGCAACATCAAGACCGCGTGGAAATCCCCTGACTATCCCGGCTTGGGATTGTACTGCGGTGAAAGGCCGTGGATCGTTGCCAGTATAATTAGTAACCTTTGGATAGACAAGATTTTGGAACATATAGGAATCAGGAATGAATCGCTGCCCCATAAATCGAAATGCTTTTGTTGCGCTTTGTGCATTTTGCGTATCCTGTATAAAAGAAGAGGTAATTTTTGGCGAAGGTAATTTTTTCGTTTCCTCGATAAATTGATCAATTTTTTTATTATCTAGAAGAACTGTAGTAGCGTCTTTAGAATCTGCGAAAATCGTTTGACCAATACCTGAGTAATCAGCAATAGTCAAATCGTCGCTTTTGCCGACAAAGAAAACTGTCGGCTGATATATATCCTTCCACACATCAATGGCATCTTTTTCATCAATTTTTGTATTATTCATCCAACCAACAAGTAAGATTGCAGCACGTGTTTCATCTCGTGTTTGGGCTTGATCATCCAATGCATTGCGAAATTGCATCCGCCCATACCACATCATAGTCTTAAAATATCTCTGAAAATCTTCGTTCCGCGTATAGTGCCCGCGTGGAGTATACTGACTGTAATCTTCATCATATCCAAAAATAGGTGATGCTTGCATGCGATTATGCCAACTAATCAGGTCGATCTCTTGATTGACTTTATCTGCTACAAAGGCTGGTGGCTCGTAATCTGGATTTAATAATTTCTGTGCCACAGCAAGATATGCAATATCTTTCTCGGCTATTTGCTTCAAGCCGGTGCTTTGCAATGTCTTATAATCTCCAAGTGCTGTTCCCAATAAAGCTGCTGTCAGCTGTTTGATTTCCGGATAAAATTTATTTATCTCAACATGTCGTAGAGAAAAATCATACAAGATATGGAAAGCGTGAAGAATCGAATCTGTAGTAACAAAATTTGGATGATTGCCCGTCTCATCATATGTGTAGAGATCAGTCATCGTGTCGCTATACGTTGGTGTTGCAACAAATCCATTTTTCGTGAGCAATGTCCGCGCGGCATCACTGACGGCATATTCACTTTTATTTGCAAGTTTTTCTAAATCAACAGGTAATGAATAGCTTTCTGCAGATGGCGTGATAGAAGAAGGATTCGGTGTATAGGCAGCAAATTCAGTCTGAAGTGATGCTTTGATGAGAGGAAAATTCTCTTGGATAATTGGTTCTGGTTTTGGTAAAGGGGCTGGCTTGGCACCTCCCTGGCCTGCATTGAATAAATACCATACCCCCACGCCAATAAAGGCTAGAATCAAGGTGCTCACTACCATACCTCCAATAAGTGGAATTTTTTTATTCATGCGTGTATACCAAATAAAAATTAGACTCAACCAAAAAATCGTGTTCTCTTTTCTGGACACGAGTATAGCACACAAGGCACGATTCAGACAGTGTACAAATTAGAGTCCCTCTTTTTTGAGCTGTTCGAGAAGCTCACGTTGTTTTTTTGAAATAGACTTCGGCGTCAACACAATCACCTTGAGTAGTAGATCCCCTCTTCCTTTTTTCTGGAGATAGGGTACCCCGAGATGAGCAAGTCTGATCAATTGTCCGCTTTGGATGCCTGTGGGAATATTCACCTCCATAGGACCATCAAATGTATCCAGTGTAACCTTGTCGCCAAGCACACTTTGTGAATACTGAATATGAAAAAGACCTTCACCGAAGAGCAGAAAGCAGCCATTGCCCTTGCCGCTCTTAAAGGGGGATAAACAACCAGCCAGATTGCATCCGCCTACGAAGCACATCCAACCCAGATTGGCCTTTGGAAAAAAGCGGCCACGGAGGGTTTGAAAAGCGTATTCTCTGACAAGCGAAGAAGAGATCACAAAACACAGGAACAGCTCATTGCAGAATTGTACCAAACCATCGGCAAGCGAGATATGGAGCTTGCGTGGTTAAAAAAAAGATTGAGCCATTTATCTCCTCAGGATAGACGTACGCTCGTTGACCGATCCGACATATCGCTCCCCCTTACTCAACAGGCCTCTCTCCTCGCCATTCCCCGATCAACACTGTATTACACGCCCGTTGTTGACCAGAACGATATCAGGATCATAAATGCCATAGATGAGATTTACACGCACTATCCGTTCTATGGGGCACGCAGAATATACTATGAGCTCTCCACGACACACGGTATTTCTGCCTGCCGAGATCATATCAGTCGTCTGATGCGTGTCATGGGCATAGAAGCGATCTATCCAAAGCCACGAAAAGCATTATTTCTCTCGCAACCATCAAAAGAACACGTCATTTACCCATATCTCTTACATCATCTCATCATCACTCGCCCCAATCAGGTCTAGGGAACCGACATCACATACGTGCGGCTCAAAGAGGGATTCTGTTATCTGGTCGCCCTCATGGACTGGTACAGCAGATATGTTATTGCATGGCACCTCTCGAATACGTTGCAGGAACAATTCTGTCTGGATAATCTCAACGATGCGCTCAGGGTCGCAATACCAACCATCCATAATTCTGACCAGGGCAGCCATTTCACAAGCCCCCAATACACCGATATTCTCAACACTCACAAGATTCAGATTAGCATGGATGGCAAGGGCAGGTGCATGGACAACATTTTCACCGAGCGCTTGTGGCGCACGGTGAAAATATGAGAACATATACCTGTACAGCTATGAGCACATCGACCATGCCCGTGAGGGACTTGCAGAATATTTTCCCTTCTACAATAGGCGAAGGCCACATTCGGCACTGGGTATGAAACCGCCTGCCGAACTCTACCACGGCTCATACGAGCCAGCTCTTCTGAAAAACGACGCTCTGTACGCCTCTGTGAGCGTCGAAATGGGATCGAGATGACCAAGAAATCATCTTAAAACGCAATGAGAAAAATCTCTCATTTGACATCTAAAAAACTCTAATTGCCTGTCGAGAAAAGCAGGCCACTTTAGTAGTAGGTCTTTCTTCCGGCTCCTTTGTAGCCCAATTTCGGTATTTTTTATCTAACGCGCGAAAATTAAAATTCGTGTTTAGATACCGGTTGTAGATAAAAAAACTCCGGGGAAAATCATTATACAATTTTACGACATAGAGAATCAGCCCGGCTTTAGGCCGGAGGGGTAACCACTCAACAAAACTACACTTTACAATACTCTTTAATTTTTTCTAAAAATTTTTCTATATCTAACAAATGATGGTGGAGCACGTCGTAGACGACATCGTAATTAATGCGTTCATAACCATGAACGATAATATTGCGAAACCCTGTCATCTGAATAAGAGGCTGAATAGCCTCTAAAGAAAGTACTCCTTCCTCATGGAGAATGTAAAATGTATCACTCATTGTTGTTGGCTTACGAAATTTTTTGTACGCAATGACTGCCTCCGCACAATCAATTACCGATTGCACTGCAAGATATAAATATCGCTCCGTCGCTCCCCGAATATCAACATCATTCTCAAGGTCAATTCTCGAGTGACGTTTATACCGATCGAGAATTGAAAGATATTTCTGAATCGTGCTTATTTTATTTTCGATGATCTGAAGTGAACTCATAGCTTATACATTGGTGAGATGATGTTGTTTGAGTAATGTATAAAAATCAAAGTATGTATTAAGAATGCGTGGCTCAATCAATATGCGAAATGGTTCTTGTTCATATAAAAGCTCGCCTGTTGTTATAATCGTGTAAGCGAGCTCTGGTTGCTGGACGGTATTGAGAAGTACGACATCAACATCATCTGTGTTAAGGCAGCGTGTAATCTCTGGAATAATCGTAACATACAAATGGTTCAATTTCGTTGAATCGCTCTCATTAATATACAGCGCAATATCGTAATCGCTCAAAGGACCCTCTTCTCCGCGTACACGGGAACCAAAAAAATACGCAAGTTTTACTTCCGGATACCTCTGGAAAAGAGAGAGGAGTTGATTTCGCATATATTGATCCATATTCGCATAGTATATTACAAACGAGTGCAGCTGTACAGCAATAAATCTGTAAAACGCTATTCGTATAAATCAATCAGATAAGGCGCGACGTATTCTCTAAAGGCTTTCTTCCATTCCGCACTCATGATCTTGTATCCTCCTATGATCTACCTGCACTTAGGGCTCCTGCATTGACAGACAGTATTCCCCAAAGCAATCGAAGCGTATTCCGTCATACTATAATCCCAACAAATCTCTTCATCGGGATAGATGTTGAACCGCACCCCATATACTAGACAGTGTGTCTCTTTCGGAGGCGCACTGTCTACTGTATGGGAAAATACATATCTAAAGCAGCCAAAGACGAAGTCTTGGCAGCCGTAAAAGCCGGCATGAAGGTTTCAGACGCTGCAATACAGCACAAGGTCGGCATCAAAGCCATCTACCGATGGCTCCGCGAAACAGCTGATGGTTCGGGCACGAGCATATTGGAAATGAACAAGCTCCGGCGTAAAAACGCCGAGCTCAAAGAGATTATCGGTCTCCTCACGCTTGAACGCGAGAGATCAAAAAAAAATCAGCTTCGCGCGTGAGCATATGAAAGGCCGCTCAAAGGACCTGTCAATACTCTGAAATTATCTCCTGAATACGTACTTTTTGACTCGTTCTACGGTGCGGGAGACGTGCTCAAAATACTTGATCGATATGGATGGAAGTATGTCACGCAGTGCAAGAAAAATCGGAAACTCGACGGAGTGCAATTGCAACGATGCAGACGCAATCCCTACTGGATTTCCAAAGGAGCGCTGACCAACGGCTGCGAGGTAACGATTGCCAAACACGGCAAGAATTATTTCGCGACCAACGACCACTCTCTGGACAGTGCGGGAATCAGAGCGCTGTACAAGAAGCGATGGCCGATCGAGGAAGTGTTCCGGTTTCTCCACTCAAAGCTCGGCATGGATGATTGCCATGCACGATCGGAGAGAGCGCAATCCAATCACATCACCCTCTGCATGATTGCCCATATCCTCATCGAACGGGAACGGATCGATCGAAAGTGCAACAGGTACCATGTGAAGCGAATACTCAGTTTAAAACGGGAACGATTCAATTTCGTTGCTATGAAAACGATTTCTCAATCTGCGTAAGTCCTGAAATAAGAAAGAATAACTCTCCTCGCAGTCGTTTCTCCAGTTCGGTGGAGTGATTGGTTTGTTCAGGAATTTTTCTGGAAATGGGTTCGCACTTTGTTTTAAATGTACTCCACAATCAAACTTTTCTCTTTTTCAAAAACCATTCCTCATAAAAAAATTTCAAAGCATCATTTACGCTAATTCATAACAGGGGTGACACTTTAATTTCCCGTTGACATTCATATCACATCCATTGACAGCTTTATCCTAGTGCCCTAGGATTATGAGACCCTTCACCAAAAGGGTTTTTTCATTATAAATAAAGGTTTTACAGCTTCTGCTTCCATGCTTGTGGCGCTGAAATACTGATAAAATCTCGTGAAAAGCCTCACAATCATTTTACTAGGAGCATTCTTTGCCATCTCCCAGCCAATAATCTTGGAAGCATCAGAATCAACCGAATTTACTGATATTTCTCATGCGCTCGATATTCGATTAGAAACCGGCGAAATTTTTACTATCCCGATATTTCTCCCGGGAATTATTCAAGACAACGATGAATCAATAGAGAATTTTCAAGAACAGGAAGAAAAAAACTTGCCAGAAAAAGATACGCCTTTAGGGCAAATGAAAAAAGAAGCAGGAATAGCAAACAAAAAAATTGTTATTGATTCAAAAGAAAAAATAAAGAAAGGGAAGACACCACAAAAGACTATTGCCGCCTCTTCGGCTTCAAAAGAGAGGGTGGTGATAGTAACTGCATATTCGAGCACCGCAGATCAGACAGACTCATCTCCATGCATTACTGCAAACGGTTTTAACGTGTGTGAGCATAATAGAGAGAACATAATTGCAGCGAATTTTTTACCATTTGGCACACGCGTTCGTTTGCCTACTATCTATGGCGAGAAAGTATTCACTGTGCAAGATCGTATGCACCCTCGTCATGCGTCGCGCGTTGATATTTGGATGAAAACACGTACCAAAGCGAAACAGTTTGGCGTGAAGCGTTCTACTGTCGAAATCGTCCCGGAGCAGGTTGCATTGCAACAATAGCTTCCCGTATCCCACCTTCTTTTTTTTGGAAAGCATGATAGGATAAGGAGGTGTTTTTATTTCGGCCACGTGGCGAAGTTGGTTAACGCGGCGGTCTGCAAAACCGTCATGCGCCGGTTCGATCCCGGCCGTGGCCTCCAACTCCTCATATCAATGAAAACCATTCTAAAAAGCATTGTTGGCTTTTCAATCGCGTATATCGTGAGCCTCCTTTTTTGCGCATTCCTTCTCCCGCCTCTATTTGCATTGATTGAGCGCGTTACAGGAGCCCCTCTTCCGTATGAAAGCGCGCTTCGGCTGGTGATTTTTTCGACATGGTGTTTTCTTATGTTTTTTTCTCTGCCATGGCTCACCACACATGGTGATAGGCGCCATTGGCTTTTATTCACTATTCTTTTGCTTGCATTACCACCCGCGGTAGTTGTTTTTTTCTTCGATCAAAATCATCGTCTTTTTGAAGAATATTCATGGATCCGATATATTACTGCAGCAGCTCTTTTTGCCACTGCATTGCAATCGTACATTCTTGGGATTCTTTATATGAAGGAAGGAAAAGGGCGGCGAACGCTTGGGATTGTATGGGGTGTTATTGCAAGCGCATTTGTGTATGCAGGGCTTGATGAATTGCTTATGATCCATGAAACAATCGGCAGATTTCTACGTGCAAAGATTCATGGAGGACCGCTTGCGGGCGATTTGATCACCATTGTGTATGCGATTGGAGCTATTGTATTCCTTATCTTTTTTTTCAAAACATTTTTTCGCGCATACCGCAATCGTTCAACCCTTTTTCTTTCCATTTTCTTTCTCGGCGCATTCACATTTTTTGTGTCGCAGATTTTTGACACGGTTGATGTCGTGATTGGGGGGAAACTGCATTCTTTTACGAAATTGTTGAGTAGTAACAATTCTTTTTTCTTTCAAGATCCGTGGAGCATTTTTTGGGTGCCACATGATTTTTTCAATGGATTTGAGGAAGTCCTTGAATACGTGGCGGCAGTGATATTTTTTACTGCCGCTCTTCTCGCATTTCTCGAAAAACAGTCTTTCGCATTTACATTGGAGAAAACCCGTACGCATTCACCACTCAGGTCATCTTTGGCGCGTATTGCAATCAGCGTGTTAGTCATTTCTGCATTTTTTTCTTTCACGAACGGCGTTACTCGCTACCTCGACTCTTCACCTCTTACCGATACAACCATAGCCGTTGCCCGTATTGCCGGACCCAAGGAATCACTTCGGCACACTGACGATCTTTTTTATCATCCTTCATGGGGCGTGGTGGTGGGCAATGAAGGTGGCGGCACAGTTCTTCGCGTGGATGAGTCAATGCATACAAGCGTAGTCCCAGATCCTACAGGCATTGTGCACGACACTGACAGCATCACTGCTTCGCCAGACGCTCTCTATGCCGCTGATGGCGCAGAGGGGATCATGTTTTCCTATACTAAAGAGAACGGTTGGCAAAAAGAGTGGACGCGAAAAGACGGATTGAAGCATCCAGAAGGGTTTGTAATCAATAAAGGAATTCTGTATATCCTTGATGAATCTGACAAGAAAGGCTCCATTACAAAGCTTGAGAAAGGGCGTAAGGCAGAGGTATGGCAGCCCTCGCACCCTCTTTGGAAGACACCGGAAGGAATTGATTACGACAAAACCACCAATACGCTTATTGTCACAGACGATTCAACAGGCGCAGTATTTCGAATAAAATTTGGGGAATCCATTGGGCTTATTACAAAATTGGAAAATCCGGAAGATATTGCCATACTTTCTGATGGCCGTATTCTTGTGACTGATAATGGATGGGGTGCAATTTTTATGATTGATACTGACGGTTCATCGAAAAAATTGGCACAATTCAAGCGCGCATATCGCGATCTTCAAGGCATCACTGTCGATTCACAAAACCGTATCTATGTCGTGACTGCTGACGGTTTTGATAGCGTGAGTTTTATGCCGAGCTTTTTATTTCGCATTGATGGGCTATTATGAAAGATTTTTTTGAACAAAAGACACGTCGTGTTCTTTTTACCCTTCTTTTTTTGGATACGTTATTTGTTGTGTTGCATCTTCTCTTCGGCAGGCATCTCGATCTTTTGAATCTCGACCGTGAGAGAAATTTTCCTACGTATTATAGCGGGTTAAAACTTATTCTAAACGGGTGGCTTGCGTTCACTTTGGTTTTTTTGCGCGGAAGAAGTGAAAAAGCAGTATGGATCGGTTTTGCTGCCTTATTCACATATCTTTCATTTGATGAAATCTCAGAATTGCATGAAAACATTGCGTATTATTCTATGAAGGTCCTCCACTTTCTTCCCCTTGCGGGTCTGTTTCGTGCCCCTACTCATGCATGGCTCTTTTTATTTAGTCCTTTTATCTTTGGAGCAGGAATATTTTTTTTTGCAAGCATCAAGCGTCTCGAAGTATTATCAAAAGCAAAGAAATATCTTTATTTTGGATTTGCGTTCTTTATCATGGCACTATGTTTAGAATTCATTGGGGGCATCATTACTGTCCGCGCATATTTTAAACTCGCCGCTGTGTTCGAAGAGTATTCTGAAATGATCGGCGCTACATTCATGGTAGCGTCACTATTTTTAGTTACTGGCTCTTCTTTTTTTGGCAGCTATCACCGCATCGATCAATGCAAAAGTCTCCCCAAAAATTAATGATCGTTGATGGCAATGCGCTTTTGCATCGCGCGTGGCACGCCATACCACCCTTACAAACCAAGAAAGGAGAAGTAGTGAATGCCGTATATGGTTTTATTACTATTTTTTTAAAAAGCCTCAAAGAATTGCGCCCTACTCATGTGGCAGTGACGTTTGATACCCCCTCCCCTACGTTTCGCCATGTTGCATTTAAAGAATACAAAGCTCATCGAGAAAAAAAACCGGAAGAGTTGTATCGTCAAATCAATCGGATTCGTGAAATACTCCACGCGCTACACATCGCGACATTTGAAAAAGACGGGTATGAAGCAGATGACGTAATTGCAACTCTTGCAAAGAACGCGCGACAACAAAATAACGATCTTGAGATCGTGATTCTTACCGGAGACATGGACACCCTTCAACTCGTTGATGAAAAAACCCATGTGTGTTCTTTGAAAAAGGGTATTTCAGACATGATGATGTATGACATGTCTGCAGTCAAAGAGCGGTTTGGGGGTTTGGGTCCAGAGCAACTCAAAGAAGTAAAGGCATTGCGCGGGGATCCCTCAGACAATATCCCAGGCGTGAAGGGCATAGGAGAAAAAACAGCAGTGGATCTGATCGCTCGGTTTGGGACTCTCGAAAATGTATATCATGCGATAGAAACTGCGAAGGACATTGAAGGTATCTCTGCTCGAATCAGTGAAAAATTGCGATCTGAAAAAGATAATGCGTTTTTAAGTTACCGACTTGTACAGCTTGTTTCCGACGTTGACCTCGACTTTTCTCTTTCAGAATGCGAGCGGCACTCCCCCGATCGTGAAAAGATCCTTTCGTTATTCCAAGAACTGGAGTTTAAATCGCTTATACCGCGTATTGCAGAGCTTGGAGATACTGACAAGAAACAAGACGTGTCATATTTTTACACTACCTTGACAGAGGAAAAAGAAATCATTGCGCTGCTCGCATTGATACGCCAAAAAGGTTTCTGCGTGATAGATACCGAAACCACCTCACTTGTGCCGTTTGATGCCGAACTTCTCGGAGTAAGTATTTGTTGTGAGGGGGGGAAAGCGAATTATATCCCATGGGATAGTCCCGGTATACAATGGAAAAAAGAATTTATCGAGATGCTGGAAAGCGATTCCATAAAAAAAATAGGCCACAATGCCAAATACGATTTTGAAATTTTTTACGCACACGATATTTTTGTCAACGGCCTTTTCTTCGATACAATACTTGCGGCATATATCCTCAATCCCGGCACGCGTTCGTATGGTCTGGATGGTTTAAGTTTTTCCGAGTTTGGATATCAAAAGATTCCCATCACTGCTCTTATTGGGACAGGAAAGAATCAGATATCAATGAAGGATGTCCCACTTGCGAAACTCTCTGTATATTCTTGCGAAGACGCGGACATGACGTTTCGCCTTTATGAGAAATATGAAAAAGAACTTCGCACCCTTGCCCAAGCAGAGCTTTTTACTACGATCGAGGTCCCTGTGGTAGAAGTGCTCGTGGCTATGGAGATGACAGGCGTGACGATCGATGAAAAAAAATTGGCAACGCTTTCTTCTGAAGTGCACAGCCTATGCGAAAAAGAAAGGAGCGTTATTTACGGATTAGCAGGCGAGCAATTAAACCTCAATTCTACCCACCAGCTTAAGAAAATACTTTTTGAAAAACTCGCAATCGTTCCTCCGAAATTAAAGCGAGGCAAGACAGGCATTTCTATTGCAGCATCTGAGCTGGAAAAAATGAGAGGACTGCACCCTATTATAGATCATATCTTGGCGTATCGGGAACTTACAAAACTTTTAAATACCTACATTGATGTATTGCCTGATCTTGTGCATCCAAAGACAGGGAGGATACATACAAACTATAATCAAACGATCGCTGCAACGGGAAGGCTTTCAAGTTCAAACCCCAATCTTCAGAATATTCCCATTAAAACAGATCTTGGAAGACGGATTCGTTCCAGCGTTGTTGCACCTGACGGATATGAGCTTGTATCGTTTGATTATTCCCAGATAGAGCTTCGCATTATCGCATCTCTTGCACAAGACGAAAAGATGATTGCCGCATTTCATGCAGGAGTTGACATTCATACTGCCACCGCAGCTGAAGTAAATGGAGTCACTCTCCAAGAGGTCAATTCGCATATGAGACGCGCAGCAAAGGAGATTAATTTTGGCATTCTGTATGGCATGGGTCCGCATGGACTTGCCGCGAGCGCCGGTATTTCATTTGGAGAGGCTTCGCAGTTTATTGATCAGTATTTTTTCGCCTACCCCCACATCAAAGAGTATATTGAAAAAACAATTGCGCTAGCGCGCGCAAACGGATACAGTGAAACTATTTTTGGGCGCAGGAGATATTTGCCGGATTTACAATCCGGTATGCCACAGATGCGCAATGCCGCCGAACGTGCAGCTATCAATATGCCTGTGCAAGGCACTGCGGCGGATATTATCAAGCTTGCAATGATTGCCGTGTATAAAAAAATTAAAAATCAAAAAGATGTCCGTATGATATTGCAAGTTCACGATGAGCTTGTGTTTGAAGTTACAAAAGGGTGCACAGACACCTATGTTTCTTTAATAAAAAAAGAAATGGAATCAGTTGCCAGTCTCACTGTTCCGTTAGTTGTTGATATTACACATGGTCCAAACTGGGAGGAAATGACAAAGATAGGATCTAGCCTTGAATAAAAAAGTGAGATACGGTACGCTCATTATTGTATGAATGAAATTGTGTTAGAAATTAGTATTGTACTTGCACTGATTCTTTTAAATGCCTTTTTTTCCGGTACTGAGATGGCATTTATTTCTCTTCGCAAGACACGCGTGAAGCAACTTGCCAAAGAGGGAGTGCGGCCTGCAATGCTCGCTGAAAAAATGCTTCAGAAGCCAGAACATTTTCTTGCAACAATACAAATTGGCATTACCTTGATCGGGACAATCGCTTCCGCGTATGCCGGTGCCAGTATTGCCGATGCGATCAGTCCGATTCTTTCTCATAGCCCCATCCCCTTTCTTTCAACATACGCGGAGATAATCAGTCTTGGCAGTATCATTTTGATCATCACATATCTTAGTATTGTGATCGGCGAGCTTATCCCGAAATCTCTTGGCATTAAATTTTCTGAAAGTATTGCCCTTGCTGTAGTGTATCCGCTTTACTTTCTTTCAAAGATAACTCGGCCGGTTACGAATCTTTTGACGTTTTCAAGCAATCTCTTGCTTACACCAATCGGCGATAAGACAAGTTTTAGCGAAGCAAATCTTACTGAAGAGGAGTTGCGCACGATTTTATATGAAAGCCATCGGGCAGGCACAATCAAAAAACACGAACATGAACTGCTCGACAATGTATTTGATTTTTCAGATATTGCCGTAAGCCAGATCATGACTCCTCGATCAAAAATATTCGCAATTGATATCAACGAACCATACGAACAGAATGTAAAAAAAGTCGCTGAATCAGGGTACGCGCGCGTACCTGTGTTTCGAGACAAGATTGATACTATAATCGGGACATTGAGCATTAAGGCGCTTTTGAGAAGTTTGAGCGCAGATAGTAGTACGCCTCTCAGTTCTTTTGAAAACTTGTTGTATGGACCTTATTTTGTGCCAAATACGAGACGGATCAGCGATTTGCTCAAGCACATGCAGAAAGAAAAAATCAATATGGCAATTGTAACTGATGAACATGGAGACGTGGACGGGATCGTAACTATCGAGGATATTTTGGAGGAGATTGTCGGTGACATTAAAGACGAGGATCGTCCGGAAAAAAATTTGATCACTCAAGAGAACAATGAAAATTTTGTTGTCGACGGGAGTTTGAGCATTGTTGATTTTAATCGTTACTTTAAATCGCACTTGTCTGAAGATGCGTCGTACACCACCATCTCAGGCCTTCTTCTCGACACTTTCGAGCAGATTGCCGAAGTTGGCACAACGGCAACTATTCAGAATTTCGAATTTACCATAAAAGAAAAAACAGAACGGGTGATTACAATGGTGGGCGTGAAGCTCTTGCGATCATAACCTCTTTGGATTGCCAAAGGTATATTTGCATTGTATTATGAGCCTATAGAAAATATCAGGCGTTACTTTCTTCCGGCTCATTTCTGTCCAATTTCTCCTGCAAATTGCGTTGAACTTGTCAGAATACTTCAGTATTCTTTCGCATTCATCACAATTTTCGGCATGAAATTGACTCAGAAATGACCGGGAAGCTATTTTTCTACAGTCTCATAATTCTCAAACTTTGGGGGCGTGGTGAAGCGGTATCATATCTCTCTCCAAATGAGCAGTTGTTGGTTCGACTCCTACCGTCCCCGCCAGAAAATAGGCAAGAAAAACAAAACCGCTCCGACAATCATCGGAGCGGTTTTTGTGACACGACAAGATTTTTATTGCACTTTTTGTTTTACTCAGTTTCCTCTGCGTGTGACCCACTTTTATTTTCAAATTCTTTTATTTTATCTTGTACGGTTTTATTTTGAGGATCATAGTCCAATATTTTTTTGAGCGTAGCAATCGAGGCTTCATCATTTCCTTGTTCTTTATCAAGCAACGCCGAGCGCCAGAGCGCCACATAGTATTTGGGCTGTATGCTGCTGGCAAGCTTGTATGCAGTTTGCGCTTTATCTTGTTGTTTGAGCGCTTCAAAGTTTAGACCTAGATTATAGAATAGCACCTCATCAGCGGCGCGCAATGGGATAAGTCTGAAATTATATTCCAACGCCGTATCAAAATTTTTGATTGCTTCTTTTTTATTGTCCTGCATTGCAAACAGTGTGCCCAGATGGAAGTAGGCTTCCGGATAATCAGCCTTGAGAGCTATTGCTTCTCTTAATAGCCGCTCTGTTTCGGCGAGCGCCTTACTCGCTTCTTCTTTTGCTTGGTTTTTTTCTTCTTTCTTTTCAAGGCTTTCTTGTTGTCGTACTAAGATCAAATATGCAGAAAGATAGAACTTTGCAAATGCGGTGTGTACGGAAGGATTTTGTGGGTCGAGCTTTAATGTTTCCGCATATGCTTGTTGAGTGAGGCCATATCCGTTTTCAACAAAAGGAAATACTGCCTGTAAAGTATCAGCGAAATTTTGCATATTACGGGCATCACGTGGATTCAATGCAACTACTTGCTGGCTCAATGTCGCGGCATTTGTAGCCAGCGCACGCACACTCACAATATTCTCTTGCCCTCCATTGGTATTCGTAGCAAGCGAAGATGTTTTGTATACCAATGCTTGTGCGAGGGCTTTCGGATATCTGTGATTGTAAGGATCCATTTTTACCGCTCTTTCAAGGGTTGAGAGCAAATCATTGAGCTCTTGTTCACTCACTTGTTCTCCTGCCTGTATTTTTACAGAAAGAGCCCTATCTTTTGAGGTTGCTGATCGAAATGTCACATCTGCCGCATATCGCACACTTGCGAACATGACGCCTACCAGCGATATGGAAATAATAGTAAAGAGGACAAGAGAAGAGAGTATGACAAATCTATTGGAATGTTGTCCTTTAATGAGAACGAGCGAGCGGGCAGAGAGGATAGAGAAAAATCCAATCAGCATCCAAAGGAAAAATGTGAAAGAAAAATCAATAGGCTTGATCGCTCCAAGTACTCCCAGAGTAATCATACTTCCCACAACTCCGAGATACAGCGCATAATCATCGCCGTCTTTTTTTTGTACAAGCCACCGGATCGCTTTAAAGGCAAGCGTTACAAAAAGCAGAATAAGCGCGCCAAATCCGATGAGTCCCACCCCTACCACTTTTGTCATCAATTGAGATCCTGACTGCAAAAATCGTTCCGCCCAGATTTTTCCGATATTTTCATTGTCGAGCTCCTTCGGCCATACGCTGATTTTGTTCGGTCGAAATTGCGTATATGCGACTCCGAAATTTCCCGGTCCATATCCAAACAGTGGACGCTCTTGAAGCGCCTTGAGCGTAATCGCAAAACTTGTGGAAAGAGAAAGTTGAGGGGCTTGCAGTGGGGCTACCACTTTAGGGACATCAACAGCGAGCATTGTGAGGGAGAATACAAGCGCAAAGCTTGGGAGTACGAGCCATGATATTTTTCTTTCATCCGAGGCTTTTACATAGAGGAACAAAAGCATAAATCCGAGACTTGCCGCCACGCTCGTCCACAGTGCCCAATCGTCAAAAACAATCAGCGTAATCAACTGCAGACCGGTGAATAAAGAAAGCAATATCTGCAAAACCGACAATGCATGACGTCCTTTCATTGCAAGACGCACAATCTCGGCTATTGCAAGCACAAGACCGAGCGCCGCATTGAGCCCTACTCCATTGATAAGGCCGCCGGGATACATTAACCCTGTTTTTGTTATTTCTCCCGGCAAAATAAAAACACCGAAAATTTGAAGCAATCCTGAAACAGAAAGAAGCGTTGTTGTTCCAATAAGGACTCGAACAAGATGAACGACATGTTTTTCCGTAAATACATTAGTGCTGATAATGATCAAAATAATCAAAGATCCAAGCGTGGCAAAGCTTGTGCTTGCGTGTCCTTCAAGCCCTACGAAACTCACATAGGGATATAATGAGAGGAAACTTGCCACACACCAGACAATGGCTAAGAGAAGAAGGGTAAGAGTGAGAAATGATCCTCGAATACGCACCGATTGAGTTGATACGATATGAACTCCATAGACAATACTTGCTATAAGCGTGCCGGCAAAAAGTAATGTTTGCTTATTGAGATCAAAGAGGTCGTCTGTTACCCCTAGAAAAAAGAAAGGAATACCAAATAGCAGTATCCCATAGACCCATTCAAGAAAGAGTGTGGTTTTTTCGTCACCCCCTTGGTGTTTTTTTGTTTTTTTTCTGTCGCGCGAGTTTTCCACGGGTTCATCATGCTCGGCGATTTTTTGTGATACGATAGCCATAGATAAATGTGAATAAAATAAAAAATAAGCACCTATAGTGTATCAAGGAATACCCATCGGTGCAATATGAAACTGTAGAATGTCAACGGGAAATTAAAATGTTCCTGTCGTAATAACCGTTATGCGCTGCGTGTAATCCCCCGCGCCTGTCGCGCTTGAGGGGGATGCGCTAAAGACAAGCGTTACTGCTTTGCCGCTTACCGGACTGCTATCCGTAGAAAATGTTTTTGGCGATGTGGTGATGTCTGTGTAGGTAGAATCAAACGAACCATTTGATGTTTTGAATCCATATTTTCCAGAACCTGCTGAAATCTCTGTGGGATTGTCTGATGCTCCGGCAATCGTTTGTCCAGAGTCTGTCGTTAATCTCAACGATCCGTCAGCAACAATTGTAGATGCATAGCCTCCCTCCGCGTTGGTGGTGATTGTTACTCTGATATTGTCAGTCTTTACCGAAGAAGTCGAAAGCGGACCAAATTCTACTGTATTTGGTTTATTTGCGCCGTCAGGATCAGAAAACTGCACTGTGAGAAACGGTATATCTTCAAGCCCACGAAATCCAGGAGTCAACACATAGGATGCGCTCGAAAGGTCTGTAGACGCCATGTCGCAGACCGATCCTTGCACGCGATAGTTTGTGGAGCTGCCATTGGTACTCCCGCATCCGATAGAATTAAAAAGGATTTTATAATTCGAAGATGAGAGCATTTCGCTTCTCACCGGCTCCATTCCCAGGATAAGCATAACACAAAGTCCGACGACAAGTCCGACGCGTATGTGCGTGTTCATATAGATTATTCCCTGCCCATAATCATCCAGTTTGTTCCGTCGCTGATGATCTGGCGAAATCCGTAATTTGCATTGATAGCATTTGTCGCAGATCCATCAATTGTTTCTGCACCGCTTGGATCAATGGTAATGTTATTTGTTCCTGCATTCCCCCCCTCATCTTTAATGATATAGACACGGCCGGTAATGCTTGCTGCGGTAGGAAGGTTTAGTGTACGCGCAGAAGTAGATGTCATGCCGATATAATAATCTGTCGCAGTTGCAGTATAGGTAGTAGCCGCGGTTCCCGTACGGAGCACCCCGATACTGCCGCTTACATCAAGAGATTCATTTGGCGTAGTGGTGAGAATACCGACATTTCCAGTTGCAAACGCCGCGGCATAATGCGTACCAGCCCCGCCAGTCATTGCATCTACATACAATCCATATGTGCGCGTGGTCCCTGCTGCGGTTGCTGTGTTTATTTTAAGCGCATATGAATCAGAAATTGTTACACTCCCCGCTCCTGCCGGCGCGCCGTCAATAGCAAGAAGCGCCGCATCGTCAATTGTTAACGCAGAAGCGTCGGTTATGCTTTGCTGATCTATATTTACTGTCTCCACTTGGGTTGTTACTGGTATGGTTCCTGTATAGGTAAGCGTGGAAGGATCAATAAAAAACGTGGTATATACATTCCCTGCGGCTGAAGCAAGCGTTATTGCCGGAGTCACAAACCGATGCGCAGTGACATTTGCAAGCGTTGCCCTGCTGTCAATCGCATACATATCAGTAGTGCCGAGCGTTCCTGATGCACTGATTTTGAGCTGGTCGCCATCATCATTATCAAGGCCAAAAGAGTATGCGCCAGTTCCTTCCGCAATTTCGAAATTGATAACAGGATCATTTCCATTTGTATGCGTAAGAATAATTGCAGTAGTAGATGCGGCAGTGGCCGATAGAAGATCAAGTGTGCCATTTGGCGAAGCGTCACCTAAACCCAGGTCACCTGAACCATTTAGGAAAAGAATGCCACTCTCGTCATTTGAAACATATAGAACCGTCTCTGCATTTCCAAGGCTCGTTCTGCCCGTTGTGCCATTTGATTTCGATCCACTAAGGTATATTGCCGGCGTTGAATCTGTCGGATCATTACTACCCATTACACCGAGAATCCGTAAACCAGGTGAGTCCGAATCTGACACACCAGTCAACAAAGCACCGCCGGTACCTAATCCGCCACCGTTCAACGCCCCTATCTGAAAGAAGGTTCCAGTTTCCAGTTGTTGTCGAAAGGTACCGTTATGAAGCGCAGTAAGTCCATGCGCCACATCGTCAGCGCTCATTGAGAATGCGTTTGCTATAGCTGTTGTTTTATTGAGTTCCAAAACATAGTCTGGTGTCACATCACTTCCGATTCCAACATTTCCAGAAGCAAATGCCGCAGCATAGTTGTTTGTCGCGCCCGTCATCGCATCGACGTACAATCCATATGAGTTTGTAGCCGCTCCTACTGCGGCAGTCAATACTCTCAAAGACGAAGCATTTGTAATCGCTGTATTTGCTCCTACGGTTGGAGCCCCCAAAATCCCAAGAGTTGACGCATGAGTGAGGGTTTGGGTTGCCGCAGTAGCGCTATACGTCCGAGAACGGATCAACATAGTTCTTTGCGTTGCCAAATCAGCACCTGTGGTGTACTGCAACCCATTTGTTGCAAAGTCAAAATCAAGATCAATTTTTTCGCTCGTTACCGCTTGCGCAGAGTATGCGCCTGCCTGCCATACTGTTGAAGTCGCGGTTCCTGATGTGACGGTTTCCCCTGTCGCAGTAGTATGAAATTTTAAAAAGCGAGCAGAGTCAATGCCATCCAGTTCGTCAGCATTATACGCATACGCACTTCCACCCACTCTCACGCGCGGTGTCATCTCAGCATCACAGCCAGAATCCGCAGATGTACAGGCAGTAACACCGATATAAATTCCAGAAGCATTAAAATCAAGAGGCAGTACTGGCATATTAGTAACAGTGCTATCTCCAAGATTTACTGTAAAAATTCCCCGCGTAACTGTTGTTGCTATGCCTCGCGCGATCGAATTTGTAATTGGACAGTTCGTTAATCCGGTTGCGTTCGTTCCTGTTGTCCAAAGGCAGTTTCCACCACTTGAAGCATCATAAAAGGCAAATTTTAAATAGACAGTTGAGCTGTCTGCAAGGGGCACATAGCTATTGTCTGTAATTCTTCCTTGAAAAATTAAAGGCTTATTGCGAGTGCTTGAGGCGGCATTTAATGAAAAATATCCAGCCAAGAGGCCGACAATTATAAAAACAGCAAAAAACTCTGCGACATAGAGTTTTTTCATTACACGTAAAGGCGCAGAAAGGGTTGAAAGCGGCGTCTTCATATTTTTATAAAAGGAATACTGTTCTTACCGGAGGGGTGAATATTATTTTTTCATTGAAAATAAAAAACGCGAATACAGTAGATCGATATGTAAGTCTCCCTGATGCGTCAAAAGAGAAACGAAAATATAATGGGATCCTGACTTCTTGTTCTACAATTATTGATTTCGGCGCAGACAACAAGAGGAAAGACCCCATGAGGGGCAGTAAATTTTGCGTTTTTTGATTTTGCATATGGCCCTTTTCCTTTCATGACATGGTCCTTTGTCCCAAAATCCATGAGGTTGGCC
>JACQSA010000035.1 GCA_016206145.1 Candidatus Uhrbacteria bacterium
TCTGTGCGCCTTCCATGTAGGTAAGCCTCTTATGGTAACTATTTGTGAGCGCCTTACCGATGATCTCCTCCATTGTCTTTGCTTGTTCTTTTTCATCAAACTCTCTAAACGCCTTGTAATAGGCTCCTCGATCGATAAAAGCAATGTTTATAGGGACAAAGCCTTCTCGAATGAGTAAGTAATTATTTATCACTCTGCCGATACGACCGTTGCCGTCTATAAACGGGTGGGTGTATTCAAATGCAAGATGAAGTCGCGCAATACGCCTGATAACATTTTCATGGCTCGATGCATGATACTCCGCCAGCGTCTTTTCTAATCTAGCAACTACTTCTTGCGGAGCTGGCGCAATGTGACTCGCCACGCGGACATATTCATTGTCTGCACGGAATCTTCCCGCCACATCTTCTCGAATATTTGAAATGAGCATTTTGTGGAGCGACAAAATGACATCAAGCGTGAGCTCTTGCTCCTTTGCTCGCTTATTGATATATGAAACGACTCGCGCAAGATTTTTTGCCTCGAATAGCTCGCGCTCACTAATATACCGATCGAGGTCGATCTGAAGAAGGATCTTTTCTGTTTCCTCTAAAGAAAGCGTGCTATTTTCTATTGCATTTGAGTTATATACCTGCTCAGGAACTGCCGCCTCAGCGATAAGCTCAATAAGCGACTCCTTACCCGTTAAGGCACTATAATAACGCTCGCGAAGAGCGCTGATTTTATTATAAATTGTGAGGTTTCTTGCCATATACTGACAGTATACTCATTTTTCACGTTTTTAGCAAGTATAACCGTGAAAGTAGTTAATATTTTTCTATTTTTCACGTTTTGAACCGAAAAACCCCAGAGACCGGCCTAACCAACCACAAGAAATGGAAATGGGGAAATGAGAAATGGGAAATGAAATGGGGGGAAATGGGGTCAGAAATTGGGTCAGCATGATAAAAGGTGTCAGGTACCTTTTCTGTATCCTGGCATACTGTATTATGCCAAGTTGCGCATCTCTACCCTCTCCCTTGCCTCAAAAAGAATATCTTCAAAAAGTATGTAGTCGTCTGGTGTATCAAAATCTGCGCACTTGCGTTTGCACGATTAATGACATGATACACGATGTTTACGATATCTATGCGAGGAGCTCTTCCCATAAAAAAGGTACCTGACACCTTTTCCCTTTTCCTCCTGACCGAAGCACCTTTTCCCTCCTGACACCTTTTACCCAATTCCCTGAAACGGTACGGCAAGCACCTCACCGTGAATCACTCGAAGACGTTCACCAACAAGCCGGGGCGAAAGTATCACTCTCACATTAATGGGATCGAGGGCTTCTGGAGTTTTGCCAAGCACGGTCTCTACAACTATCGGGGTGTTTCAAAGAGCAACTTTCCGCTATACTTGAAGGAGATGGAGTTTCGCTACAATCACCGGCACGAATCACTCCTTTCACTCTTAGTCAAACTATACTATTCTGGTTACGAAACGGGCTAATTACCTAAAATTATTCACCTAAGTTTTTAGTATGTATAAACCATTCGGAGAGACAAGGGCTTTTATTGCCCTGGCAATTGTCCTGGCGCTTTCTGCTAGCGTGCCGTCGTTCGGTCAAGCAATGGGAGTGCTGCATATTGCAGGTATAAATGGGTTTGCTGAAATGAGTGGGGACACCTGTCAAGATAGGGATCAATGCATGACCTATTGCAACAGCAATCTCGTTGGTGATGGCAATCCATTTGCTGATTTTTGCGCGCAAATCTTCCCCGATACATTCAAAAGAACCGCTTGTTCTGCAAAAGAACCGCTCGTGTGCCCGGCAACGCATCCAAAACTGAAGAGTTACACCATATACAACGGGTGTGTAGAATACTCTTGCGGACCAGAAATCCCATACTCACAGGAGCCCACAGCTGGGTCGTCGCAAGTTAGCCCTGAATGTAATAAAACTGACATTGCTCAGAGCACCCAAAGGATCAAGTCGCAGATGCTCCAGCCAATTCAAGCGCAACTGGGACGCATTGCCCGTCAAGGCGTGTCCATACCACAGGACGTAACGCAGGATATGCAAACGTGGGCCAATCTGTTGCAGCAGTTAAAACAGACTAATGATTGTGACGCAGTGCTCACGATAAGCCCAGCGCTAGATACTGTGATGCGCGGTCTCGATGAAAAATTACAGAAAGTTTCCCGTCTCGCAGGCTTACCGCAAGGAAAAAAACGCCTCATCAATGAATTGAACCGCGTGGAAAAAGATTGGGGGCGATCAAGGAAGTCAGCGGCTCGTTTAGCAGCATCTTCAGAACTTATAGGGCGTGGGGATGACATCTTGCAACAGATGAAAGCGCTGCGCGCCACGACACTCGCGGCCATGGATGAAGGTATCCAGGGGAGTGTTGATGCCGTGGCGCAAGTCGAGCAAGGGGGTGAACAACTGCTCGCGTTTCGCGACCAATTACAAAACGTCACCATCACACTCGACGCTCTCGTGAATGCTAAGCGGCAAGTGAAGACCCTTGAGCGCCAATACCGCGAGGCGCTGGCGTCGATAAAAAAATACAAACGAATAGGCGCGGACATTCAGGAGCTGGCCGCCTGCGCGGCTGATTTGAAAACCGCTCTTGCTGCTGCCCGAACAGTAGCAGTGGCACGGCCAGTGGATTATGCTGCTATCGCGCAAGCATTTTTGAATGCCGAGGAAGTGTCTGGACGTTGCCAGAGCCTGACCCAGAGCCTGAGCGGCATTTCTTCTTTTGACGCCTTGATTGGTCAAGTGCGTCAATTGTTCAAACCACTGGCAGTACCAAACTTATCACAGCCAGACCTTGGACGATCAAGTGAAAGTAACCCGGTGGAGGGTATCGCGCCAATTCCGAGGCTCTACCGCTAAGCAGGGAGTGCTACTTATATTTTCGGAACCGGCTTCGTCAAGCTACTCTGGTAGTAGATGGCCTGTCGCCAAACTCTTCTCGGCGCTGGAAGAGGTGGTGGGGGCGAAAAGAGCAGAACAACAAAATTCCTAAAATTTTCCCTACCTATCGGTTTTCCGCCTGCGGCGGATTTGAATGGGGCGCGCGCAAAAGATTGAAGAAAAAATGAATGGGAAAATTTTGGGGGTTTTGTACTCCGCTCCTGCGGAGCCGCCGCTGGGGAATTATGGGCTGGGAGTTATATTTCGACGTCAGGATTTTCCTTGAAAAATGTTCGGACTTTGTCCAAGAGGGGCAGGAAAAATAACTTTTCGGTGCAAAAGTCCCTCAAAGGGACTTTTGTTGTATTAAAATCCCCCCGCCTGAATTCAAAAGTTTTCTTACAGTCGAAAATGGAGTCAGCCACCATTATGTCTGGTAAATAAGTTTAGTCTACCAGCAAATAGTGCGTGGAGGCCAAAGGAAAAGAATTGTGGCTGACCCCATTTTTGCCATTTTTGCCTCAAGCAGGGTCGAAAGCCCTGTTTTTTCTTTAGGTTTACAATTCAGTTTACAATTATATTTAAAGTGTTGACAATTAATTAAAACACAGGCATAATGAAACCATGGATACACGTGTGAAAATAGGGCTTTTTTTGAAGAAGAAAAAGCGGGCTACTTCAACTGAAATTGCCCGTCATTTCGGTTTTACACGACAATATGCAAGCAAACTTCTTCGAATAATGACAAACTCAAACGTAATAATAAAGTTTGGATCAACACGTTCTGCTTTTTATACGTTGCCTGAATGTATAGATACAATGGGACCCTCGGCAATACATCGTCGCTTCAACAATAAGGGCATAAAAGAGCATGAGGTATTTGATAACATGATAGCCGCATTTCCAGCATTTCGCACGGCGCCAGAAAATGTAAGGAGCATAGTGCATTACGCATTTTCTGAAATGCTCAATAATGCGATCGAACATTCGCGTTCAAAAAATATTGAGATAAAGATGGAAAGTGATAGCGATGTGGTGCGCTTTGTGGTGAATGATTTTGGTATAGGCGCATTTCGCAACGTAATGCAGAAAAGAAACCTTAAATCAGAACTTGAGGCGATGCAAGACATTTTGAAGGGAAAAGTTACTACGGACCCGAAAGCCCATACAGGGGAAGGAATTTTTTTTACCTCGAAAGCTGCCGACCGTTTTGTCTTGGAAAGTTTTGACCATCGTATCATTGTTGATAATGTGGTGAACGATATTTTTTTTCAGGAGGAGAAAAGAATTAACCGTGGCACGCGAGTTACCTTTATGATCGCAAGAAATAGCACAAGACATCTAAACAAAATTTTTGAGAATTTCCAATCTGAACCGGGTAGCTACTCTTTTGATAAAACTGAGATTCATGTTCGTCTTTTTACTTTAGGCGCCGTCTATGTTTCACGCTCACAGGCACGACGTATACTCGTTGGCCTTGAGAAGTTTAAGAAAATTATTCTCGATTTTGATCAAGTTCCAAATATCGGGCAAGCTTTTGCCGATGAAGTATTTCGAGTATTTCAAAGTCGTCATGCGGAAATTTTTATTGAGCCGATGAATATGAACGAAACTGTTCGTTTTATGATCGCCAGGGTGGAAAGACCGTCCTCCGCTTAGATAATGGGGTTAGTCACCAATATGTACTATCCTGATTTATGTAGACTGGCTTAATGAATCTCAAAATCAAGGAGAGTAGGACGCACTGGAAAGGTCAGAACAGAAAAGCGTTCCATTCGGTGAAAAGTAATGAACTGAACACATAGTAAACAAGTAATTTACGGCAAACAGTGCATGGAGGCCAAAGGAAAAGAATGGTGGCTGGCCCCATTATCGGGGAATTATTTAAAAATTACATAACAGGGGAATATTCAGTAATAAAAAAACTCAGTCGGAAGCGTAAAGGAGCGGTAAAACTTTTGTTTAATATGTGTACATATGAAGATGCATTGGAGGTAGCGCGTGCGTTGAATCTACCTCGTGCGGTCAAAGCGATAGAGCATGATATATCTCAGATAAGAAAATAGAAATTCGCAGTTGGCAGAAGTATCAGCGCGAGGTAAGATGCTGCAATGACCCAATCACACGCATTATCAGTAATGAAAACAGGCGCCCATGTTTTTTTAACCGGTGAACCTGGATCCGGGAAAACATATACTGCAAATGAGTATGTGACGTATTTGCGGCGTACTGGTAGCGAGTGCGCAGTCACGGCATCGACCGGCATTGCGGCAACACACATCGGAGGGATGACGATTCATTCATGGAGCGGTATCGGCGTAAAGACAAAACTCGAAAAGCGCGATATTGATGCGATCGCAAAAACCAGATATGTCAGCTCACGCGTGAAGAAAGCGCGTACTCTTATTATCGAAGAGATATCCATGCTTCCGGCAACAACGCTCCTTTCAGTTGATGCAGTGTGCAGAAAAATTAAACAAAACCCACTGCCATTCGGCGGCATACAAGTTATTTTCGTAGGCGATTTTTTTCAACTGCCCCCTATTATCAGGAGTGAAACTGCTCAGAGCGCTCAGGGCAGACTCATCAAAGAATCACCTTTACGGTTTGCATACGAAAGTACAGTATGGAAGGAGATGCAGCCCAGAGTCTGCTATTTGACTGAACAGCATAGGCAAGATGACAAAGATTATCTGAGTGTGCTTTCTGCAATCAGAAGTAACGATTTCAAGGAGGGTCATTTACGTATTCTGCAAAAGAGAAAAATTGAATACGCTGCGGCTCCTCAAGGCGTACCCAAACTTTTCTCGCATAACAGTGACGTGGATCATGTCAATAATGAAATACTTTCTACACTTCCAGCTCGCTCCCGCGTGTTTAGCATGTCTTCTTCCGGTCATCCTGCAATCGTATCTTTTCTGGAGAAGTCGTGTCTTTCGCCCGCTGAATTGCATTTGAAAATCGGCGCGGCGGTCATGTGCACAAAAAATAATCAAAAAGAAGGATTCGTGAATGGTACATTGGGTACCATCGAAGAGTTTGATCAAAAGACCGGATATCCGAGTGTGCGGGTTCGAGGCGGGCGGCTCATTGACATAGAACCAATGGACTGGGTAGTAGAAGAGGGCGGCGAGATCCGCGCAAAAATTACGCAACTGCCGCTTCGACTTGCATGGGCGATCACAGTGCACAAGAGCCAGGGCATGAGCTTGGATGCGGCAGTAGTGGATTTGAGCAGTGTGTTCGAATTTGGGCAAGGGTATGTGGCGCTTTCTCGCATCAGACGCCTTGCCGGACTATATCTTCTCGGTTGGAATGAGCGTGCGTTTCAGGTGCATCCTGAAGTACTGGCGCAAGACGTTTCGTTTCGTGCGCAGTCCGAATCCACCGCATATGATATTGCGGCGGACATGAAGGATTCTTTCACTCCCTCGCGTCGCATTAAACCCGTGAAGGAGAGAAAAAAAAATTCGTACCGTCCATGGGACGAAGAACAAGATGCTGAATTGCGTGAGCTATTTCTGGGAGGTGTATCGATTTCAGATCTTGCAAAAGAATTTTCGCGCACATCAGGCAGTATCAGATCACGACTCGCTAAATTCAAACTTTTTGAGACTATATAAAAAATATGAGCACCCCATCTGCGACATTTGTAAAAGGTATTGTAGGGCCCGACGATGCACTGGACAGCGATATTCCTCAGATAGCATTTATTGGCAGATCGAATGTCGGAAAATCGAGTCTTATCAACGCATTGACACACAAAGAGGGCCTCGCAAGAACAAGCGCATTTCCAGGACGAACAACCGAGATAAATCTTTTTTTGATAAATAAAAAAGTGTATTTCGTCGATCTGCCGGGCTATGGGTATGCCAAGGCATCGCAAAAAGCGCGCATGCGGCTTGAACAGCTCATTCACTGGTATTTGTTTGAGTCGCCATATCAACAAAGGAAAGTTGTGCATATTATTGATGCGTATGTGGGTATGACGAAAAGCGATATCAAAATATTTTCGCTCTTGCGACAACACGGCAAACGCATTATTATTCTTGCGAATAAAATAGATAAAATAAAAGAATCAGCGCGTGCGGCTACTTTGCAAAAAATTCAAGATGTCGTCGGATCGTGTCAGATAATCCCGTGTTCCGCAAAAAAGAACATAGGAGTTGGGGTCTTGATGAATGAACTTTTGATGAGATCTTGACTGTTTCCTTATTTTCTGTTTATATAATAATTAAGCACGAGATGTTTTTTTGAGAAAGTCGTCGAATTTTCAAGCATATTCTTAGTGTGTATTTCATTATCATTATAAGAATCTATGAACGGAACAATCAAAAAAAAGACTGACAGGGGATTTGGCTTTATTGCAGTTGCAGGCCAAACAAAGGATTTGTTTTTTCACAGCAAGTCTCTTGCCGGAGTTACGTTTGACGAGCTTGCCGAAGGAGACAATGTCATCTTTGATGTCGAGGAATCGCCAAAAGGACCCAATGCAGTCAATGTACAACGCGCATAACAGCCGTTAAAAAAAACCCGCTTTTATAGCGGGTTTTTTTATTGATAAAATTATTGATGAGTGCTATCATTATCCTTGCGATATTATCGAATGGTCTCGCAAGTCGGGAGGGAGATTTAATATTAAAA
>JACQSA010000031.1 GCA_016206145.1 Candidatus Uhrbacteria bacterium
ATATACAGTATTGCGGAGCCTTCTGCCATAACGCCCGTGCCATCGTTGCAGATGACAGGCACCTATCTGAAAAAATTGAGACATTAATTAAGAATGGTAACGCGGCCAACAAAGCTGAGTTTGCCCGCCGAGCATTAGAACACTATATTGAGGAGCAAGCAATTTTTGACGTATTACGTGCTGAACAAGAAGTCCGCGGAGGAAAAATCCTTTCGGGTGATATTGATGAATTGGCGGCAAAGCTATGAATATAAGGGTAAATTTTACGCCGAGCTTTATACGCGCGTATAGAAATCTACCAAAACAACTTCAACAAGAAATTAAAGAAAAAATCACTCTTTTTGAGTGCGATCCGAAACATCCCTTTTTAAAAACACATAAGTTGAAAGGTGCGCTTGAGGGACGATACAGCTTCTCAGTGAATTATAGATATAGAATTGTTTTTATGTATTATTCACATGAGGATGTTGTTTTGCTGGTGGTAGGGGATCACGACGTCTACAAATAAGGATGAATAGCCCTGAATTTGACAGAATGTCAAACAATTGGATTTTTATCGTGAACTTATTAGAACTACGTTCTATGATCCATCCTACATAACAGATCTCCGGATCTCTTGACGAGAATCTCTTTTCCCTCTAGTATGTAAGTATAGATAGTTACTGAATGTATACTATCTTTTTTATTTATTAGACGTGTGGTAACGGTTTGTATGAATAATCCGATTGCATCTGCCATCAAGCAGATTAGCGACGATAAAGGGATTCCGCAGGAGCAAGTTGTGGAAGCTTTGGAAGCTGCATTGGCGGCCGCCTACCGCAAAGATTTTGGTAAAAAGAACGATAATATCAAGGTGGAATTCGATATAAAAACGGCAGCATTCCGCGTGTTTGATATAAAAGAGGTAGTGGAAGACTTCAAGGAAGGTGAAGAAATAATCGATGATGAAACAATGGAAGAAGATCTCAAAGAAGGAGAAGAGCCAAAACGCCGTTTTAATCCAAAAACCCAAATAACGTTTACAGAGGCGTGCGTTCTAAAACCCGATGCAGTGTTGGGTGAAGAGATTCGTACCGAGCTTATTGCTCCTGACTTCAACGCATTCGGCCGTATGGCAACGCAGACAGCAAAGCAAGTTTTGATCCAAAAAGACCGAGAGGCTGAGCGTTCTATTCTTTTTAATCAGTTTAAAGAAAAACAAGATACTATCGCGATCGGCACTGTGCAGAGGCGAGAAGAGCATCGGGTGTTGGTTGATTTTGGCAAAGTGTCAGCAGTCATGCCTCTTTCCGAACAAATTCCCAAAGAGCGATATAATTCCGGTGATCGTATTAAAGTGTATGTCGTTTCTGTCCAATCTTCTTCAAAGGGCCCTGAGATTATCGTTTCTCGCGCGCATCCCGGAATGGTAAAAAAGATTTTTGAAGCAGAAATTCCTGAAATTGCCCATGATGCAATCGAAATCAAAGCAGTAAGTCGAGAAGCAGGTAACCGCGCAAAAGTTGCAGTTGTATCTCATCAGGACGCCATTGATCCTATTGGTTCGTGTATCGGACAGCGGGGGAGTCGGATTCAGACAATCGTGGCTGAGCTCGGAGGCGAGAAGGTTGACCTTATCCTTTTTGACGAAGATCCAATACGGTATATTTCAAACGCGCTTTCTCCTGCAAAAGTTATCAGTATAGAGCTTGATGAGCAGGCACGGCTCGCGCGGGTGTTGGTTGCTTCCGATCAGCTTTCCCTTGCCATTGGGAAAGCAGGCCAGAACGTGCGGCTTGCATCACAATTGACCGGATGGAACATTGAAGTCCGTGCGAGGGCAGAAGAAGGAGTTTTGCAGGAACATCAGGAAGAGTCGTCTGTCGTAGGAGATGTCAAAGAAGGCGGGGAGTCCGTTATCCAGGACGACCTTTATGAATCTGCTGACACAATTAAAGAAGTTGTTGACTCTTCTTCTGAAGAATAATCTATATCCTTCATTCCTAACCCCTCTTTTTCTATGCCACAAGAACTCATATTTGCAATCGGCGCCGGAGTAATTTCCATTTTGTATGGATTATTTCTCATTCGTCGGGTACTTTCAAAACCTGCCGGTTCGGATCGTATGCGTTCCATTGCAGCGTCTATTCAAGAAGGCGCAAAAGCCTATTTAAATCGCCAATACCGTACGATTTCATTTGTCGCTTTTATCGTGGCGCTTCTTATCGGTTACTTTATTGATGTGCCTACTGCGCTTGCGTTTGTTGTCGGTGCAGTATGTTCGGGTCTTGCGGGATATATCGGTATGTATGTTTCAGTGCGTGCAAATGTGCGTACTGCCGAAGCTGCGCGCCAGGGGCTTGCACCCGCACTTGCATTGGCAGTGAATGGCGGTATGGTAACTGGTCTTTTAGTGGTCGGTTTGGGACTTTTGGGTGTTGCGGGATTTTATGCGGTCACAGGAAATGTGTTGCATCTCATCGGTCTTGGGTTTGGCGGCAGTTTGATTTCCGTGTTTGCGCGTATTGGAGGAGGTATTTTTACAAAAGCCGCTGATGTGGGCGCCGATTTAGTGGGCAAAGTTGAAGCAGGTATTCCCGAAGACGATCCTCGCAACCCTGCGGTCATTGCCGATAATGTCGGCGATAATGTCGGCGATTGTGCAGGCATGGCTGCCGATCTTTTTGAGACGTATGCGGTTACCGCAGTTGCGACCATGGTTCTTGGCGCGTACACCTTTAGCGGATTTGACAGCGCAGTATTGTATCCGCTTGTCCTCGGAGGCATATCTATTATCACTTCGATTATAGGTGGATTTTTTATTCGATTGGGACGCGGAAAAAATATCATGGGCGCTCTGTACAAAGGGCTTTTCGTGTCCGGCATATTAGCCGCGGTGGCGTTCTATTTCGCAACAGAGTGGGTGATGGCAGGCAATGGAGTGTATGAGACACGAGAGCTTTTTTATTCCGCGCTCATCGGGCTTGGCACTACTGCGCTTATGGTATTGATTACTGAATACTACACTTCGACAAAGTATGCGCCGGTACGATCGATCGCTCAAAGCTCACAAACCGGGCACGCAACAAATATTATTCGCGGTCTTGCTGTTTCCATGAAATCCACTGCCCTGCCGATTTTTGTGATTTGCGCGGCAATTTTGGGTGCATACGCGCTCGCAGGGCTCTACGGCATTGCGCTGGCTGCAGTTGCAATGCTTTCTATGGCTGGAATCATTGTTGCGATTGATTCGTATGGACCGATTACAGATAATGCAGGAGGTATTGCCGAGATGGCAGACCTTCCGGCCGAAGTGCGTGCAGTCACTGACCCTCTCGATGCAGTGGGGAATACTACAAAAGCAGTGACCAAAGGCTACGCAATTGCATCAGCCGGCCTTGCGGCTCTTGTCTTGTTTGCTGATTACACCCATGCATTACCCAAAGACATTTCTTTTTCGATCAATAATCCGGTAGTACTTACGGGTCTTTTTATCGGTGGCTTGTTGCCGTATTACTTTGCGGCTCTGTGCATGGAAGCAGTAGGCAAGACAGGAGGAAAGGTTGTTGAAGAAGTGCGCCGCCAATTTAGGGAGATCAAAGGCATTATGGAAGGAACTGCAAAACCTGAGTATGCGCGGACAGTTGACATTGTCACAAAAGCCGCAATTTCAGAAATGATCCTCCCGTCCCTTATTCCTATTGTTGCTCCGATTGCGATTTGGTTTGCATTTGGAAAAGACGGCGCATCCGCTCTCGGCGGACTTCTTGTCGGATCTATTGTTACTGGAATATTTGTTGCCATTTCCATGACTTCCGGAGGCGGAGCATGGGATAATGCAAAAAAATACATTGAGGAAGGAAATTTTGGCGGAAAAGGTTCTCCTGCCCATCAAGCGGCAGTCACCGGTGATACGGTTGGCGACCCATACAAAGATACTGCAGGGCCGGCCATCAACCCTATGATCAAGATTGTAAATATTGTTGCGATTCTTATCACGATGTTCGCATTGAAATAATGCATTCTTATATACGTTTATTCATAACTAATTCATAATATGTCAGAACAACACACGCAGCTCCAAGAGGCACATACCACACATCCAATGAAGGATCTGTTGGACCAGTATTCGCGCGCATTGCCAAAGGTAGGCGATTTGATTACAGGGACGATATTGTATGCATCAAAAAATGAAGCAGTCGTTGATATCGATGGTATTGCTACCGGCATTGTTCGCGGTTTAGAGCTTATTGATGAGTCGGGCGAATACTCGAATTTGAAATCAGGCGATGAAGTATCTGCAACTGTTCTCGATATTGAAAACGAGCAGGGAATGCTGGAATTGTCTTTCCGCGCGGCAGGACACAAAAAAGCATGGGATAATCTCATCTCGCTTATGAAAAGCGGCGAAATCGTCAGCGTAAAAATTATTGACGCAAACAAAGGAGGTTTAATGGTGTCTTGCGGAAACGTGGGCGGTTTTATGCCGGTATCGCAACTCAGTCCGGAGCATTACCCGCGTATTCAGGGGGGAGATAAAAATAAAATTCTTGAACGCCTCCGCACATATGTCGGAGAGCTATTTGATGCAAAAGTGATAGACGTGAATGAACAGGAAGAAAAACTTATTGTGTCTGAAAAGGCCGCATGGGAAATCCAACACAAAGATATGATGATGCAATACAAGGTGGGAGACGCAATTGAAGGAACAGTAAGCGTGATCACTCCATTTGGGGCATTTGTGCAGTTTGGAGATTCATTGGAAGGGTTGGTCCATATTTCAGAGCTTGCATGGCAGCGCATTGACGATCCTCGCGATGTCGTGAGGCAAGGTCAGAATATTCGAGCGGAAATAATAAAAATTGACGGGCCGAAAGTATTTCTTTCCATGAAAAAACTTATTGACGATCCGTGGAAACATGTAAAAGACCGATACAATGTCGGACAAAAAGTGAGAGGAAAAGTTTTGAAAGTAAACCCCTTTGGTCTTTTTGTTGAATTGGATCCGGAAATTCACGGACTTGCGCACGTTTCCGAGCTTTCGAATAAAGCGGTTGCAGATCCGCACGGAATTGCAAAACCGGGTGATATGCTGGAGTTTATGGTCATATCAGTAGAGCCCGAGGAACACCGTCTTGGATTGAGCCTTAAAGCGTTATCGCACAAAAAATCAGAACTTGCGGAACAGGAAACAACAACCGATGTTGAATCAAAAACGCCAGAGCCGGATGCGCATACAGATGCATTGGCGCCTTCCGAACCCATTGAGCCTGTGTCTATGGACATTACAGAGCCTTCTTCGGCTGACCACCCATCAGAAGATGCCAAAAAAGAATAAAAAGCAGTCCGGAAAAAAAATCATATCTATGAATCCTATCATTAAAAACATAGTTGTTTTTCTTGTTGTCCTTTTTGCGATCGGAAGTTTTTTTAGCTTGTATACAAGCTCTCAGATTCCCAAAAAGGAGAACGTCGGCATTGATACGCTTATTGAAGATATTACTCAGGAAAAAGCGGAAAAGATTGAGGTTCACGGCGAAACAGTGACCGTATTTTTGAAAGATAAAAATGCGCCTCACCACGTGATATTCAAAGAGCCGGCAGAGTCTTTGAGCACACTGCTAAAAAATTATAATGTTGATCCGGAGATTCTCAAAAAAACGCGCGTTGAAGTAAGCGACTCCCGTGCGAGTTTTTGGTTCAACACTCTTATTACACTTGTACTGCCCTTTATTATTATCGCATTCTTTATCTGGCTTATGATTCGCCAGGTGCAAGGCGCAAGCAATCGCGCAATGTCATTTGGCATGAGCCGTGCGCGACAGTTTGATAAAGAAGCAAAAGTAAAAGTGACATTTGCCGATGTCGCCGGAGCGAAAGAAGCAAAAGAAGAGTTGGCAGAAGTCATCGAATTTCTCAAGACTCCACAGAAGTTTTTGGATCTTGGCGCGCGCGTCCCCAAAGGAGTTCTTCTTGTGGGTGCGCCGGGTACGGGAAAAACATTGCTCGCAAAAGCTGTTGCAGGTGAAGCGGATGTGCCGTTCTTTTTGGTCTCCGGATCTGAGTTTATTGAGATGTTTGTCGGAGTCGGAGCTTCGAGGGTCCGGGATTTATTCCAACGCGCAAAAAAGAGCGCGCCGTGCATCATGTTTATTGATGAGATAGATGCTGTGGGTCGCCAGCGTGGCGCTGGTCTTGGCGGTTCGCATGATGAACGCGAGCAAACATTAAATCAAATTCTCGTTGAACTTGATGGTTTCGAACCCTCGACAAATGTGGTCGTGTTGGCCGCAACGAATCGTCCGGATGTTTTGGATCCGGCTCTGTTGAGGCCAGGGCGGTTTGATCGCAGAGTAATTATTGATCTGCCGACTCTTGTGGATCGCGACGCGATCTTGCAAGTGCATGCGAAAAATAAACCCCTTGCGGCTGATGTAGAATTGCGCAAGGTAGCAGAGCGGACTCCAGGGTTTTCCGGCGCTGATCTTGCTAATGTGATGAACGAAGCAGCTATCTTGGTTGCCAGACGTGATGGCAAAGAGATTACCATAAATGATTTATTCATGAGTATTGAAAAAGTGATTTTAGGCCCTGAACGCAAAAGTCATGTGATGAGTGATAAAGAGAAAAAAATCACTGCGTATCATGAAGCAGGGCATGCGCTTGTTTCGCATATTTTGCCAGACGCGCCGCCTGTGCAGAAGATATCCATCATCTCCCGGGGGCAAGCCGCAGGCTATACATTAAATCTTCCTACTGAGGATAAAAACTTTCGCACACGAAATGAATTTATCAGTGAACTCGCAGTGCTTTTGGGAGGATTTGTATCAGAAAAAATGGCATTTGGCGATGTGACTACAGGCGCAAGCAGCGACTTGAAGAAAGCTACCAGGCTTGCTCGAAAACTCATTATGCAATATGGTATGAGTGAGGCTTTGGGACAACGAACACTTGGAGAGCGGGAAGAACTGATCTTCTTAGGTCGTGAAATTACCGAACAACGAGATTACAGCGAAAAAACAGCCGAACGCATTGATGAGGAAATTTCACAGTTGATTGATACTGCGGCAAAAACAGCAGAGAAAATCCTTACCACATCGCACGAGACTCTTGAGAAACTCGTTTCCGTGCTTTTGGAAAAAGAGACTGTTGAACGAGTGGAATTCGAAGCGTTATTTGGAGAAAAACAAACCAAAGAAAACCCAACAGCATAATTGTATCTGTGTTGTGATCCATGCAAACAACGCAACCGGATCCGAAAGATCCTAAAATCAAGCAACTTGTTTCCGAAGGAGCAGAGGAAAAATTTGCTGAAAAAATGAAAGATATTGCTCTGAAAGAAAAAGAGCAAGAAACGCAAATGCAGGCGTTCGCGCTTGGCATTCCTTATATTTCTCTTTATGCAAAACCTATTTCTCCCGGAGCATTGAGTATCATTTCCGAGCAAGACGCAAAAAGATTGAAAGTGGTATGTTTCTCAGAAAGCGCAGGAGAAAAAAGAGTCGCATGTATTGATCCCGACCGCAAAGGCCTTGAAGAATTTTTAAAAGAGCTTGAGAAAAAAACTAACTGCAAAATATCTCTCTTTTTGATGTCAGAAGCGAGTCTTGAAAGCGTATTAAAGCTCTATAGCCAGCTTCCAAAAGTGCGCGAAGAAATTCAAGGCGTTGCATTGACCCAAGAAGAATTTGATCACTTCACGAGTGACGAGTTTTCCGATATTCGGACACTCGATGCAAAATTGAAAGGGGTGTCGATTACAGACCTTTATAAAGCTGTCATTGCTGCGGCACTAAAATCTCGCGCTTCCGACATTCATATCGAAGCAGAGGAAAAAGATATCAAGGTCCGTTACCGTGTTGACGGTATTCTCCATACTGTTGCGACTCTTCCGCGAGAAGTCTGGAAGCAAGTGATTTCGCGACTAAAACTTTTTGCTGAGCTTAAAATCAATATTACCGACAAGCCGCAAGACGGTCGCTTTACGATCGGTCTTGCACATGACAAAGTCGATGTTCGTGTCTCGACATTGCCTACGAGCGAAGGAGAAAGTGTTGTGATGCGTTTGCTTCGCTCATCTTCTGCAGGCCTTGATCTTCCTTCGCTTGGGCTTTCCCCCTATTCCCTTTCCCAACTCAAAAAAGAAATCGAAAAGCCAAACGGGATGATTATGACTACAGGGCCTACGGGTTCTGGAAAAACTACCACTTTGTATGCCATTCTCAATCATTTGAATTCACAGGATATTAAAATCATTACTCTGGAAGATCCGGTGGAATACAAACTTGCGGGAATTAGCCAAAGTCAGATAGATGCATCAAAGGGATATACGTTTGCCGGAGGCCTTCGTTCCATTTTGCGCCAAGACCCTGATATCGTAATGGTTGGAGAAATTCGTGATCTTGAAACTGCAGATATTGCAGTTAATGCGGCGCTTACCGGACACTTAGTGCTTTCCACGATTCATACAAATAGCGCGGCAGGTGCGGTGCCTCGGTTTTTAGCAATGGGCGCAAAAAGTTATCTTCTTGCGCCTGCTCTGAATGCGGTCATGGGTCAACGGCTTGTTCGGCGCTTATGTGCAGAATGTAAGAAAGAAGTACAGCTTGATCCCGCAGAGCTTGAACGCGTAAAAACATATCTTTCTACCATCACTCCGAAGGCAGGAATTTTGATCGATCTTGCCAATCTCCATTTTTGGGATGCGCAAGGATGTCCTGCGTGCAATGGGTTGGGATATAAAGGCCGTATTGGCGTGTATGAGATTATGGGAATGAATCAAGAGATCGAAGCAGTGGTTCTTTCCGAGCAAGTCTCGGAATACAAGATGGAAGAAATTGCAATAAAAAATGGAATGGTGACGATGGTGCAAGATGGTCTTTTGCGCGCGTTGGAGGGTGTGACTTCTGTAAAAGAGGTGTTTTCAGTGGCACAGTAACGCAGGTGATTTTTATCATTATCTATGCGCAGTGAAAAATGTTTTGATCGACGGGAAAAGTTGCCAGATAGCGAGTGCAAAAAATAGGATAATAAAAGCAATTGGTCCGGAAAGTGGAATGAAACTTTTTTGCGGAGTGTGGATAACGGTTTTTTGGAGCGGCTGTGCATTTTTCGGCACAGGATTTCCTATCTGGAATGAATCTGAAAATGTTGAGGAAGTGCCGCGATTCCACGCAACCACGCTGATCGTATAGCTATCGGGAGGAATATTTTTTCCAAGCGTAAAGGTTTTTTCAAACAATATTCGATCTGTGACAGTGTATGTTTCATTATATGTACCTACTATTTCATTTTTTGAATTTTGAATAATAAATTGAATTGGTATTGATTGTTTTTCTCCTACGCCTTTTATAATCTCTCCTCGTATGGTGAGTGTACCATCTGAGATTTTTATACGATCTTTTTCATCAAGCGCAATTGAAACTTCAAATAAATCTTGAGGGAGTGGTGTAGATTTTGGAGGAGCGGATTTTACTGTGATATTTTGAACAGGAACATTGTCGGCAAGGTGCGGGGTGGGCGTCTGCGGCGTTCTTTCTGTGTTGCGATCAATAGGTTTTACAATTTCTTTTTTTTGCGTATCGATAAGGTGAACTTTTTTTATTGTCAAAGGCAGTGCGCTTTCTTTTTTTTGCGTACCAGTAATGATGGGTAGTATTTGATTTTGTGTGTCTTCGTTATTTTTAAAAATAACAGTCGGTTCTGGAGTGAAAAGCGGCAGTGGCTCTTTTTTATTTGACGGTTCAACAGGAACATGTGGTATGGGGGAACGTGTATTTTGCGGCGGTAGCGGAGTCCCCAAGACAATCTGAATTGACGATTGATTTGTTGCTGTCGGGATGGCAGTTATTTCATTGGAAGGAGCGCTTTGTGGCGAGACAGTAACTTGCGTTGATATAATGGGAGCGAAAATGGAAAAATGGGGAGGAATGGCGCTTAACGTATTATTTTTAGTATCTACAGTTGTTGCGAGGGCTTCCCATTGCTGTTTTTCTTCGGACCATACTGCAAGCACCAATTTTGATTCATCGCCATTCAGCGCAACAACCTCTCTTTCTGAGTATGGAACAGTAAGCTTTACTCCAGTCCTGCTAGCCACAGACAAGGTTGTGATTGGGTTGCCAGATGAATCTTTCGGAGCAATTTCAATTCCTTTACCCCCAAGCACTCGGGCTGTTGGGGTTTGCGTTACAATCGCAGTTGTTATTTTTGTGCTAACCGAACCATTTTGGGAAGAATTTCCCAGCACTCCGGCAGGGATCGTTACTACAAATTTCTCTCCCACATCTGCATTTTTTATGATGCCTCCGCGGGAAGGTATTACGGGCGTCGTAAGCCGTTCGGCGGGAGTGTAGCCGGGTATTTTTGCAAGATTCATATGAAGCGTTGTGTTCTCAGACGTGATCGTAACCGTGTGCGCTGAAGATTCATACCCTTCCGTACGCGCCCGTATCACCCACATTCCAGGAGTAAGAGCGATCGCATAATTGTCTCCGCTTGTCTTTGCGTTATCTACATCAGCTGCTACAAGCGTACCGTCGGTATTTTGAGCGAATACTTTTGTATTCATCCGTATATGTTCACCGTCAAGCAAAATTTTTCCAGTGACAAGAGAGTTTGAGCGGTTGAGAGTTCGTGGCGTAACTGTCATGTTTTTCCCATTCACAGTGAGAGTTGCAGGTTCTTGCGTATCCACGCAACCTGGTTTTGAAAAATTGAGTATGTATACCCCGTCAGGCACTGTAAATGTATACGCGCCTGCCGCGTCTGTTTCTGCGGTTATTACATGATTGTCAAAAGTGTCCAATGCAGAGAGAGAAGCGTTGTCTATACAAATCGGATCAGTGGATGAAATCAGAGTCCCCGAGATGGAGTATGTACTGGGAAGAGAGAATGTTACGCGAGTGATTTTTCCAGAATTTACCTGAGCAGATGTTTCGCCAAGCGATCCGTATGTGGGGGTATGAGCCGCGATCGTGTAGATGCCTGGCGGCACACTAATGGAATACGTTCCTTGAGTAGGATTTGATCCTGTGCTATCTCCTTGCCCCTCTTCATTGAAAGCCGTTACATACGCGTCAGAGACGTTTGGAATAGAGACAACAATCGTTCCGGGAGTTTGTATGGAAAAATTTTGATTTCGAAGAGTTGAGTTACCTAGTAGTATCAGGTTTTCAATCGGTGCAGTATTTCCGGATCCTTCATCAAATACGCTGAGTGCGTACTCAGCGCCCGCATGCGCCCGCATCGAATAATTACCATTTCCATCCGTTGTGGTGGTGTTACTGCCTGCGGGTCCGAATATTGAAACAAATGCGCCCTCAACTGCCCTTCCCCCCTTCGTTACGCGGCCTTCCACAGTGCCGAAATCTGAACTGGAAATTTTTATGTTTTGCCCTGACACATTTTTTCCCACAATAGTAACTGTTTTTCCTTGCAATTCTCCGAATGATGGGGCAAATCCACGCAGTTTCCATATCCCGTTTGAGACAAAAAGCGTGAACGATCCATCCATTTCTGAAGGGGCATCTACAAATGCTCCTTTGGGATCACCTTGCGCATCTATTTCTTCGGCGCTTACATATGCATTTGCGATAGGATCTCCCGTACTGTCAAGAATTTTTCCGGAGATCGCATACCCTCCTTTCGCGAGAGTAAATACCATGTTGTCCGCGCCATTGTCGCCGTCATTGGTAATAAGTGTTCCTTTGCTATACACATCAGCTGTTGAGTTGTTATCCTTTGCGCTATTTCTAGAATCTTCTTTTACTGTAATTTCAATCTCATTTGTGGAAGGCATGCCAGGCATTGATGCCGACACTACAAACATCCCCGTTGAAACATGTAATTCAAATGTTCCGTCAGCAAGCGATTGAGTAACTATTTGCTTCCCTATATCAGCAGTGGCTGACGAAAGGCGTGCGATAACAAATACGTTCGGAATGCCTTCCCCTGCGGTATCCACGACTTTTCCCATAATTTTTTTATTTGATGCGATAAGTACAAAGGATGCATAATAAGAACCAGTTCCTGATATTTCTATCTGTTGAGGCTTTGGTGAAAGAAACGTATTGGACATAGTTGATGCTGAATCTATTCCTATATCCCACACGCCGTCAGATACCGGAATTGATACATTTCTTGTAGTGTGCCCGTCCCACAATATGTTTCGTATCGCATATCCTCCGCCGTCTGCTGATCCCCCCGTATATGAAGCAAATACAGTGATGTCTGTTTCCGCAGGGATATCGAAAATATGCACAGTGATCGTTTGTTCTGCAGGTCGAAATGAAAAGTCCAAATCAGTTTTACTCATGTTTCCTGCGAGAGTCACCTCAGTAAAGTAGGGGCCGCCAACGAGGTCTCCTGATGAAATAGGCGGAACCGATACTGTATAAAATCCATCAGTCAGGCCAGTGAACTTATAGAATCCATTCGCGTCAGTCATTTCGCATTGGGAAGTAGCCTCTCCCCAAAGGCATACGTCTATTTGCGCAATGCCGGGTTCAGACCCATTTTTAGTGTTGTCTCTTGCAAAGCCAAAAATTCCCGATCCATTATCGTTAAATATGGTCCCTGAAATTTCTTGCGATCCAGATGGGGAAAGAAAGAACGGGAGCGAAGTTTTGATTTCTAATGGAGTATTTGCCGCGGTGCGCGTTTCTATGCCAACTGAATAGCCATACGTCGAATAATCACGCGCTTCCGCAGGATTCATAATTCCTTGAAGAAAAAAAGTAACATAATCTCCGCTTCGGATCGCTGCTCCACCAATTACTACTGTAACGGTATGTGCCGAAGCTGCGCATGTGATTGTGGAAATGGTAACAATTCCAGGGGATTGACCGTTTATATCGTTGTTTTCAAGCAACTGAAGTTTTGTTGAGCATTCGTTAGTAAATTGTGACTCTACAGGAAAATATATTTTTAGCATTCCTCCCACCGGTATTTCACGTTCTGTAGGAAATTTGATCTCATATTGGTTTAACACACCTGTTTTGGGAGTTTGCGGCAAGACAGACACAGGGCTGACTCCTAAAGAATAAAAGTCAATTGAGCCATCCTCTGCTTTTAGGACAGACGGCAATATCGTGACAGACATGGGTACTTGTTCTGTATCCGACTGCAAAGAATATTGCGTGAGAGGCGCCAGGAAGATGTGTTCGAGTGCCCGAAGTGGCGTATTCCCTCCATAGAAAAAAAACAAAGTAACAAGCCCACCAGTAATAGTGGTTATTATCGCAAGATTGAATCGCATTTTTTTGTGAATCTTCATTCCAAAGTAAGTATGCATCCATCGTACCATGAGTAGCGGCATGCCTCAATAATACGTATCGCTTGTGCCACTGTTTTTATATTGATAATATAGTTACATTAAAGAAAAAAATATGAA
>JACQSA010000034.1 GCA_016206145.1 Candidatus Uhrbacteria bacterium
ACACGCACCCGAAGCGTGCGTACTACCGGCATACTCCAGCCCGTAGAATGGAATTATAGATATTTATAGGCGAAACGCAATAGTTGGGTCGTTTGATTAGACCGCGACAATTTGATAGGATATCCCTGTCTGAAAGAATATGCGCATGAATCATTCAAATATCAATTTTATTCGACAGAAACAGTCTTGCCGGCGTTCCATAAATGCGTCACTTTTTTTGCATTATATACATGATCTTCACCTCTCAATTTTTGATCTCGTTGCATATCACGCTCTCATCGTAGCAAACCTTTTCGCGGGAATATCAATCGTTATCCAAGTCCTTGCAGGAATTTCTGTGCGCTATCTGATAGGTGCCCTCCGTGTGGCATCACGCTTTTGTTTACTTGTATGGGTTTTGATAAAAACATCATACGCAGTGTTATTCCGCCTGCCATTTTTGTTTTTCCTTTTTTGCCTCCGAGTATTCAGGGAGTATGTGTCCGATTTTTTTTACTCTGTTTTTTTCGCAGCGCAAAAACAGATCACCGCAAGTGCGACGGCCATAGATCATAGCATACAAAGGAGATATACAGAGTTTCTCCCGCGCGTATCTTTTCTTGTAAAAAATTTTTTTAATGTCTTTTCTCCGCACTCCTATTCGCTTCCGCGGCAGTGGTATATGCGCGTGGCTGCATTTTCTTTCATGGCATTGCTTATTGTTTCGCCATTTGTAGTGTTCGGCTCTCTCGATACCTTGAGAGAAGTCAAACACGAAACTACCATACATATCGAAAATGGCCTTAGTCAATTTCTTAATGCGACCAATGCGCTTACTTCACAAGATGCTGCACGTGCGAGCGTTGAGTTTGAAAAGAGCCTGGGAAGTTTTCAAGATGCGAAACATACGCTTTACACACTTGGATCGCATACGCGTTTCTTTGCGCGCCTGATTCCTTTTACCGGAAAGAAGATTCAAGATGTCGAAGCTCTTATACGCGCCGGAGAAGAATTTTCTCTTGCCGGATCTCACGCCGCATCTCTGCTTACTGTCTTTGCCGAACCTGATAGCGTGAGTCCTGAAAAAATTTCAGCATCACTTGCGTATCTGCAAGAGGCAGTCGATACGACATCCATGCGTTTAGAAAATGGGTATAAAAATCTCATCTCGATTGATGTATCCTCTATACCCCAAGAGTATCAAAATAAATTCGAGGATATAAAAAAATCCATTGCAATTTTTATCGATACTGCACACACAATAAGGCCTCTTGTAAGTGCGTTGCCACTCGTATTGGGAGTGCCTCAGGATCGCCGATACTTGATTGTATTGCAAAATAATTCCGAAATCCGGGCAACAGGGGGATTTATGGGGTCTTTCGCGCTTGTTGATGTAAAAAAAGGAGCAGTAAAAAAAATAGAACTTCCCGGAGGAGGGACATATGATGTAAAAGGCCAATTGCGAGAGTTACGCATATCTCCCTGGCCGCTCCATCTTATCAACGCAAGATGGGAATTTCAGGATTCTAATTGGTTTGCTGATTTTCCGACCTCTGCGCGCAAGATCAAATGGTTTTATGAGAATACAGGAGGTCCCACTGTGGATGGCGTTATTGCAATCAATGCCTCTTTAGCAGAGCGCCTTCTTGCCATTACAGGCCCCATTGATCTTCCCTCATTCAAAAAAACCATTACCAGTGAAAATTTTTTTGAAACAACAGAGCGGGCCGTGGAATTGGAATACGATCGGCGTGAAAATAAACCAAAAAAATTCTTGGGAGAGTTAGTCGAACGCGTGATACAGCGCGTGAGTGAACAGAAAGGTGAGCAGCAACATAAAATTGCCGCTATGTGTATTGATGCGCTTTTAAGTAAAGAGATACAATTGTATAGCGCGGATCCGGATATACAACAAGTCATTACTTCTTCAGGATTGTCCGGCGGAATTCGCAACACGCAGGGCGATTATCTTATGATTGTCGATACAAACGTCGGAGGAAGAAAAACAGACCGCGTAATGCGTGCAGAGGCAACGTATCGCGTACATCAAAATCTAGACGGCACTCTCGATGCGACTCTATCAATGACGCGTACTCACAATGGGCAGAAAGGAAATTATTTTACCGGAGGGAAGAATGTTGATTATATACGCATCTATGTTCCGCGGGGGAGCACCATACTTTCTGCACAGGGATTTTCTCCGCCTCCGCAAGAAGAGTTTGAGAATCCTCCCGAAGGGGCTGTGCCAGACAGCGATCTTACGCGCATTCAGGGTCCCTTTACGGTAGATGAAAAAACAGGTATGATACTCAATCACGAATTCGGTAAGACAGTTTTTAGCAATTGGATCCAGACTGATGTCGGTGAAACTTCCTCTGTCCAGATCACATATCGCCTCCCGTTTCGTTTCTCATTTGGCGTGCCGTACACATTGTATCTCCAACGCCAATCCGCAAGCGTGCTACGCGCATTCGATTTTTCTTTCAATGAATTCACGAAAAAATTTGAACCATTCGTTCGCGACGAATTTATCAATGCATTATAGACATCGCCTATATGCCTCACAATACCCAAGATCCTGTCACTGAATTTTACAAATCATACAACGAGGGTGATCGCGATATGACGACTCTTGAACATGGGAGGCGCGGCGTCCCATTGATTCTTAAGATTGTCATTCTTATTATCCTTGCGGCATGCGGCGTTGCGGCATGGTTTGGCTATCGCGCGTTTAACGGCGAACAGATCCCGTTTTTTCAATTTGTAAAAAAAGATGCCTACATGGATGTGCAAGTGACTCAGGCAGAGAAAGAGGTTTTGTCCAATAGCGTATTTAGCGTGCGGGTATTTCTCAAAAATACCAGCACGGCGCCTCTTGATCCTGTCAGTGTCATTATTGATTATCCGGAAGGGTTTGTATTTTCCCATTCCGCACCCATCTTGCCGAAGAATGAGCAGAAGAATTATTGGGAAATCGGTTCTCTCACATCCGGAGAGGAAATTACCCTTACGATTACGGGCCGTGTTGCCGCAAGTACTGGATCGGGAGAAAAAAATCTTCATACTACGGTGTTTTATAAACCAGTGCAGGTATCTTCAGAATTTAAAACAGAAGTTGATACGCTTCTTGCTATCCGCGCGCCCGAGTTTCGCCTTCGTATTGATGGACCTATTGAGACAGAAAAAGGCAGCGAGGAAGACTATCAGATCGTCTTCCATGCACAGTCTTTGCGCGCATCCTTTGCTGGCGCAGAAGCGCACCCGCCATTCGAAGTGGTGTTTGAGCATCCGAAAAATTTTGAACTCAAAGATATGAAACCGGCGCCTGTGAAAGAAGGTTTGAGATGGGATATTGCAGGATTACTTTCCTCTTTGGCAAATGACGATCTTGTGTCTATTGCGCTGCGCGGTTCTTTTCAGACAGAATTTGCTTCCTCACCGCTTACCGCCAAGATCGGATATTACCTCGGAGATGAATTCGTGATTCTCGATCAAACGCAATTTCTTCCCTCTCTTGCCCTTCCGTTTGAAAAGAATCTTCTCATTTCTCTTACTCTCGACGGCAAATCTTCGCCTCTTTTCCTTACTCCTTCAGAGCCTGATATGCATAAGGGAATTCCGTTGACAGTTTTCTATGAAAATACCGGAAAGATTGTCTTGCAAAATGTTTCGTTTACTCTTCATATTCCAAAAAATAACATACTCTCGTCTTTGCCGAGCGAGTGGAGCCTTCCAAACAGTGAGCCGGCATTTCCTTATACATACCAAGATGAGCAGGACAATCAGATACGCATGAGTCCACGCGAGATACCTGCACTTTCCGAAATCGGTGCGAGTGCAACGGGGACAATTTCGTTTATATTGAGAAACACAGATTACCAATCGGTCAGGGCGCGTATTTCCGAAGGGAACTCCTATGAGGCTCCGCTTGCAATCTCGCTTAGTGCAGATATTGAGGGGCCGCAAAAACGGTCTCTCACAGGCCCTATAATGACTATCACGCGCAATTCCGACACCTCTCTTCGTGTCAATAGATCATCCGAAGGTACCCCAATAGCTATTGAGTGGATTGTTGAAAATTCATTGCACGCGCTTGAAAATGTCAGGATACGCGCAACACTTCCTGAGTCAATCGCATGGACACAAAATACCTCGGTGAGCGCAGGTACCATTCGTTATAACCCCGATACGCGTGAGGCTCTTTGGATAATCAATCGCCTTCCGACAGGCGTAAAAAGCATATCTGCTCGCTTTGAACTTGAAGGTGAACTGCCTCAAAATGACACAGTCACCACGCTTACCGCAAAAGACAACACAACCGGAGCATTGATAAGTATTCAAAAAACGTTTTGATGCTAAAATTGTATAATACCCTGTCACGGTCAAAAAAACTTTTCCGTCCCATAAAAGGAAAAAATGTCGGGCTATATTCCTGCGGTCCTACGGTATATAATTATGCACATATCGGAAACTTGCGCACGTATGTATTTGTAGATATCCTAAAAAAAATATTGGCGTATCACGGGTACAAGATAAGGCATGTAATGAATATTACCGATGTGGGGCACCTTACTTCCGACGCAGACATTGGCGAAGACAAATTGCTTCTTGCTGCACTCCGTGAAAAAAGAAGCGTATGGGATATTGCATCCTATTATACGGACGTATTTAAAAAAAATATATCCGACCTTCATATTGCCTCTCCCGATATTTGGTGCAAAGCAACAGATCACATACCGCAACAGATCGAATTGATCAAGAAGCTTGAAAAAGGGGGACACACATATCGAATCAGTGACGGTATTTATTTTGATACTGCCACATTCAAAAACTACACGACGCTTGCGCGGCTGAAACTTTCCGATCAAAAAGCGGGCGCGCGAGTAGAAGAAAACAAAGAGAAACGGAATCCGTGGGATTTTGCGTTATGGAAATTTTCTCCGACTTTGGAATCAGGAGTGAAACGAGAGATGGAATGGGAGAGCCCGTGGGGAGTTGGATTTCCCGGCTGGCATATCGAGTGCTCTGCCATGTCCACCTTTTATCTTGGGCAACCGTTTGATATTCACACAGGCGGCATAGATCATATTTCCATTCATCATACAAATGAAATCGCGCAAAGTGAAGCGGCATACAAGAAACAAATGGCGCGATTTTGGGTGCATGCGGAGTTTCTTGTGATTGATAACGCGCGAATGGGAAAATCAGAAGGAAATTTTATCACATTGCAACATATCATTGATCGGGGATTCGATCCTCTTGACTATCGGTTTTTTTGTTTTTCAGCGCACTATCGATCGCAACTTACGTTTTCATGGGATGCGCTTGCAAGTGCGCGGGAAGGCAGGCTTCACTTGGAATCTCAAGTCGCTCACATCAGTAAAGAGGCTGGTACGGGAGCAGTATCGAGCGGGATGAGGGCTCTTTTTGGCGTATATGAAAAGAAATTTCTTGCTGCCACCGCAGACGATCTTAATATGCCAAAAACGCTATCTGTACTTTTTTCTTTTCTCACACGTATCAACAAATCAAAAAAGGAAATGACGCCGGCTGAGTACGGGTATGCATATAAAAAAATTCTTGCATGGGATGCTATCTTTGGTTTGCGGTTGGGGGAAGAAAAATCCGAACAAAAGATTCCGAAATACGTCATGCAACTTTTCCATCAGCGGACAGAAGCTCGGAAGCAAAAAAAATGGAAACATGCAGATGCACTGAGAATTGAGATTCAACGCGCGGGGTTTTCTGTTGAAGATACGCAAGAAGGGCCAACGATAACGAGGATTTGAATATGGATTTTTTTATTACTGCGTTGGGAGCGCTCATTGTTTCTTTTGCGTGTACCGCTATTACGCGAACGAGCGCCGTGCGGTATGGAGTAGTGGATATTCCTGGCGGGATGCGTAAAATCCATTCGTCTCCTGTACCTCTTTTGGGGGGCCTTGCACTCTACAGCGCTCTTGTCATGATGATTGCGTTGTATTTTTTTTTACGGCCAGAGAGTTGGCACGTGATCGTTGATTCGCAGGTCCATCCCACACATCTTCTCGGGATTCTTCTTGGCGGCTTTTTTCTTGTCGTGGGAGGGACTCTTGACGACATATTTCATTTTGGGCCTAAAAAACAGATTATATGGCCTATCTTGGCAGTTCTTACGGTGATTGCCTTTGGAATCGGCGTCGAAGTTATCTCAAATCCTTTCGGAGGAGCCATTGATCTTGGCAAATATCACATTGTTGATGCGTTGACATTTGTATGGCTCATGGGGACTATCTATACTACAAAATTACTTGACGGACTTGATGGATTGGTAAGCGGAATAACAGTAATCGGAATGGCCCTCATTGCAATTATCAGTGTATTCTTTTTTATCAATTATCCGACAGCGATACTTGCCACAATAACGGCAGGAGTTTTTATGGGGTTTTTATTCTGGAATTTTCATCCCGCAAAGATTTTTTTAGGGGAAAGCGGAAGTACGCTTGCCGGATATTTGCTCGGAGTATTCGCGATCATTTCGGGCGCAAAATTTGCAACTCTTCTTTTGATTCTTGGCATCCCTATCCTTGACGCAGTATGGGTGGTAGTAAGGCGGATTTTTATTGAAAGACGTTCTCCATTTAGCGGAGATAGGAAGCATCTTCATTTTCGCCTTCTCGATTCTGGATTTTCTCACCGCACTTCGGTGTTAATTCTGTATTTTTTTTCCGCAAGTTTTGGCGCACTTGCTCTTTTTTTACAAAGTAGCCAAAAGATTTTGGCTCTTTTGGCCGTAGCGTTGCTTATGCTTTTGACAGGTATCCTTTTAGTAAAGAGAAGG
>JACQSA010000032.1 GCA_016206145.1 Candidatus Uhrbacteria bacterium
GCCTCTTCTTTCACGATTTTTACTCTCCCAATCTCACCTGTATGGGCCACATGAGGACCCCCGCAAAACTCCTTAGAAAACGCATCTGCAATGGTGTTACCCACATAATACACCTTTACGATGTCAGGGTATTTTTCTCTAAAAAAGAATAGAGCGCCTGTGTGAGCTGCTTCATCCTTGGGCAATTCAGCATAGAAAACAGGGAGGTCTTTTGCAATGACATCGTTTATCATTTCTTCGGTCCTTAGTATCTCTTCCGGCATCATTTTGCGATGAAAAGTAAAATCAAACCGTGTCCGTTCTGCAGTGATATCCGATCCTGCCTGATGCACCTCTTGTCCAAGCACTTCTCGAAGCGCTTGCTGAAGAATATGCGTGGTTGTATGCAAACGGGTCACGATTCGCAGTTCTGCCTCATCTTTTGCTTTCAATTCACCGGTATCCAAAAGCAACCCATGCCCGCCAAACTTCTTTTCCAATCCCGCACGCGATATTTCTTGATGTTTTACAAACTCTTTTTCAAATCCCGCACGCGAGAGATCATGCGCTCGCGTGCCTCCCACTTCTTTGATGATCTCATAGGGGAGGCCATAACTTTCGTAGAGCTTAAAAGCGGCAACTGCATCAATGGATGCGCATTTCGCCAATTCCTTTAACCCAAGCTTGACTGTCTTTAAAAATTTTGCCTTTTCTTTGTCCCACTCATCGAGAATGGTCGCAAGATGAAGCTCCCCGTACGACTGATGATATGTGCCTGCGATAAGGGGGGCAAGCGAACGGAAAAGATCCATTGCCTCTCCTGCCAGATGTTCAAACACTACCATGCGGCGAAGAAGGCGGCGCAATACATATCCGCGCTCTTTATTGGAAGGCCGCACGCCGTCGGAAATAAGAAAACACGCTCCTCGGGCATGATCAGCAATGATTCGGTGTTCTCTGACTCCAAGCGAGGAAGGAAATATGCCAAAAAGATCGGAAAATAAATCGGTCTCAAAAATCGTCGGCACCCCCTGAGAAATCATCGCAAGACGCTCCAGCCCCATGCCGGTATCAACGCCCGGAGTTTTTACGCGCTCCAATTTTTTATCAGATCCCAAAAGAAGCTCATCGCGTGACCCGGGATAAAAAAATTCATTGAAGACGATATTCCATACCTCAATGTCTTTGCCTTGCACATTTTTACAGTACATTTCAGTTGTCGGACCGCATGGTCCCGATGTGCCGGTAGGCCCCCAGAATACATCATTGATCCCCTCTTCACGAATGTCAGTGACTCCAAGATCTCGCCAGATCTGCGTTGACTCTTCGTCTTTTGCCACGCCATGCGACCCTTCAAAGACCGTAACATAAGAGATTGAAAGATTCATCACTTTGGTAATAAACTCATGCGCATATTGGATCGATTCCTTTTTAAAATAGCCACCAAAGGAAAAATTCCCGAGCATTTCAAAAAACGTGAGGTGAGATTCATCACCGACTTCATCAATGTCAGAAGTGCGAAAACTTTTTTGCACTGAAACAGTGCTTGGATACCCAAAATCCTTCATCGCATCTGCCTCGCCGGTATAGTATTTCTTAAACTGCTGCATACCGGCCGTCGTAAGAAGGACCGACGGATCATCAGGTATCAAGGAAGACGAAGGCACTATTGCATGTCCTCGTTCTTTGAAAAATTCTAAAAACTTTTGCCGTATTTCGTTTGCGTGCATAAAATGTATGTTCACTTAAATATCCTTCTACGTCAAGACACACTCTCACTGAATAGTTCCTCCGCCAAGGCATTCTTTGCCTTTATAAAACACAATTGCTTGTCCTGGCGCTACTGCGCGTTGCGCCCTTTTAAACTCAACCATAGTACTCGAGTATACAGTTGCCGCACCCAACGCTTGGCGGTATCGTATGCGCGCTTTGCATAAAAACGGAAATTTTGGAGACTTTCCGCTCACCCAATGAGCAGCAGAATAATTGACTTTCTTTTTATGAAGCGGTTGTTGAGCATCTCCTTGTGCAACATACACGATATTTTTTTTTATATCTTTTCTGACTACATAGTATTTTTTTTCGCCGCCTCCAAACCCGATCCCGTGCCGCTGTCCGATCGTATAATACCACGCGCCTTCATGAGTTCCAATATCTCTCCCGTCGAGCGTGCGCAAGTGGCCGGGTGTGGGCCGCACCTGTGTCTTTAAAAATTCCTTCATTGGTAGCTTGCCGATAAAACACACTCCTTGACTGTCTTTTCTGTCCCAATTGGGAAGTCCCATTTTTTTCGCAAGTGTTCTCACTTCGGGTTTTGTATATTCACCGATCGGAAATTGGGTATACTTTAATTGGCCTTGGGTGAGCGTATATAAAAAATATGTTTGGTCTTTATTCGTATCCTTTGCATTCAATAACCGGAAGTTTTTTTTGTTATTTCGCTGGCTGTTCCCTATTCTCGCATAATGCCCGGTGGCAATGAAATCCGCACCTTCACGCCGCGCGCGGTCGAGAAAACGGCCAAACTTTATTTTCTGATTGCACATGATATCAGGATTCGGCGTACGGCCTGCGCGATATTCTCTCACAAGGTACCGAACCACGTCTCTTTTATATGCACAGCGAAAATCCCATTCCATGAATGGAATCCCAAGATGGACAGCCACCGCAAGCGCGCTCTGCCGATCTCCAGTTTGCGTGCACTGAACTTCTTCGGCAAAAGGAAACGCAAGATCGAGATCATACTCCCGCATAAAAACTCCGACAACTGCATGGCCTGCGTTTTGCAACAACGCAACCGCTACCGCAGAGTCTACACCTCCCGAAAGTGCAACGTATGCCTTTGACTTCATTGCATATCTTCCTTCTTGTCTTTGAGAAATGCAAACCATTCCTCTGTTATTTCGATCAATGCCTGAAACGGAGTCTCGATCAGGATATCGAAAAGAAACACAAGCACATTAATCTTGGGGATATTAAATGTCAGCCAACGCCCCACATGCAAAAATGGCAAAAAGAATTGATCCATAAAACTAAGGATAAAATTCGTTTTGAGAGGAAGTATTGTGAGTTCCTGAATAGAACGCCTTAGCGACATGCCAAAGAACATAATGAGACAGAAAAAGACAAGAAAAATAAAACCGCTCACAAGAGAAAACTCTAGCGACGCAAGAGCCCAAATCAACAGGCCAAATGAAAGCCCTAAAAAGGTGATATACAGAATTTGAAAAAGAAACGATAATATCGGATGCTTTTTCCTTGTCGAACGCGCCTTAAACGCAAACACATCGCTGGGCACTGTCGGATCGATAATTTCATTGACTGCGCGTATGATCCTGTCTGTATTTTCTTTTGTCGGATACTTTACGGTGAGAACAAGGAATGCAAGTAAGGATGGAGGAAACAGCGCATTGATCCAAAAAGGAATAGCTCGGAATTCTCCCAAGACATAGAGATCGTACGGAATCTCGACGGCAAACCCTAATGTCATCTTCGTAAGAAGAATGTAGAGGAATGCGTGTAGTGTCCGAGATCGAAGCCGCTTTCGTTGAGTTGCCACCAATTTTTCGCAGAACACACGAATCTCTTTATCAAGCGGATCTTTTTGTTCCAATAACTCAGGATTTTTCTTGAGCACTGCATGCAGAGCAATAAACGGCAAACGATAGCGGCGCAACACACTAAGATACTTTCTATTGAGCGGATGGCGGATACTTGCATCGATTTGCGAAAACAGGCGCACAAATTCACCTCGCGCATATTCAATATCGGGAGCGCCGACCATCCACATCGAATTCGTCTGCTTTAACAAAAAATATCGCAGACGCATGATATCGGGCCGAAGAAGGACTCGATACACTGCAATCCCTAATTGGTGCATACGCACTGTTTCATCAATGGCAGAAGATACGGATTGCGCCAATGATTCAACAACTCTATACATTGCCATCACAAGAGCTTCCTCTGATTGCATGGGTGAAAGATGATCGTCAATTGCACATGATGCAAGCGAAAGGAGCATCTCACCATCCCGCAATTTTTTGTCAGATTCTCTTTTGAGAGCCGATTCGAGGTTAAAATAAAAAGAAAGGATGGACGACACTTCTTGGATCGTCCGAATGGGGGTTGAATTGTTTGGCAAATATCGCGAACGAACCAATTCAGATAACAGAGATTCTGCGAGTTCTTTCGGATCACTGGAGAGAATGCGGCGCCTGCTCAAAATGCGGCGAATCGCATTTTGCCGCAATAAATGCTCATCCTGGTATTCGATAACATTTCTGATTTTTTCATAATAAAAAGCCAACACGCCAACGGCATCGTTGACGGTAATGGTCGGTTCATCGGACTGTTTCCGTATGGAATTCTTTAAAATACGCGAAAGGTCAGCGACTGATTCTCGTAGCATAGGCATTATCGGTCATATCGGACATCGTCGGAAAGATCGTCTTGGGAATCCGCAGTGATGTCTTTTTTTGTGGTAAGGTCAACAAGTGAAACCGTATTTCTAGGAGGCAAGCTCGCGTCTCTTTCAATCCGCGAAGGGGAAACTTTTCCTTCTCTTATATCCTGTTTCAATTTCATAAAACACACTTCACAATATACAGGCCTATTGGGGTCGGGGTCAAATCCTATTTTCATTGTTTTCCCGCATCGTGAACACTTCGCATCATAAAGTGCATGGGGAGCTGCTTCCTTTCTTGCATCTGAAGATCTCAAAGGGCGTTTTGATCTTTTTTTCGGATACTTTCTTTGCTCCATGTCTCGATTGTCCTTGCGAGGCATCATGTCTTGGCTCTCTTGTATCGACTCTGCCCACCGATTGATTTTGTCTTCCACTTGGATACGGTCGCGAGAATATCGTTCGCGCGACACTTTTATTATTTTTTCTTTATTTCCGGTAAGCGTCTCCGGCTGCAACGGCACAAGACTGTTTGCAGAAAACGGTTCAGAAACCAGACCGTCGATCATCAACTTCAGATACATATGGTGTTTGGGAAGATTCACTAGATCTTCCGGAGTCAGGCGTGGCGCAAATTCTTTTTCCAAAAATTCTGCGTCTGTTGCGCCCACACGAAAACAAATAAGCGTACCCACATTGCCGAATACCGCTGCGCTTACTTTTTCATCGAGCTGTTCAATGTATTGGTGTGCGACGATTAAGTTGAGCCGATACTTGCGGGCTTCAGAGAGAATATTTGCAAAACTTTCTGTGGCAAAATTTTGAAATTCATCAACATACAAATAAAAATCTTGCCTCTCCTCTTCGGGCGTATCCACGCGCTCCATTGCCGCAAGCTGAATCTTTGTAATAAACATTCCGCCCAAAAGCCGGCTATTATCCTCGCCGATGCGCCCCTTCGCAAGATTTAAAATCAAAATCTTCTTATCGTCCATGAGTGTGCGGATATTGATCGTCGAAGTTACCTGACCCACGATATTTCGGATCAACGCAACAGAAAGAAACTGTCCGACTTTATTTTGAATAGGCGCAATCGCCTCATTTGCATATCGGTCATTATAACGGGCGAATTCATCAATCCAAAAAGCCCGTACTACGGGATCCTGAATCTTTAGAACTACTTTATTGCGATAGGCTTTATCCGCAAGCATCCGATTTACTCCCAGCATGGTGCTTCCCGGATAATCAAGAAGCGCAAGAAGCGTATTGTTCAAAATATATTCCATGCGCGCGCTCCATACATCCGGCCACAGCTTTTTAAATACTCCCATCAGCCCCGACGCGATCAAGTGCTTATATCGAGGATCAATATTTTCCAAGATATTAAATGCCACAGGAAAATCCGCGTCTGCCGGATTGATATACACAATATCATTGATGCGATTTGACGGCACATAATCCAAAATCTTCTCTGCCGTATCCCCATGAGGGTCTACAAACCCAACGCCATACCCTTTCCGTATGTCATCAATAATCATATTTTCCAGAGTTGTAGATTTACCCATCCCTGTTTTTCCGATGAGGTACATGTGTTTGCGACGATCATCAAGTTTTATGCCAAAACTTTTCCGATGATTGCGGAAATTCGTTTGACCAAACACAGTAATATGGGCAGGATCGTGCACGTGAGACATAGTAATGAAGCTAGGGTAAATTTACACGAATGGAAGATTCTCAGGCAATCCGGCGGCTGCAACATCTTCTTCTTTAAGTTCCCGCCCTTTTGGCGCGGAAGGAGCATGCGTTCCGACATGCCCGGTAAACGGCAGAATATGAGGCGGCTCAGCCTTTTTGCTTTCCGCTTTCATCACCATTGGAGAAGGAGTCGCAATGGTAGGAAAGTGCCATAAACTTGCAAGCTCTTCTGTATTCAGCACATATGTGCGAGCGCCACGAGCCATTGATCGAGCTCGATACCCTCTCATAAACCGACGCTTGCGATAATTTTTCCTCCACTCCGTAAATACATATTCGGCTTTTACTATAGTATATTTATCAGGCCGGAAAGAATTGCATTCAAGATTATTGAATTGCATGAATGTGCCCAACATCGAAGACATTGCCCGCCGTTTATTGAAAATTTCTTTCTTTGCAACATACAGTACGCGAATCTTGCACAAAAATCCGTTCTTGCTTGCTTTCAATTGGATCTCTTCAACAACATTTTTTTCTCCGGGAGAAAGGAATAACATAAGAGAATGAGGCGCTTCAGGCTTGGGATGTGCATTCTCCTCTCCGATGTGGATCCCAAAGAAATGCGCAAATGTGTCGTATGAAAGTTTCGAAAAAAAACGGACGACCCCTGCGATCACTCCTGTTTTTTCATGCGCCTGCACGCCAATCAATTTTTGCGCTTCGGCAGCGCTCTCATGATGCCAGTCATTCTCTATCGGTAAAATTGCGATTTGCACCCAGGCCTCTTCTCCCGGGTGTAATGTATTCATATATTCGAAGAGGCTTGCAAGAGGATCTTTAAATACTCCCTCGAGTTTATCCTCGAACTTCTCATACATTTTAATAGGGTATACCCAATGCTTGTCTTGTGCGATTTCTGTACCCCACATATCGTATTCTGAATCCGGATAATGGTGCGGAACGTCTTTGACATAATCATCAACTTCAGTGATTTCAGCATCCGGATACTGCGCATAAATGCCTGCTTCAATCATATTGCGCAATGCCTTGGGAACCCACATATAAAATTGGATCGTGCCTCCCCGACTTACAATCTCGCAAGAAAAATTCGGCTGTATCTCTCCAAGCCAAAAACGCTCATACTTCGTCGGCAGCCTCTTCAAACGAAGGCCTCGATAAAAATCAAATATATTTTCCGCTGCCTTGGGAGAATCTTCTATTTCTTTGGGGACATGGATCGCAAGGACTGTCCGCTCAATAGTTTCCCAATACGCGTTTTGAATTTCAAAAATCCATAGCCACCACAAATACTTTATTAAAAAAATACCAATTAAAAGCCACCCTCCATGAGTAAAAACCCATGCCATACCATGGAAAGGGGTGGGAATATAGGGGGGTGTAAAAAACTGTATCAATGCTTCGAGCATAGATACAGTATATCATGATTCTCTAGTATTTTCCACTCTCGATTCTTTTGCTATGCGCGTTTTCTACCATCGCCATGCCAGACGACGAGCAATGTAGATGCCACAAAAATAGACGAGTATGTCCCAATACTGATACCCAAAATGAGGGTAAGCGCAAAATTTTTCATTGTTTCCCCTCCAAGAAAATATACTGCCAAGAGTACGAGGAGTACGGTAACTGACGTATTGATAGACCGGGCAAACGTCTGATTGAAAGATTGATTTACAATATCAGCGAATTCTCCGCGGGTTTTTATGAGATTTTCCCTGATCCGATCAAATACAACGATCGAATCATGGACGGAAAAACCCAATACAGTGAGGAATGCGGGGATAAATGAGCTTGCGATTTCAACTCCTCCAAATTTTCCAAGTACGGCAAATGCTCCAAGCACAAAAAGCGCATCATGGAATAAAGCGATCACGGCAGCTGTCCCGTATTTCCATGACTCCACAGGATAAGAAACCTTCCGAAATACATAGGTGATATAGAGAAGTATTGCCACGAGCACTATAATGAGAGCAAAAACCGATTTTCGCTTGAGTTCTTCTCCGATCACCGGACCGATGGATTGGAAACTTTTTTCTATAAGAGCGGCATCGTCTTTTTTAAGTTCAGTAAGAATCTTTTGATGGGTAGCTTCATCCACATCTGAAAATCGCATGATAGCAGATTGCGCGCCTGCGGCTTTTACTTCGACCTCTTTGAGACCGCTTGCAATAAACCGTTCTTGAATCGCTTCATTTGCCGGCCGTTCTTTTGAATAAGAAACTTCCAAAAAACTGCCTCCGGTAAAATCAATCCCAAGTTGTAGCTGCCAGAGCGCCAATGCGATAATACTGGCAATGCTGATAATTGCTGAACATGTGAGCCAGACGCGTCGAGTTTGAACAATGGGAATCATATACACAAGGATTTAGAGGACATGGTCTAGGATTTAGGGTTTAGAAATGCGGCGAGAACCAAATAGCCATTCGACTTTGCCGATGCGCCACCCGGCAACGATTCGCAACGCAAGGCGCGTGACTGAAATGGCAGTAAACATGCTCATCACGATTCCGATTGCGAGAGTCAGCGCAAATCCTTTGATAAGGCTCGCTGAAAACCAAAACAAGATCGCGCACGTAATCAAGGAAGAGACATTGCTGTCTCGAATCGAAGTCCACGCGCGGACAAATCCGTCTCGAATACTGTTGTCAAGCGCTTTGCCGCTTCGCAATTCTTCTTTCATGCGCTCGAAAATAAGCACATTGGCATCTACCGCCATACCTATAGAAAGAATAAACCCCGCAATGCCGGCAAGGCTCAATGTGACCGGCCATATCTTAAAAATCGCAAGTACAAATGCCGTGTAGATCAAAAGCGCTCCGACCGCAAGCACACCGGGGAGCCGATACACAAGGATCATAAAAACCATCACAAGAATAAATCCGATAAGCCCTGCATGGAGGCTCTTTGCAAGCGACTCTTCCCCGAGCGTTGCGCCCACTGTCTGCTGGCTGATGAGGGTGATCGGCACCGGCAATGCCCCTGCATTCAACCGACGGACATTCTCTTTTACATCGGCAAACGTAAAATCACCGGTAATTACAGCCGACCCATCTGTAATTGCTTGATTCACTTTCGGAGCCTGCATAAGAATCCCATCAAGAAAAATAGCAAGCGGCTTGTTTATATTGCGAGTCGTGATCTCGCCAAATAATTTTTTTCCTTCGTCATTGAATTCCAGCCCCACTTCCGGAAACATCTGCTGATTTGTGGAAACATAGGATTTTTTGAGCTGTTTTCCTGTCAATCCCGTATCTTTCCATGGCTCGCGAGGAGGCAGATAGTCTTCTTTTTTCTTAAGTGGAAAAAGGATGCGAGATACCCGATATTCCTTGAGTGGGCGCTCGTCTTTCTTATAGAGAATATGAAACCCAAATTGCGTTTCGATTATAGTGGAAATTTCTCCTTTTTTCATGGCAAATGCCGCATCTTCAAATTCTTTTACCATCCTGCCTTTTTTAAAATACCCAAGATCGCCACCAGACTCCTTTGTTGTCGAATCCGTAGAATTTTGTTTGACGAGGTCAAAAAAATTTTCAGGTGTTGCCTGTGTGCGCAGATCGTCGATAGTATCGCGCGCTTCTTCTTTTGTTTTTTTGCTTTCACAGCCCTGCGCGCCGGAATAGCAAATCAAAAGATGCGAAGCCGATACTTCTTTTTCAGTCTCGCGCGCATCCGTAAGTGTTATTACAGAGATGCCTTCGGGCCCGTTTATGGGATCAGTAAACACCATTCCTTTTTTCAGAGTGCTTGCCACTGCATACAGATGGCTGTATGCACCGTCCGGACTCAGCCATCCGAGGTCTCCGCCTTTTTCTTTTGTTTCAGCCTCTTGAGAGTATTTTTTTGCAAGCGCAGAAAAATCCGCGCCGCGTTTTTTTGCTTCACCAAGGGCTTGTGCCGCGTTTTTTTCAGCCGCGGCATTGAACGCATCCATTTCTTTTTTGTCTTTTTTACTTAATTCGCGGGTGTCGGGACCGGAAATATCTTGAGATTCTTTGAATTCAAGCGTGGGAGTGTCACCGATAATTTCAATAGCTCTGTTCACATCATACACGCCTGCGAGTTCTGTAACAATACGAAAGTCATTTCCCATTTTTACTGTTTGCACGATCGGTTCGGAAACTCCAAAATTATCAATGCGCCGCTCGATCACGTCGCGCAATCCTTCCACGGCGTCTGCCCGTTCTGTCTCGGGAATTTCTGAAAGGTTGGTGCGATAAATCAGTTGCGCTCCGCCTTTAAGGTCAAGCCCGAGTTTGAACGCGTCCGGCGCCCATTTTCCAAATCCTACATACGGAAGCGTACTCGTTGCAAAGCCGGGAATGCGCTGAAGGTATGGATCAAACGATCCCCGATTGGCATTATACACTTCCTGCAAATCATAATTTGCAGTCGCAATAAAAAGTAGCGCAATCCCAAACGCAGCCCATTTTAATTTTGTCCGAGATTTAAATCGAGCCATAATGAAAAATAGTATACGCAAGGGGTTGGAAAATTGCAAGCCCGCGTATTTCGAAAAGTATTACGCAACTCGGGAAGCGAAATCCTCACGCACGAGGTCCATAGTTTCTATTATTTTCTTTGCCATCTCCTCTCGTGCCCGCACGTCCGATATCTTGTTTTGAAACGCACTGTCTTGAATATGCGCCTTTTGAAGAATCTCTTCATATTCTTCTATGGCGCTTTTACGCCTATCATACTGCGCATCAAAAATATCGCTCTTATTCATTTTTGCAGACTGTAACGCCTTGCTCTCGTCGGAAATAATATGTTCATACAGAAATTTTTCCAGTGCATCCGATTCTTGCGGAAGAGAAACATTCATCAAATTTTCAAATGCAGTAATAAATTTTCGCAAGCGGCTTTCTTGCATACTCAGCGCATCAAACGCATTTTTTCTTTTTTCTTCCCGCAATGTAACTTCAGGGGATTTCTCTTTTCTCGCGAATGGCACAATTGTTTCTCCTTTTGCAGTCGCCAAATTCTTTTCCAGTTCCGATCTGATGGATCGAAATTCAACAAGAGTTTTTGCAATCTGCTCTTGAAGTCCGGGAGCGTCTGAGTATATTCTCTTTTGCTCTTCCAATGAATGCATCTGTGCTCTCACGCCATTCAATGTGGCTTCGAGAAGCGCGATACGCATGGGATGATGCGCATATGCGTTTTGCGCCGCGTCATTTATTTTTGCGTCAGCTTCGATATCCCGAACAGAGCCAGTATCGGGATTGAAAAGATCTCCGCAAAAACGGTACAGATCAAGAGGATTTTCCAAAGAAGCAACTGTTGCCGGCACAAATACGCCTACCTGCCGCGATACGATTCTTTTTCCTTGAACAGGAGTACGGACAAAACGCTTTCCTCGCCAGTCTCCGTGGGTAAGCTGGGATTTAAAATAATCCAAATGACGCAACGCCCCATCAAGTAAAATGTCTTTTGCTGATTCAGGATCCCGCATCACACCTCCTTGCTGTTTCTTTTGTAATTTCCAATCACGATCTGAATCCCTGCCACGGCGCAGAAGCGTAAGGTCAACACCCAAACGTGTGATATGGGATTTTCCGTTTCGTTTGGTTTTCCATTCAATAACCATGTCAACTCCCTTGGTAACATCATCATACAGTGACGAAAGGGTAACACGCGCATTTTCACCAAACCATTTCAATGCATCGGCTATATAACTCATGGTTTCAAGAAGTTTGGCATCTTGAGTATAGTGTCCTCCCTCTCGAATGTTCTTTTGTGTATTCTCTTCAATAATATGAGTGAGTTTCTCAATATGTGAACGGATTTTTTCCGGTGAACTCACAATTCCGTATTGCCTTTGAATCGCCCTTGTATTTTGCTCACTGCTTTTATCAGCATTAAAATCGAATTGCGCTTGACGCGCTTCCAATGCTCGCGCACCGTATACAGACTCAACCTGATATTTTGCATCTGCCTGCTGAGAAGGAGTAAGGCGAAAATTTTGATTTGAAACACGCGCCTCGCCGGATTTGATCGCTTCACTCCGTATGAGCGCGGATTGTCTTTCAGCTTTCATACTTTAAATTAAACACAAATATCGCGAAAGTTTGTTTTTCACTTATAGTATAGAGTATAGCAAAAAAAAGGATTTCTGACAATATAAATGCTGAACACAAATTGGAGTCAAAGAGGGTCAGAACCCTTGACAAAATGCATACTAATATGGTATACTTTTCGCCACTAACAGTAACTGTTAGTGTACCTTTACAACCAAAGATTATGTGTAAATGATACCACTTACCCCGTTACAGTCTTAAGTCTGTTTGTACGATTATCACCGTAACAGAGCCGATAGGCGACTTAGCATATAATACAGTAATGAAAAATAGCTTTGAGACTGTAATGGGGATTTCACATCTGTGATTGTGGGCGAGGAGTGTTCTTGCGGGGAGTTTCTGATGCTTTTTAGAACCTTGTCGTCGAGTAGAATGAGTCGTTTTCTTGCAACTGATCAGTAATGGATTGTTCTGACAAGTATGTATGCATACTTGATCACTTACTAGAAAACTGACTCATTCTACGACCATCAATGTTTTGATATAAAATCAATGCAACTTCTGTTAAGAATAAAACTTCTATACCTGATTGATGATCTACTCTCCTTTATGGTTCTAAAAAGCATCAAAAAACTCCCACAAGCTGTTATGTGGAGATGGGATGCTTCTTCAAACACTTTTGAGGAGGTAAGTCAGCACCTAGAAATCTAAAAGCACATCGCCTTAATATTCTCACGCTCGTCTAACTGCGAACAGGTGCGTGACGTAGAACAAGATGTTTTTAAGTGAGGGATCGAGGAATATACAGTGTCGCTGGCAATAGCGTCTTTCGATCCGTCATGAAAAAACTTCTTGTTCTTACCGACGGATGAGTGTTTGAAGAAGCATCTCATCTCCACAATAAGAATAATCCCCGCCTACAAAATTTTGGTATCATCCATCACTCTTAGAAAGGAGCAAAAGGATGAAACGGATCCTCTCGGTCGCAGTTGCGACCACGATGCTCGTCGCGGCGCCAGCGCTCGCGGCGACGCCCCCAACCCCCAGCCCCGCGAAGCCGGCCGCCACGCAGGCGCCGGTAACTGAAACCTTCAACGTACAGTTCAGGAAGATCGAGATCGCGAAAGCGACAACGGTCTATCCGGGCGACAAAGCAACCCTCATAGCCACGGTGAAAGGCGTGGCAAAAACCCTGAGGTTCGATGCGTACATTGGCGACGTGAAGTTGCCGTGGTCGCGGAAATTCGCGAACGTCACGGGTGAGGTGATCGCGAAATTCCTGGTGCCGAGCGACCTCGCGACAGGCAATCTCCGCTTCGAGGTTCTGGGCGTTTCGCGGTCCGGGCAAGAGTCGTCCGACGAGGATATCTTCCTCAGCGCCGGCCCCACGCTCGCGACCCCCGCGGCGACGCCCGCTCCGGCACCCGTGGCGACGCCCGCGGCGCGGCGCACCGACGCACTCACGGCCAGCCCGGCTCCGACGGCGACGCCCGCGGCGACGAAAGGCGCCACCATGGAGATGCCTAAGTTCGAATACGGCGTCACCCACAACTCACGGCCGATCGCGTCGGCCAGTCAGAGCAACAACTTCACGACGTCTCAGTTCCGACTCGGGTTCGGCAACGGGATGTTGGTCGGTCTGAAGGCGCTCAGCGCGCCTGAGGATTCCAACGCCAACCCCGGCGGGCAAATCGGCTACGTGCCGTTCGCCGGGTGGCAGGGTGCTGCCACGAAGGACGTGCAAGTCGAGCTCACGCTCGGCGCCCACCTGCCTGTCGCAGGTGCGACGAGCAGTCACCCCCTCGAGCTCGAAATTTCATTCTGCGGGAACCCGGGCTGGGAGCAGTTGTCGCACCGACTGTCGCTGCACACGGATCTCAGCGCTCCATCGATCGAGTATTCCAACGCCCTACGCGTCGCCGGAGACATGAAAGGACTCCAGCTACGCGCGATCAGCGGCACCAGCCACGTCTTGGAGGGCGGGTACCGGCCCCAGCTCTGGCTGGGTGCCGAACTCGCCGGCCCATTGTCGGGCCTCGGCGGCGCTAACGCGGCCCTGGGGGTCGCCTACGACGTCCCGATTCCGACATCGGGTGCCAGCTGGGGCGACGGCGTCCGGCTGAACTTCTCGCTCTCACAGTTCTAGCATTTTCTTTCTTCGGGAAACCGGGTCAGGCACAAATTCCTTCGGAAATTGAGCCAGACCCCGTTTACGGAGTTAACATAATCTTTGGCAACCCTTTGACCCGGTGCGCGCTTCGCCCCGGGTCTTCTTTTTTTTAACTTTCCTGCTATACTACATATATTATGCACCTTTGGGACTATCAAAAAACAAAGAAAAAAACACTGAAAAAAGATGAAATTTGGTATCTGCGTCGCATGCTTACGTATGGTTTGAATGGAGACAAGCTTGACGAAAAAATGGTAAAACGAAATTGGCATGAAATCAAAGATACAATCCCGCCAAATACACGCGCTGTTCTTGAACTTCTCATATGGGACAAACCATTCTGACAGAAGATCAAAAGAAAGTTCTTGCCGAATTCTCAAGTAATGCACAGCTTAGGGATGTATTTTATCTTGCGGGCGGTACTGCGCTGACGGAATATTATTTGCATCACCGCTATTCGGATGATCTTGATTTTTTTACGCAACGTAAAGATTTTCCTCAAATTCCTGTAGAAGCATTTATTCAGCATCTAAAAAAAGTTCTCAAATATACAACGATCGAATATCAACGGCTTTATGATCGAAGAATTTTTTTTCTTAAAAAAGGTAAGGACGAGCTCAAGATAGAATTTACTCAATACCCATTCATTCCAATCAATTCACTCGTACAAAAAAACGGTTTCATGGTTGACTCTCTGCCTGACATCGCCGCAGGCAAAGTCATGGCTCTTATGGATCGCACCGAGGCAAAAGATTTCGTTGATTTATATTGTATAAACCAAAATGGTGGCTTGCCTTTTGAACAGATTCTTGAATACGTAAAAAAGAAATTTGATTTTTCTATCGTACCTCTCACATGGGCAAACGAATGCTCAAAAGTACGATCCCTTACCGTGCTTCCTCGCATGATTGCAAAGCTCACCCTCGTTGAACTCAAAAATTTTTTTACTGATGAAGCGCGAAAAGCTCGTCCGCTGATTATTGAATGAATGCGTATTCACATAATCTTTGGATAACACTTTGACAGGGGCGTACGCTTTGCGGCCGGGTCTTTTTTTACAGCCAACACCTATGCACCATTCCACTTATCAGAAGATATATCCGCCTGACGAAGAATCTCCGCCAATAAATGTTTTGAAATATCAGAGCGATGCGGATTAGGAATGTGGATCTTTAAAACCCCTTTTGACATAAATAAATGACGTCCACCTGAATAGGGGCCATCAAAACCGAGTCGATGAAATTTTTGTACAAGATTCCTATGAGAAATCGCCTTAAGCATAATGCTGTTTCATGGCGATTTTTTTGGTAACAATTTTTTCTGTGAGGCCCGGTATGGTTTCTCTATCCCGAATCTTGAGAATAATCCAATCTTCAAAAACTTCTTGTAACTCCTCACGACATTTCTCAAGAGTATCAGCGCTTGCCCATACACCTCTCACTTGAGGGATTTCTCCAAAATAGGTCTGATCGTCAAGTAATTTATATTTTGCTTTGTGCAATTGCCTGTTGATATATTCTGTAAGCATATATATTATATTACCCTCAAAGTGTAACAAAATCAATGGAAATTACAAGGATAGCAAAACATAAATCTTTGGTGCCTCTTTGACAGAAGCGCGCACTTGCAGTCGGGTCTTCTTTTTTTATTACCCTACACGACCAACTTCTTGAATTCCTCTACCATGGGGACTTGCTCGGATTCAAGGCCATACTGCTCGGCAGTATATATCGCCGTCCAATCGGCAAGCACAAGACAAGAAAATATTTTATAAAACGGATGTACACCTTCAAGATCAATCACTCGTACAGGCAGCCCTCGATCCTGATACAAACGCTCCAAGATATCCATTCGCTTTTGGATGCGTGGATGATCTGTGTGATCCTTTAAAAAAATAAAAAAGAATTTTTCTGACAACTGCCGTGAAGTTTCTTTCACGTCGAACCCCGTCATTTCGTTGTGATTGAGTTCTGGTAACACATTATAA
>JACQSA010000033.1 GCA_016206145.1 Candidatus Uhrbacteria bacterium
AGATTTGAAAGGAGAAGATCGCTGTTTCCGGTGTTCGTGATGGTCAGGATTGCTTCTTTACTATTTCCCACAGACACAGGACCCATGTCAAGGGTAGTCTGGGAAACGCTGAGTTGCGACCGTTGGGCAGTTGCCTTGAATGTCAGTGAAAGAGAGGGTGTATCAGAATCATTTGTTTTCCATTCATAGGTTTGGGACTTTGGTTTGATATCTTTGGGGCTGGTGAACCTCACAGTGATATCTGCTGAAGCGCCGGGTTTCAATGGCTCACGCGGTTGAGCCGTTAGGGAAAAACCATTGAACACGTCGAGAGTGGATTGTTGATCGAACGTAAGGTCGGCATTGCCTGAGTTGGTGAGGGTGAGTGTAAGGTCTTTGGTAGAACCTGTGGGGACGAATCCGAGATTGAACGTATTTCTGTTTACAATGTTGTCTCCCTCCTTGAGTACGAGCTGGGGCCTCTTTGAGGTAGCGCGTATGTTCAATTCGACACGCTGTCTGTCAGGATCATTGGTGGTGAAGGAAAGGGTTGCGGAAGAGTCGCCGTGTACCGTGGGAGCGGTGAAACGTATCTCGATATTCGAGATAGCTCCTGGTTGCAATCGTGAAACTGGCTGAGCCGTTATTGCAAAGACATCTGAACCTGTCAAGACAATATCAGAAAGCTCGAGATCTGCATTACCCATGTTTGCAATGGTAAACATCACATCTTTAGTCTTTCCTGTGGTAAGGTCGCCAAGATTGATCACGTCTTTGTCTTGAACGGCCTTACCGCCAGAGACAAGAGAAAGCTCAGACCGTTTTGAGGTTGCTTTAAAGGTAAGCGTCACATCTTTCTTGTCAGGATCATTGGTGGTGAAAGAAAGAGTCGCGGTTTTTTCGCCTTTTTGTGAGGGAGCGGTGAAACGAATCTGGAAATCTGCGCTCTTACCCGGCTTCAATGGCTCAGCTGGTTGAGTCATTATTGAAAATGCCGGATCGCCCGTAAGCGTGATATCAGAAAGATTCAAATCTACAGTACCTGTATTGGTAAGGGTTATGGTCAAATCTTTTGTCGCGCGCGCTTGAGTATCACCGAAATCAAGAGAGGTGTTGTTTGCAAGAACGCTGTTATCGTGTTCCATATTCAGCTCCGAAGCCATGCCAATTCCGCTAAGTAACACTGTCCGAACTGGTTCGTCAATGTCGTTACTTGCAATACTGAATGTCGCTGACTTTACGCCGCGAGTCTTTGGAGTGAATTGTATGGTCATTAGCGCTGGCTGATTCTTATGGACCACAGGATCGGCTATGAGGGTAATGGCAAACTCATCGGCGTTGACACCCGTAATAGCGCCAACGGGATTTCCATTCAAAAGAAGAGGTCCCTCATCGCTGTTTGTTATTGAGATATTTTGTGAAACAGAAGCGCCGAGCAAGGAATTAAAATTGACTCTCGCCCCCTCATTCAAGGGTGTACCGTTGTGAGATAAACCGATCTCCGGTTGAAACGCATGTGCCTTCAGATTAAAAGTGTAATAAGGCTCATCAAGATCATTGCTCTTCACTGTAAGCGTGGCGATTCTGTTTCCCTTCTCGTGTGGCGCAAACTCAACAGTGAAGCGTGTGTGTTCGCCGGGCTTTATGGGCGTTATTGGTTGGGAAACTATACGAAATTCACCCTTCTGGTCACCTTCAAAAGAAACAAGTTGTTCGCCTTCGAGAGAAAGGTCTGCAGTGCCGGTGTTTCGTATGATGAAGTCTTGCGTGCTGGTACTTCCCACATATGTGGGTGTATGCCACGGATAGGAACTCAAACTGGGGATCAAAGCGGCTCCGTGCGAAAGGAGCGCGATATCCGGCGCAACAGCGCGCGCCTTGAGGGTTACGACAAACGGACTGTTTTTTTTGTCATTGCTCGTAAGAGTAACAGTCGCATTTTTTTCTCCGGGCGTCTTCGGAATAAAACGAATCGTAAATTGAGCCGCGGCGTTTGGCTGCATCGTAGCTGCGATATCTTTGAGGAGAATAAATTCGCTTTGGTCATCGCCTGTAATATGAATAACAGGCGAATTTGCAACAAAGACTAAATCAGTATTGCCAAGATTCTGCAAAGCAAAAGCTTGATCTTGTTTTTTTCCAAGATCAGTGACTCCAAAATCAATTTCCTCATTCTGCGCAAGCCGTGTATTGTCTTTGGAAAGAGCGAGATCCGGCGCTATTCCTTCTCCTCTAAGTATCAGGGTATAGACGGGTAAATCAGGATCATTGCTTGGGATAGAAAGCGTGGCGGTTTTTACGCCTCTGGTTTTTGGAGTAAAACGAATCGTCATCTTCGTGCTCTCGTACGACTTTATCGGCGATGACGGGGATTGCGAGAATGAAAATTCACCCTCATTTATTCCTTCTACTTTTATCGAAGGATGCCCATCAAGCATGAGTAGTCCAAGATCCTTATTCGCAATTACAATATCTTGCGAAACAGCAACATCGAGGGGCGACACAAAAGAAATGCTGTCGCCAGATGAAAGCATCGATCCGCTATGCGAAAGTTCTATATGTGCTTGAAACGCATCTGATGTAAGCGCAAGTCGAAACTCTGGGAAAAATGGATCGTTTGTCTTTATCGACAAGGCAGCGACTTTCTTGCCCTTGCTCTTTGGAAAAAAGAACACCGCGAAGACTGTTGATTTACCGCGCTTCAGTATGCTGGGCACAGGATCGGGTATACGAAACTCATTCGCATCTTTTCCTACGATTGCGATTGGGACATCACCTGTCAAACGAAGATCGGCATACCCTGTATTTGAAAGTTTAAATACCTCCGCACTTGCTCTGCCAACGTCAATTCCGGGAACATATATTTCATCATTTTGCTGCAATGCGGGTTCTCCGATCCTCGAGAGCTCAAAATGCGGCGCAGGCGCATCCACATCGAGGAGAAGCGTAAATGGATTCTCGTCCGGATCATTGCTGTTAATTACGATACGCGCTTCCTTGGCATTTTCCTCTTTTGTCGGCCGAAATGCCGCAATCACTTCTGCGCTTTCTCCACTTTTTAGCTGTGCAGGAAGATCTTTAATGAACGCGAGTTCTGACGCATTACGTCCCAAGATCGAAATGTGCGGAGTATTGGAAAACTCAAGAGTCCCCCCTCCTTGGTTTGTTACGCGAAAGGCAATCTCCTGACTCTCTCCTACTGCCACACTGCCCCGCCATAAAAAGTCGCCGCTACTAAGCGAAGTATTGTCTGCCGTCACCTCAATATCCGGCGCCGTGCGCGCTTCGGCTTTCAACACGATCGTATATGTCTCCTGAGAAGGATCGTTGCTCTTAATACTTATTCTTGCGGATTTTTTTCCTTGAGATTTTGGAGTAAAGAGAATGGAAAATTCTGAACTTTCTCCGGGTTTGAGCGAAGATGAAGGATCTTTCAGGAGAGAAAACTCATTTGCGTCTTGCCCTTCAATCGCAATAATCGGAGAATTGTGGACTAACTTGAGGTCCTGCGAGCCGACATTTTTGAGAACAAATGCTGTTTCTTTCTTTTTTCCTACCTCAATGGTTTCCAAATTAACCTCTGTCCCGCTTTGTACGACCCTATTTTGATAATCAACTGCTAACAAAGGGGCAACAGCAGATCCCTGAAGCGTGAGTGTGAAAGGACTCTCGTCAGGATCATTGCTTTTGATCGTAAGACGCGCGCTTTTTGCTCCCGCGGTTTTCGGAGTGAAGGATAAATAGAATGTTCCGCCATGTTGTGGTTTGATACGATCCGGAGGCGCGCCAATAAGAATAAAATTTCCAGCGTCAACATCCGGACCAGTAAGCGACACACTATCCTTCGGGAACAACAAATCTGTGATTCCGCCGTTGAAGAGATCAATCGGATACTGTGCATCTGTACCGCCGCCAACGACTGTCGGATGTATATTGACCGAATCCCCGCTTGAAAGATCTTTATAATTAGCCTGGCCTACCTTAATATCAGGCAACAGTACAAACAGTGTAAAGGCAAACGGCTGTTCATACACATACGGCGCGTTGCTGTTCACAGTCAGAACGATTCTTCTCATTTGGCCGGCAGGCTTTTTCGGAGTAAACCGCACTCTAAAATTTGTACTTTCCCATGGCTCTAAGCGAAGCTGTGATGGCTTTTCCGTTATGATAAACTCATCCTTATTTGTCTGTCCATCACCCGATACGAAGGAAAAAATGAAGGGTTCATCATCGAGGATAAGGGTATCATCTCCAAAGTTGGTAATTGTAAATGTTTTTTCAATTGGCGTGCCGACAGGATATAATGCCGCGTCAATGTCAACGGGATATGACGGATGATTTTGCACGAGCTGGGAACCCGACGTTATTCTAAGACGGGGCGCTCCGCTTGATCCGCTCAATTGAATTACAATTTTATTATGAAGAGGATCATTGGAAACAATGGTAAGAGTTGCCGTCTTGTCCCCGGGAGTCTTTGGCTCAAATCGAACATAGAACATCGTGCTCTCGCCGGGCTTAACTTTGCCAACCAGAGATGAAGAAGGTTCACGTATTATCACAAAATCTCCATTGTCTGCGCCGCTGCCAGAAAGCGTGACCGCGTTTTGTGGCAGTACAAGATCCATGTCTCCGGTATTTTTTATCGTAAAATATGGTTGTAAGAATGTCCATTCCATAGGACCCCTATTCCTATCCAAAGGAGCGCCCCGCTGAAGCGTAACGCGGCCAACATAGATGGGCGCAACACTGCCATCAAGAGATATTGATTGCGATCCATTGAACAAATCCAATCGCGGCGCGCGCACATCTGCCTTTATGGAAAATGCATAGGAAGGAGCAATGGAATCATTACTCTTGATTGTTATGGTGGCTTGTTTCTTTCCTAATGTTTTTGGATCGAACACGATGACAAAATCTGTACTTTCTCCCGGTTGCAAAGATCGCCGTAAGTGTGTTGTTGAGAATATAAATTCACCAACATCCTTTCCCTGCACTGTGAGGGAAGGCGAATCCGGAGTAATTTCCAGTTTGACGTTGCCATTATTTTTTATGGAAAAGCCGTACCCTTTCTGATTACCTCCTTCAACCACTCCGAGATCAAGAATCGCGTTTTGCTCCAGTGTGTTTCCATCATTGCTCATGGAAAGCTCAGACCATGTCGTATCTGCTGTGAATGTTAATGTGAGATTGGGATGATCCGGATCATTGGTCTGCCAGCGATATTGTATTGACCCGTTGTTTTTTACTGCGGCATTAAATCGCATCACAATATCTGCTTGCTCGCCCGGCTTTATGGGCGTATCAGGTTTTTTTATCAAAGAAAAACCGTTTGCGCCGTTTATAATTTTTGTTTCTAACAAATCGCCTAAAATAAAATCGGAATTTCCATTGTTGATCAGGGTAACAGCAATATCTTTAAAAGAGCCATACGGCACTGCGCCAAAATCAAGCGTAGCGCTGTCTTGCATTGTTTCTTCGCCGTTCTTGAGTATTAGCTCCGAGCGCGTCGAGGTAGCGTAAAATCCAAGTAGAAGATCGGGCATATCCGGATCATTTGTCTTCCACTTATACTTTGCCGTATACGTCCCTTTTTGCATGGGAGCATGAAATCGCACTGTGATATTGCCTGACTCTCCGGGTTTCAATGGCTCACGCGGTTGAGCCCTTAGTGTAAAACCGGTAAAAATCCTCAATTCGGGTGTCCTCTCTAGGACTAAATCAGCAGTACCTTTGTTCTTCACGGTAATTGTCAGATCTTTTGAAGAACCGGATGATACTGCGCCAAATGGAAAAATCTCCGGCGTCAACTTTCCTGTTTCTTGTCCGTCAATTCCAAATACGAGTATGGGTCTTGGCTTTGCTTCTACCCCCTTCAAAATAAAAGTAGTCTGCTCTTTCTCATAATCATTCGATTTAAAAGAAAGTGCCCCTACATGCTCTCCCGGTTTTTGCGTAGCTGAATAGCGCAAAATGATATCTGCGGATTTGCCAGGCTCTATTACGCCAGTAGGTTTTGAAACAATCGCAAACGCATCAGACCCTTCCAATGTAAAATCATAGAGTCTGAGATTTGCATTACTGCCATTATTAGAAACGCTTACTTTTATTTCTTTAGACTCCCCGCTTGGCACATTCGCAAAATCAATGGAATCTCCATTCTTTATTTCACTATCTCCATTCTTCAAAACCATATCCAAGCCCCACACGATTGCTTCAAATCCTAATGAATACAATGGTACGGCGGGATCATTTGTTTTGAAAGAATATTCTGCCCTATATGTACCGGGCTTTTTTGGAGCAATAAATCGTATTATCGGATACGTCAGACTGGCTCCTGGGGGAAGATCAAACGGTTCTCCAATCATGCCACCGGAATATCCTTCGCCTTCAAGCTTAATATTGGAAAGTGTAAGCTTTTTATTTCCGGTGTTGCTTAAACTAACGGTAAGGTCGTGTACTTGATCCTGCGCATGAAGTCCAATCCCCCATACATCACCAGATTTGGGTGAATCCCATGTCGGAGGAATACTGTCCGACTTTGTCCTTACGCTAAGCCTTGGTTTTTCCACAATCGCGTTTACATTCACAGTAAATGTTTTTTTATCAATATCGTTGCTCTGCCAAACAATTTTTGCTATTTTTTCTCCGAGATCCTCAGGGGCAGTAAATGTTATTACTTCTTGAATTGATTTTCCTGGTGAGACACCGATTGTTTCGTAGTCGGTCTCATTTGGACCGGAAGAAGTCACCTTCCTCCCTTTAAATCCAAAATATTTTGTACTGTCTGACTTCCATGCTTCCTGAATTTTAGGCCACAAAATAAGACTGTAATTTCCTGAATTTTTTATGGTGAATGAAATTTCTTTTGTCTCGCCCGGCTGGGTTTCTCCAAGTAAAAAAGTGGAGTCCCCCTTCGCTTCTTGTCCATCAAGTGTTATTTCCATCTGTGGCTTGGCGGCTTCACCTTCAAGAGTTAAGATAAATTGGCCGTTATCTTCGTCATTCGAAGATATAGAAAGAGTAGCCGTTTTCTTTCCTATGGTTTTTGGCCTGACGTATGCCATGAATCTCCATTCTTCTCCAGGGGCTAATTGTTTTTTATCTCCACTAAGATAAAGAATATACGACTCTTCTGCATCATCACTGATCTTTATTGGCTTATCGCCTGCAAATATTAAATCATCATCACCGGTGTTTCTAATTACGAAATGTAAACCGCGGCCTTCGCCAAGTGGCATAATATCCCACATTAGCGCTTTTTCACCGTTTTTCCATTCTTTATTATCATTTAGTCTGAATACGGCAATATTCGGACGCGCAATCGTAATTGAAATCGGAAACGTAAACTTCGGCGCATTCGGATCATTGGTAGAAAATGAGAGTTTGGTTTTTACAATATCTGTATTCTTGTCCGATGCCACAAATTGCACTGTAAGCGTTCTGGATTCACCTGCTTTCACAATTCCATTGAAATCACCTTTGACCTTAAATGCATCTGATCCTTTAAGCGCAATATCCGAAACTTTTAGATCGCCATTGCCACTATTTAAAAATGTAAGCGCAATATCTTGAGTTTTCCCGCTACTCACTTTCCCCGCATCAATCGCATCGTTATCTTTATATTCCTTTTCTCCTATGGACACTTTTATTTTTGAGTCTCCTACCCCTGTGGTAAATTGCCATGGACCGCCGCTCACTTCGGCATCCCCCTGTCTGCCGACCACGCTCCAATAATATTGGGTATTACTCTTAAGCCCCTCGGCAGTGAATGAAGTGTTCTCAAGTCCGCTTGCGACTTTTTTCAAATCACTATACTCACTTCCTAGATAGACAGAATACGCGGAAAGATTCCCCCCTTGCACGTTCCATTCCAATTCAACAGGAAATCCTTTTGTCGTACTTCCTGTCACAGGTTGTATTGGCTGAATTTTCAGTTGTTTTATCTGCTTGACATCAGCAGTATTGACCATTGTCAAATCAGAAACAGAATTTCCAAAATACACTGTGAGCGCATCATCTTTTTCAAAAATCAACGGTCTTGGATCATCTACAAAGCGAAGTGACGACGCTATCTGCGTGCGATGCAAAAGATTGGCGCCGTGAAAGAGCACATAATACATACTGCTTTTTGATCGCCCGCCGGACGTCCACCACATGCGAGAATATGCGATGTGGTATGCGCCGTCTTGTGCGCGCGCAACGCTAAACCCTCTTGCGTCATCAAGCGGTGGAGCTTCCATAATGGAGCGATACGCAAGTATGCGGCCTTCGCCTTTTTTTACATCAGTCAAACCAAATCGAATATAGCTGATATCATAGATATAGCCTCTCTTCTCACCGCCCTCTCTGAAAAACAAATCATACTCATTGTTTCCTCGCACAAAAACTTTCGGGGCATACGCGCCCTGCGCATATTGTTTGATCCACCATACATACAAAACCTTGTCTTGAGCATCAAACTGTTTGTTTTTCAAAATCGCCTCTAAGTCTGATTTTTTCTTTATTGAAGGTAGCCAACGATAGAATGTAGGATCATTCGGGTCTTGTTCAACTACCGCATCTCGTACCTCGCTAAATTTGTTTATTGCGTCAAGTTCTTTTTTTGCAATAGTCCGCGGAACAATGGGTGCTTGCGCTGACCATTGGCCGTCTCGTTTTACCTGCATAAAAAATTGCTCTGCCTCGCTATACACAACAATCACAGAACCATTGTCCTCTATCACAATAGGAATCTTACTGTATTCATTTGTAAGACGAACCATATCAGACCAACGACCATCTAAAAATTCGCGATAACGTACAGTGCTTGTGCCATTCCACGTTGCGGCAGATGATCCTTCCAACCACACGATAAAAACATTGCCTTGAGAATTTACTGCAATACTTGGAGCACGAGAAACAGTATCATCAAAAGAAATCTGATCTCGTTTTTGCAGAACTCCGTCTTTGAGATGGAGATAAAATATTTCACTCTGATCCTTCTTTATCGGGGGGCCTTCCACGCGTCTCTCAAACACCACATGAATACTCCCTTCTGCGCCTTGCACGGCTTTTATCTCTTGGAATGATACATCATCTGTCTCATTTTCTTTATACCGATATTCCACAAGCGTTACCGGATCATTCCATTGATTTTTTATCAGCGAACGATATACAATGCGACGCACCTCACTCCCATTTTTATCTCTTTTGTCGAACTCCCGATAGACGATCTCTTTTGATCCGTCCGCATTGTAAAACACAGAATCAACAAATCGCTGGAGTTCATACGTTGAAACTGCAAAATTCGATTTTTTCTCTCTGCTCCACGGCGCAGGAGGTGCTGGCGACGGATCCACGATCCCGAATGGCTCTGACCTGGCAGATCCGCACGGCGGACCGCCTTTATCACAGTAACTAACCAAAATTGTCGCGCTGTCAGATTCGTAGTATGCGTCTTGCGGAATTGTGTATTCAACGGATTTCAAGGACGGTGGCGAATTACCTACAATATATTCACTTACTGATTCCGTTTCAAGACGGACCGAAGTAATCTCAATCAATGGAACTGCTGATTTTATTTCCCACCTCACTGTTTTCTTTTCTCCGAGAGTCCACACGTTTTTTTCCAATCCTTCGACAATCACAGAAGCGACTGCTGCACTGCCATCCAAAATCTCAAACGGTCCCCATTCTTTTGCTGTGGATGCATTGCCAACATAGTCGTACCCGACTGCTTTAACCTTATATCCTTTTCCTACAAGCTCTTTCGGTATGTCCCAGTCAAACACGGCCTGTTGCCACGCCATTGATTGGGATTGGAGAAAATGCCATTGTGTGTCGTGTGGATCCCAATACCAAAAATCCGCATGATCAAAATAAGTATTGTCGCTTCCGGACGCAAATACACTCCACATAGTTTGATTTTTCACGGCAGGACCATGACGCGGGTATCGAATCTCCACAAGATCAAGCACCGGCGGTTCATTATCTGGCTTCACGCGGGTAAGAATCCGCATATCTTCGGTAATGCCATCGGGCTTGACCTCAAACGGTGTAAACAATTTTTCATAATAGGGGGGATCAATCCCTGCGACAGTCACGCCATGAGGAATATTTTTAAATTCAATAGATCCATGTTCATCGCTTATTCCTGATACGTTATACCCCCATAAATTAGTATTCGGAGCTGCCTGCGCATTCACTGTTACTGTCCCCTTTGCAATGCCTAATCCTTTTTTTGGATCAGCGCTTAGATTGATTGTCGCAAAATCTGAAAAGAAATAAATCTTGTATAGATTTTTATCGTATGAGCCAACTGTGAATTCAAATGTCTTGCCTTCTATTGGATAATCAGGCCAAGACATGAAGGCTCCATTTTTGTATTGCGCAGGCAAACAACCAGTCTGGCTCCACTCTTTTTGACCCTTCTCTCGTAGAAGGACGGTGAGACATCCGCGATTCTGATCGTCTTTCACTGGCCATCGTACATTGATCGCAGGATATCCATTGATGTCCCACTTTTGGATTACCTGATACATAGGCACAGCGGGAATACCGTCCGGATCTGGTAAAAATTCAACCTCAGCATCCTTCCAATTATTCTGCGGTTTTTCGTCTTCTTGAGCGTCAAGATAAAACAGGAGTTTTGTATTTCCCGACATTCGCTCTCCTACTGCCTGTGGAAAATTCACATTGATTATTTTAGTCTCTCCGGGAACAAGCGTGGTAAACGGCACAGGCATGCCCTTGAAAGCTGTTTTGCTTAATTGTTCTTTTTTACCATCTAGGGGGCAGACAAACACTATTTCACCGGAAGCTGTCTTTTCAGGATTACATTCAATGGATACATTCCGTATGCCTGTTTCTGACATCAACACATTGTCGAAAAAAGTATATATTTGATTGAAAGATGCCGCAGTAAGGCCCTGATTTTTTACAGTAACTGCGATTGTGAACGGCTTGCGGCTTGCAAGATTTCCTTGAGATTTTACTTCAGTGATAGTGAGATCTCCTTTGCGAAACGCTCGAAGCCCTGCAAGCGTAGCATAGAGCGAATGCCCAAAACTGCCATCCGCATACTGAAAATCAGAAAGTTTCGCGCTCAACAATTCCTGTTCATGAGGAAACACATTATACAACTCAAACACACGGAGAGTCATCGCGTAATCGCTTGCATCATTGCTTCCTTTCAAGGCGCCGCTTTCGACGTCTATGTTTTTCTTCAAAAATGTAAGCAAGGCATCAATTTTTTTCTGCACATTCACTACAACTCCTACATTGTCGGGATTCAAAAGCTGGAGATCCCAAATCGGCCGAAAATACTCTACTGTCTTTGCGATTAGATAATAATTCACAGACCCATCAGGCGTATATCGCAAAGAACCATCTTCACTGATTTGATTGACAACAAAATAGAGCGCGGGAATAAGTTTTTTTATGCTCTCGTCTGTGCCGATGCCCCACATCGCCCAAATGAACTCCAAGGTCGTCGATACATCACTCGTGTATCCCGGCTTGATGCCAAATCCGCCATTGGCGTTTTGCGCCCCTGTCACCTCGGTAAGCAATTCTTGATATGGCTCTTTGAGCGCAAAGAGCAGACGCAGCTTTATAATTTTCTCGCGCGTAGTGCGCGGTGTTGTTTTTCTGAGATAAGAAAGCAATTGATCGTATTGATCATTGCCGGTACGATTCATTTCGCTTAAAAGAAGCGCGACATCCGCAGAAAGTTCATACGTATTCTCTGTGCCAAAACTGCCGTCTTCTTTTTGCGTCTGCGAAAGATAATACAGCGCAAAATCCGCCATGTTATCCTCAATGCCTTCATACCATGCAATCAAAGGTGTCGCCGCATTCGCTTTTTCGAGTCCAAAAAGAAAACTCATTATTTCTTTTGCGGTAATACTGATCTGTTTACCGAGAAACGGAACAAACGAAGACTGTCCGTTTGCTGAATCGGGGAGTTCTTTTTTTTCCAACTCTTCAAGGGTTGCCGCATCAAGAGATTGCTCTTCTTTTGGAATCTGTGTTTTTATGATTTCTGCAGTGATATCTTCGGGTTTGATAGGATCCACTGCTTTTGATTCAGTAACAGGAGTGATTGAGTCAGCGCCTACTTCAATAATTTGCTCGCGAGGAACAGTGGTATCTTTTTCTTTTTCTTCTTCTTTCGAAAGAAGCCCTTCTGCTCTAAGAATACGTTTGATGTCATAGGCGAGTTTTTCCTTCATCCGTTTTTTATCCTCTGCTGATACTCCTTTGACGACTTCACGATATTGTCGTACCAAAGTCTGCACGCTTTGAGGCACGCCATAGTGTTCCATCACATAATCGGAAAAAAATGGACGTTCTTTTTTTTGTAGAGCACTCAATTCGTCAAACCGTTTTTGCGTGGAAAGCTCTTCTACTTTTTGCGCATATTCTTCTTGGTCAGACGGCAAAGTAACAATCTTGTCCCAATCAATGGTAGACCAATCAAATAATGGACGATTTTTGTCTTCAGGAAATGGAGGAAATTGCGAAGTAGGGGCAGTACCGGTATCAGTGTCCTCAATGCCGCTTTTCACTCGAGATTCTTCTCCAATTGCAACACTGTTATTTTCCCCTTCCTTTTCAACAGCAAACGCAATCACGGGCCTCAGGTCTAGGACGACCAGCGCGAGGATCAGGATGCTGCATATTGTGCGGCGGAAGTGGGGCATAGTCAGTTATTTTTTCGAGTATTGATTGAAAGTTCCCTTAGATTGCTTTGTGTAAAAAAACGGAAATAAACTTTTTTCCTTTATGTAACGCATCCCATCTATTCCTCTGTCTCGTCGTAGCCCCTTCTTCTCTTTTCTTAACCTCATAATAAAGGTCGCGAAGATTATTCAAAAATCGACGGTATTGTGGATCAAGAGGATTATTTTGCTCGGGCTTATCCAGCCGGCCAAAATATAACCCATCGGATGAACACCAAAAATAAAGATTGTCTATCATATTCTCATTGATCTTTCCTTTTCTATGATATTCGTTCAGATCTTTTAAGAAACGTTTTTTATCCTTCAGATACAAAATCAACGCAGGCAGTGTTGCATCTCTCACATCATCTTCTCGCTCCTTTTTTAGAGTCTCAATTATGAAAGAAAAAACCTCATCGTAGTTGAACATATCATAATTCTCTTTGATATAAGGAATAGCCGGAACTCCGAGTGTAAGATCCTGCTCTGGAGCTCTTCTTTTCCACGAATTTACAACTCGTTGAAGCAAACTTGTGGAATCTTTCATGCTTTTACTACTCAAGAGGCTGCGGCCATTTTTTATAGACATACGATGGAAGCTGTCCCTTCACAGGGTCATAAAGAGTGACAAGTACATTATCCATTTTCACATACGAACGTTCGAGACCATATTCAAGAAGTCTCAGAGAAGAAGGATCGGGATGATAATGTCCGCTGTTATTTGATATTCCTAAGAGTTCCCAATTCTTTGCCCCTGTATTCCATCGAACAAATATCTGGCCGGCAAAATCAACATCCTCGCCTTTCACAAGCTGCGGATGAATAACTTTCTCTTTTACACGAAATCCATTCGCTAATTTATCCGTATAGGTAAATTCTGGTAGATAAAACCACTCTCCATCTCTACTTACAATATTCAACCATATATCCTCCCCTTGTTTATAGAGTTCTGCGTCTTTGCCAAAATCCAATTTCAAATACCCATTTGGATCAACCAAAAATTTCTCCCCCTTAAAAGGTTCCCGGGGGAGTTTTACAGTATTCCAATCATCTTTATCGGCTGGCCATCGGCGCATTCCAAGAGTGCGTGCCATATCTCTTTCAGAATACACTTGCGATGTAATAGAGAGCATTTCTCCTTCTGTAAGCGCTACATCCTTGTTTTTTAGTTCTGCGGCAGTTTTGCGTTCTAACTCTTGCATCCTCTCGATTTTGATCTTTTTCACTTTTTGATCGGAAAATTTCAATACATCTGTAAAAAAATCCATTCTCTTCTCGAAGATCCCTTGTATTTCACGAAGTCTAGGTAGCTTTTGCGCAGCAAACAAAGCATTGAGAGATGAAAATGTGCGGACAGTTTTAGCGCTTTTTCCTGCGAACCCTTTCATACCAAGAGCAAAGAAAGCAAATTCAGGCGCGAAACGACCCACTAAGTACGCCTGCCTCGATGTACATTGTGCGCTTTTTATTTCTGCGCCAGCTCGGGCCTCCACACCTTTCAAAATCTTATCAAATCCTCCTGCCTGCTGAATTTCACTCAGGGCAAAAATAACAGATGCACCGACTGCTGTTCCAACTGCAAATGAAGCGCCGCCGTGTGTTCCAAAAATTGCATCAAATGTTATGCCTGCAAGCACTGGTATCCCAACAAACAAAAGAGCGTTCTTCACATTTTCATCACCGTTGTCATAAAGACCTTCAAGTAATGCTTTCCCTGTCAAAAATTCTGAATTCTTATCTTCCCCTGCGCAAAAATACTTAATAGCATACTCTAATGTAGGCTCGGAAGATTGGTTGATCTTTTTCGATATTGCAAAATTCGCTTCGAAGTTTTGCCGTACTGTAACGAGATTGTCCTCTAAAATAGGATCGGAAGTAGGATATCCTGCTTTACCGCCACTCCCACAATGAACATTACCATTTTTATCAAGTTGGCAATATTCGTCAGAGTTATAGGTGGAAGCAATTGGCTCAGGGATATAATACGCTTTCGTTCCGACCACCGCGTCTTCACCGATAATATATATCTGTCCGCCGACAAAGGTTTGATAACTAACATCTTTTTGTCGTAGTAAACCATCCCAAAACTGAGGCCAATAGGTATCTGCTTCGCCCCTGTTTTCAATTGGATACCCCAGTTTGTTCAGTACCCAATTTCTTTTTCCACAGTATGAATCCCACATCTCGCATTTATTATGCCATGGGGTAAAATTTTCTACCTCTAGTTTTTCAAGAGCAGTACCATACACAATAATACCTGCTCCTCTTTTATCGCCTTTTGGCTGATAATACATAGTCAGAGGCTTTCGAGTTGCGCCAGATTGATAACTTCCTGCCCATGAATATGTGCCAGCAATGGGATTAAATTTAAATTTACTCGCATGAAGCTCTCGAAAGAGCAACAAACTAATTTGTTCACTGTCTTTAGCTTTTTGGAGTATGGAAATAACTTCTTGCCGTGGAATCCAATAGCTGTAGCGCCCTTGGCTTTCAAATTTTGCCGCGTCACTTGAGAGAATGAAATGATGTTTCAAGAGACCGAATTCTTTCACCTCCTCATAACATGGCATACCGAACTCACGTTTCCATTCCTGATCATGCTGTATCTCTTCAAATCTCTTGCTTGAAAGACGACAGTGGACACTATCAATTTCTTTACCTGAAAGATCTTTATAAAGGTAGTACTGTTTTTCTGCTTTCTTGTCTTCTACTTCAACAATATAGTGGATACCAAATAATGTATTGTCATCTTCTTTTCTCTCTTCCTCGCGTCGTATGTTGCTTGCCGTATACCCCCCATTGCCGATTGCTTGTTCGCCGATACCATAGACATCGGATCCGCACTTACTTTTGGAGTTGAGTGCAAGATTTACAAACAATGTCCCTGTCCATGAACCCATTGTCACTGACTTGTTCGGTGCTATTGTGATACATCCTTTTTCGAGTTTATCCTTCATTTGATCTCCCGTGATCTGGGCAAGCGATACGGTCTCTATAGTAATATTGTTTTCATCCTTGCGCGTTAAGGAGACCTGATATTCCTGCCCTTGCTGAATCGCATGCTTGAGACCGGAAATCGTCGATATCGCCCTCATCCCGGTCAGATCAAGGAGTGTCTGAGACTCATAAAAAGACCCATCCATGCCGATAAGATAACGAAAATCCTTTTCTGAATGCGCCCTATAGTCTTGAGTGGAAGAATACTCAAAAAACTCATATGCAGCATCAATGAACAACCCCTTGAAATCAAAGGTTGACGGATCGCCATTATTGTCTTTGGTGAGGATTCGATTCTGTGTTACTACGGCTCGCGCAAAGTTAATTCCATATTGGTGGTCCAGTGATTGCGCAAAAATATCATAACGTTGAAATATGGTTTTGAGGTATTCTCGCGCAATTGCAGAATTCCCTTCAAGTAAAATTGCGGACGGCGTAGAAAGATGAGCGGGCTGGAGCGCACGGGCAGAAAATGTCATTGCTATTCCCTCACGGTTGCCCGCAATGGACGTCTTCTGTGATACGACTCGTTTTTTGTTCCCTCTAAACGGCGCAAATTGCACTACTAGATTTTCTCCGATCGAAACCGGAACCGTTCCAACAATATCCGCATGCGGCAATGAGAATATCGGCACAATATCAACCATGGACGCGCTTGTGTTGTGAATGCCACCTGCCTTTTCTATGACTTTTCTGTCTGCTTCGGTAAAACCCTGGTAATCCAGAGTAATGCCAATATCAGAGATCTCAGACGCTAATAGAGTGTGAGAAAGAATTGGCGTGTTTTCTTTCATAAGCGAAATCGTCACAGCGTTTTTTCGCTCATCCGGCAAGGAGGACCATGTTTCTTGTTCAATACTCATCTTCCCTCCGCTAAACACATGCTTCTTCAACTCAATAAACGGCAGGGCGGGAGGCAAAATAGAGATCTCGAACGGTTCCAGTGTCCACGAAGAGCGAAAATCCTTTGGCTCTTTGCCAGTACGTTCTCTCAAATAATCCTGATAGGCATCAAGTGGCGCTTTGAGCTGTGGCGCTTTGAGATAATCAATCAAAAAAGCGTCTGCATGGAACCCTGCAGAATCTTGAAGAATCTGCTTTTGCTGATGGCTGGACGGTTTGAGACTCGCATCAATGGAGACCCATGATTTCTTTGGATATGAAACAAGGGATTCTTGAAACTTTTGGTCTGAATCCAAAGAAGAAAAATCAAGAGTATTGGATACATTTGCGCCACGTTCATCGTATTCGTAATACATCTGGACATATGTCCACTCCAGATACAATGTTTCAATTACAGAAAAATCAGTCTTATCAAACCAATCATCAGCTCCTCCGACAATTGTCGCGTCTTGCGGCAAGGCGGCAAAACCTCCGCTCCTGGTCATTGCCCAAAAAACCGCCTTCATATCTTGAGCTCTTACCAATTTGGTAAGTTGATCTTTTGACGCGATAATCGGGGCTTTCTTGTAGCGAGCAGGGATGCCTGAAGCTCTTAGTAAGGTGATGAGGAGGGAAGATGTATCTGTGTCATTGCAAATTCTCTCTTGCAAACAGCCAACAGCACCCTTTTTAGAACCAGGATAAGGTTCGTATGCGATTTGGTTTCGTACGAAATTGAAAATCTTTGCGGGGTTGCGGTCCAGCGAGTCTGCGAGCTGGTGGATTTCAAAGGAAATCGTGATTTCGGAGTCTTCCCCTGTAAGATCTTTGAGGATGGGGAGATCATTGTCTGCCGCTTCAACTTTTTGGGTGATAATAAGATTTTTGAGGGTTTCTTGTAAAGTTGGGTCGTCAGGAAGGGCTTGACCTTCTATCTCGACTTCTTTTGTAGTCAACGCGGGAGGAGTATCGGTAGCAGGCGAGAAAGACGAAGGTTTTTCAGGAATTGCGGCAGTTTCAGTAACGTCATCTTTGATAATTACCTTTATGGAAGGCTGCTGCTCCATACCGAAAAAATCAGCAAAAAAGGCTTTAATCTTGTCCCACCATGTCGGAGCGCCCCCCAGAGCGCGGATCTTTTCGTGAATGGAAGAAAGGAATTTGCTTTGTTTCGCGGCAGAAACGCCGAGCTCACGCAAGGATTGAACTTCTGTTTTTGCGTATTCTGTCAGATTTACAAGCAACGCCGCTCTCCGAACCTCGCGATCTGTGTCAGTAAAAGGTGTATCATCATACTCTTTGCCGAGCTGAACAGCGCGAAATTCACGCATAAGCTCGGGGTATGTCAGTTTCACTGCCTGCTCCACGAGTTCATGAGGAGCTATATTCCCTTTGTTTTCAATGTTTTTTGAGCCATATTCTTCTATTGTGGTAGTACTGGAAGCGACTGGGCCAATTACAGAACTCGAGGTGGCTGACGACGAAGGCGTTATTTCAATGTCTTTGACAGATCCTTCATTGTTGGTATTGGCAGGCAAGGAATCCTGGCTAGGAATGCTTGTTGCTTCGGAGTCCCCGGCTTTGATCGGAAAAACATCTGTGGATGAAGAGTCGCCAGAAACAAAAACACCCTGTGAATCTGTAGCGTCAGGCAGGGTGTCGGGAGTTGAAGTTTGAGCGAAGGTGGAAGCGGGAAAGCTTGTGAATATAAGTGAAAAAGCTAAAAAGGCGGTAAATGATCGCATCCGGAACTCTCGCATGTTTTGATAACCAAAGGGGCCTCGCATACATAGTGGGGTCCTTTCTTATTTCAACTTAAAGTACTTCTTGCATGATGTCAAGAGAAGAAACTTGCTTTTTCGATGATAATCTTGACATAATATATAGTTTTATG
>JACQSA010000037.1 GCA_016206145.1 Candidatus Uhrbacteria bacterium
GTATGTATCAATAATCTGTTGTAAATACTTTTCTTTCATTCCCACATCCTTTGTAAGCGCGATTTTCGGATATCCTCCATACAGGCAATATTCGCGATATTTTTCAATGAGCATGTGCCGTGTCGGCTCTGTCACGTTCTTTACATGTGGCGCCACGACAGGTGTTTTTGTGAAGAGAAGGAATTCTTGAAATGAAAGCGGCCACACCTCAAAGGACACTGTACGCCCAACTAAAGAATTTTTGAATTTTTTCTTGATGTTGAAACTGGACGATCCAGAGACAATCAGTTTTATATGACCATGGTGATCAGCGATGCGCTTGAGAAATGAAGACGGATTTTCTAGATATTGAATTTCGTCTATAAAAACAAAGGTTTTCTTTTTTTTGTCACTCATCCCTTGCTCCGCAAGAAATGAAAGAAACGCTTCTACTCCCTGATTGAGAAGTGAAACGAATCGAGAATCTTCTAAATCTAGATAAAGAGTGGGGGATCCTTGCTCTTGCGCTCCCCGTTCAATGATTCGCAAGATAGACGTTTTACCCACTTGTCGAGCTCCATGTAATACAATTACATCGGAGGTGGAAATGTATTTTTTGACAGTATCGAGAATTTTCCTTGGAATTAAGTCATATTGATTCATATCTGATATTTATGTAACTATACTTTATTTTAGGTTTGTCCTGCAATAAAGTCAAATTGCTCCTGTAATTCATCTCGAAAAAACGGTCTCAGGTATTAGACTGTTCAAGAATCTGCTCTATCATCTAAAGCTTTATCGAGAATAGTTTTCCGGTGTCTTTGTCTGTGAAAAAGAGGGTTGTTTGGTCTTTCGATACAATTACTTTATCAATCGTGTGCCGTCCATCCGGTTCTGCAATTTTTGTTTTTGATCCGGTTGCCAAATCAATCCGGTAAAGATGGTCTTCCCCTACATCCCCTATAGATCGCATAATACCTGCGCCTTTTTCCAGTGTGGTAGGGACAGCGCAATACAGAGTCTCATCACCCGCAAATCCGCATTTATCTGCCCATGTCTGCACTTCGAGTTTGCGTCGGTTTTCTCCAATGCTATCTCCGAGGGCATCTATGATCCACAGTTCGGGTTTAAATTGGGATGTGCCGGAATACCCGCTATAGAGAAGTTTGTCGCCTCGGGGCGTCCATTGCGTTTCCACGCCTCGTCCTTCAACCACTGCTGATTTGAAATTTTCGCCATTTTTTCCGATGAAATATAACCGTTGTCGATTGCCGTCTATCCCTTCTCGAAAAAGAGAGATGATCTGGCCAGATGGCGACCAAGACGGTTCAAATAGCCCCGCGCGCCTGCCGGCTGCTTCGACTGCCCGCGCGCCCGAGCCGTCGTCATTGGCAATAGCCAGAAAGCGATTGTCCACATCATCGCCAAGACTCTTGAATACTATTTGCTTTCCCGATGGGGAAAAGTCAAATTCTTCCCAGTGTTTGGGGATGGTAAATTGTTTTTTTTGTTCAAAGTCATAGATAATATTACTTTCATCTATGAATCCGATCACTGCTTTACTCGCATCCGGCGACCATTGTACTTCTTCTGCACCTACAAATGTTTGGTCAGTGAGTTTTTCACTTTTGCCATTCGGCGTGATGCGATAAAAAATGCCGTCATACATATCAAAACTTACTACGTTTTGTCCGTCAGAGGAGAGAACAGGATCAAGATTGCGATCGGATTGAATTACAGTGGTTTGCACAGGTCCTCCATGGGCTTCTGTTGCTGTTTCGGGAAGCTGAGGAGCAGTAACAACTTCTTCCGTAGGAGGGAGGGTGATTTTTGTCGGCTCAGTGAGTATTTCAGGCGGAATCACAGGCGGTTGACCGCGACCGCCATCCGGAAAACCCGGACGTACGATAGGAGGTATGGGAGGGGTGGGAGGTATGGGAGGAGGAGCAAAGAAAAATAAATAGATCAGATATCCGATAATGCCGACAATAAAAATAAAACCGATTATAAGCGCTATGCGTTTCCAGTCCATAAAATAGTGTTAAGGGTGTAGGTTTTCAAATTTAGTATACAATATTTATTGAAAGCTGAAAATCCTTTGAATTATGAAACGCTCTCTACAGTCATTCCGACGACTTCGCTGCGCTTTGTTCGAGTGACAAATCTAACTTTTACGCCGCTTCTTGCATAGGTTCTTCCTCCTCTCCAGTATCACTCTCTTGATCAGGAAGCGCAAACATAGCAGCGTTTTGAGCTTGTTGCAGTCGCCTCAATTTCGTTTTCTCTTTCACTGTAAGCATTTCATACTGTTCCGCTTCGCTTCGATCATGTTCAGCCGCTTGCCGTGAAACAGTCCAGCGATATGCAATGTTTACAATGGCGGTAGGCAATGCAGAGCTTATCGGCATGAATTCATTTATTGTAAGAGCACCCAAAATCATATGATCGATCATTGTGAGTGTGTCTCTCCGGTATGCCCAAAAATATCCATTTATAAAAAAAGTACCCAATCCTGTGGCGAAAGGAACCACGATTGCTCCCGGACCAGTAAATGGCGCAAGAAGACTGACAGTATCAATCGTCCCTGCAGCTACCATGGCGATCAAAAAAATCGCATCATTATGCTCGTCAGCTTTTTCTTGATGATGCTGGCGTCTCTTCTGAAACTTTTCTACTTGACCTCGTGCGACGCTCAAGGGGTTCATACATGGGCACTACTCTTTTTCTACCACTTCTATTGTACCACGTTTTTTTTCGAGATGGATTGCGCGAAGTCGCTTCTCGCCCGATGTAGCAAGTACGGCGTGCGCGATTTTATTTTCTATTTCCGATTCTATATAATGCCGCACCTCGCGCGCGCCCGTGCCTTTTTTCGTAATCGCGTCGGTCAAAAATTGATGTACGCTGTCTGACCATGCGAGCCGCATCCCTTCGTGCATAAGCCGCTGTGAAAGATTTTGCAGGTGCAGTTTTACGATCTGTCCGATATGCGCAGACTCCAACATATGAAAAAGGACTGTTTGATCGATCCTATTAATCAGTTCAGGATTGAGAAAATTTTTGAGTTCGGCAATCACGGCATCTTTTGATGCTTCACCTGCTTTTTTTACAGATTCTTCAAATCCAATGACACCTTTTTGGGAAAAAAACTTTGCTCCGATATTTGATGTCATCACAATAATAGTATTGGAAAAATCCACTCGTTTACCGGCGCCGTCTGTCAGGCATCCATCGTCGAGTATCTGCAAGAGCACTTGCAATACGCGCGGATGCGCTTTTTCTATCTCATCGAAGAGAACAAGGGAAAACGGCCGTTGCCGGATACTTTCGGTGAGCCGTCCTCCTTCTTTGTATCCGATATATCCAGCTGGAGAGCCGATAAGCCGTGAGATTGTGAAACTTTCAGAAAATTCCGACATGTCGAGTTTTACTATCCCACCAGCGCCGAATACTTCTTCTGCCAATACACGGGCAAGCTCTGTTTTTCCCACCCCGCTGGGGCCTAAGAAAAGAAAAGAAGCAAGGGGTTTGCCTACGCGTGAAAGCCCTGCGCGCGCCCGCCTGATAAAATGAGAAACCAGTTGTTTTGCGTGATCTTGTCCCACTACTCGTTTTGAGAGGTGTTCTTCGAGCGCGAGGAGTTTTTCTTTTTGGTTTTCCAAAAGTCGGACGATTGGGATGCCGGTCGTCTGCGCGACAACCTCTGCAATGTGGCTGGCAAGGAGTGTTCCGGTCGCCACCCCTTGCGTCGCTTCAAAAGTTTCTTTGAGCGAAGAGAGCAGGGTTTGCAATTTGGTCTCCCGTTCTTGCAGGCCAATCTGCGCATCCATTGATGTTGCCGCAGATTCAGAACCGGAAAATTCTTGTTTGGCAATCGTTTGTATCTGGTCTTGCGCGCGTAAAAATTTTTGTTCTTGATGCGCGCGAACGGCAAGCCGCAATTTTGCGCTTGCTTCATCAAGCACATCAATCGCTTTGTCGGGCAGGAATTTCTCTGTGATATATCGTTCAGAAAGCTCTACTGCCGCATCGATTGCCTCTGAGGAAATGGTTATTCCATGATGCGTTTCATACGACGGCGCCATGCCAGTGAGGATTTTTTTTGCTTCTTGCACGCTCGGAGGCTGGATAGCGATAGGCTGAAACCTTCGCTCAAGCGCCGCGTCATCCTCAATGAATCGTTTGTATTCTTGAAAAGTGGTTGCGCCGATACATCGAAGCTCTCCGCGCGCAAGCGCCGGTTTCATAATATTTGCGGCGTCCAAAGAGCCATGAGATGACCCCGCTCCTACGAGAGTATGGATTTCGTCTATAAAAAGAACCGCATTTGCATCCGCTTTTACGTCATCAATAAGATGGCGGAGGCGGATTTCAAGCTCGCCGCGAAAGGTGGTGCCTGCGATAAGCATGGTAAGGTCAAGCGAATAGATTTTTTTATTTTTCAAAAAATCAGGAACATCGCCACTCGCGATCCGTTTTGCAAGGCCTTCCACGATTGCGGTTTTCCCGACTCCCGGCGGACCTACGAGCACAGGATTATTTTTTGTACGGCGGGCGATCACTTGCGTGACGCGGTCGATTTCTTGGGCGCGGCCGATGCAAGGATCCAGCTTTCCTGCCACATCTGGCGCCGTGAGTAGCGTGGAAAAGTATTCAAGGGCAGTTATCCGGCGTTCTTTTTGCGAGGGTTGAGTATTAGGCAAGTCATGGTGATGGTCGCATCCCTCGTCGTGTTCATCCGCATGCTCGTGCGCTCCTGCCCCCTTTTGTCCGGCAAGAATCGAATCCAACACATCCATGAGTTTTGTTGATCCATTCATTATGCCGCGCAGATGGTCATTGAGCTGGCGCGTATCAAGCTGTAACGTATCCAGCAGGGTTTGAACTTTTTGGCTTCTGCATTCAAGCAGAGAAATCAAAAGATGTTCTGTGCCTACATATGTATGACGGTATGATTGCGCCAGTGTTGCGGCATCCAAAAGGAGTTTTTTACTCGTTGCAGAAAGGACAGGGTACGCAGAAGAGGCGCCATTCGAAGGCATTTTCTTTTTCAGCCCTCGTTTGAGATTTGAAAGCGTTGTAATGGAAATCTCGGCTTGGTTTACCAGACCGTAGAATAAATGTGCCGGTTCTACTGTTTTTTTGCTTTCAGAAGCCGCAAGTTCGGCAGCTTGCGTGATTACGCGCCTGAGATTACTTGAAAAGCTTTGTACGACTGTTTCCATGCTCTTGCAATAAATTATTTACCCCGCTTTTAAAATAGTATATAATAGAAGACATGCGTGGTCAAGCCATAAAATTTTTTATTTTTTTCTTTGTCGCAATTTTTTTTGTACACGCAGTGCAAGTACAAGGAGCAGATAAGGGTGTAGATATTGGGGGGTGGGCATGGAATGGCTCACTGGGGTGGGTGAGTCAGCGAGATGTGATATCTGATCCCGAAGCAGGAGAGCGAAAGGGAACGTTTGGAGTGGTCAAGTATGACAAAGACTCTAACGGCAAAGAAAAAGCAGGCGATGATTTTATCGAAGGGTGGTCATGGTCGTCTTTGTATGGGTTTATGTGTTGGGGTGATACATGCGAGACTCTCTGCACTCGCGAGCAATTAGGGACTCCTGCCTGCGCGTTGTCTCCTTCCGATAAAGATAATCTTGGGGGTTCTTCAGATCCTCCGGGTGCATCCGTAAAACCTCTTGCCACGATTACAAAGAAAACAATCGTAGTGGAAGATGTGCCCATAAAAGGAAAGCCGCAAAAAAAGAAACTCAACATAGTCAATGGATGGGCAAAAGTGTTGACCATGAAAGAACAGGGATGGGTGAGCTTGAATGGGTGCACTGCCGTGTTTGATGAAAACGATAAATGCCCTAAAGGGAAAGAATACGGGCTTTATTTCGACCCTGATACGCAAGAATTCCGCGGATGGGCATGGAGCAATTTTTTTGGCTGGCTTGCGTTTTCAGGCAAGACTTTATATGACACGCCCTATGAATTTGTGGAGAATTCGGAAGACAAAGAGGAACGCTATGAAGTGCGTGGCAATGAAGTGATAACTCAGATAGGATCCTGTCCTGTTCCATTAGTAGCGGAAAAATGTCTGCTAAGCGCAGTATTGGAGTTATCGAATTTTAAGCTCGTGAAAGGCGCTGCATGCCTTACTCCCGGTCTGTGCGAGGATGTGGGGTTTAGTGAAAAGCTGGGAAAGAGTGCGTGGAGGACCCAATATGTAGGGCCATGGGTTCAGACAAAAGGCGGCACAAAAACGCAGACAAATGTCGGCACCACAATTTTTTCCCGCAAAGGGTTTGACCTTGCCCAGTCGTCGGGATTTGTCGCTGAGCAGAAGTATAGCGGTGTATATGACCAAGAATATGAAGAGGGCGGAGAAAAAAAGAAGCGATTGAGGGTCCGCGGATCTGTGCCCGTTACAGTACGCTGTGACATTCTCAGTGATGAATCGGGAAAAGAGATTTGCAGGGAAGCAGGCAAAAAGCGCCTTCCGATCGATCTCGATGACAATCCGGATGTGCGGGCAGGCGCCCTTCTTTTAGAGTTTCCGAAAGAATCAAAAACGGACACACAAAAACTCGTGGGTGGATTGAATACTCTTCAAAAAAAAGTATTCACTACGTTGCCTGTCAGAGGAGAATTGAATATATACGGATACAAAGTGAAGAGAATCACAAGCGAACTTGATATTCTCGCTGCCGTTACCGCAGGGCTTAAGAATACCATTTACGTGTATGATGTTTCGCGAGATTCAAATCCGCAACCGTTGATGATCGGTTCCAATACCCTTCGCAATAGCATCCAGTTCAATAACGGACAGCCTTCAGGCGCAGGAACAATAGTCGCGTATGGGGCAGATATTCAGATCTATCGCCCGCTTACCTATGAGAAAAGCGCTGTCAACAATCTAACACATCTTGCTTCTATTGCATGGATAGCGCTTAAAGACGGTAAGAAACAGGGCGGGAATATCATTTTTGATAATTGCATTCCTCCTGTAATCACTCCCAAAACATATGCAGTGCCGCTGGCAGGACTTTTTTTTGCAGAAGGGGAAATTCGCACAGGCACGGGGAAAGGAGAAGATTGCATAAAAGATGCAGAGATTCCCACAGATGTGAAAAATAAGTTTCGCGGAGGATTTAGCTCTCTTGACGCGCCGATTACTGTGGAAGGTATTATGGTTGCCGCAAAATTCTTACTGCAGCGCGTATACGGAGGAGCTGATCAGGGATCTGAACTTATTCTTGATACCGGTAGGGCGCATATCAATCCGCCTCCGGGAATCGAAGATATTATCCGCTCACTTCCATTTAAGTAGTTGGGGATATCTTGACATTTTGTACTGTAAATTTGTGATATAATAATTTAATGCCTTTATTTCAGAAAAAAGAACACAGTCTTTTAGGAGTTGATATCGGCACATCAAGTGTGAAGATTGTTGAACTCGAACGGACGCGGGATCGTGCGTTTGCCTTGGTCAATTACGGATTCGTGGAGCAATTGCAAAAGGAAGCGCAAGGGCTTACGCGCGCAGAATCGTCCTCGATCGTCGGTTATATCAAAGCGATCCTTGAAAAGACCAATTTTTCGACCACACAAGCAAGCGCGGCGCTTCCCACTTACAGCGTGTTTTCTTCATTGATCAGCCTTCCTGCGATGTCTCCTGAAGAGCTTGATTCTGCCATTCACTGGGAAGCAAAAAAGATTATCCCACTTCCGCTTGAAGATATTGAGCTTGACCCGAAGATTTTAAATGGACAGACAAAAGGAAAAAGCGGCGTGAAACTTGGAAAAAAAGAGGCAGGCAAAGAAAAAGACGAAAAGAAAGAGGCAGAGCCGATCCGTGTTCTTATTACAGGCGCAGCCAAAGATACGGTTCACCGGTACACTGAAATATTTCAGGAAAGCGGGCTTCATTTGGTGAGTTTGGAAACAGAAATGATCGCACTTTCTCGTTCATTGATAGGAAATGATACCGCTGAAATTATGATCGTGGAAATAGGCGCAAATCTCACTGATATCATAGTTGTGGAAGGGGGCGTACCTTTCTTGGGAAGGAGCATTGAAACCGGCGGAGCTGCAATGACGCGGGCGATTGTTTCCAGCCTTGGCATCAGTGATAAGCGTGCTGAGCAATTGAAACGGGATATTGGCATAGTTGCGTTTGACGAGGCATCGGGAGGCGCGGGCGTGCCTGCAATTCTCAAAGAATCTCTTGAACCGATCGTCCATGAAATAAGATATACGATTGATCTTTATAAGAGTCATCCTGTTACACCGACAGGCAAGGGCACAGGGTCATTGGAAAAGATTATATTGACAGGAGGCGCATCACTTCTTCCTGGACTTAGTGATTATTTGGCAAAAGAACTTGATATTCGAGTCATTTTGGGAGATCCATGGGCAACGATACAGTATCCTAGTGACCTTAGGCCCGTGCTTTCTTCTTTGGGGCCGAAGTTTTCCGTCGCGTTAGGATTGGCGCTTCGCGAAGTATAAATATATATGGCAGATACAAACTTTTTAAAATCAGCATCAAAACCATCCGCTCCTTCAGAGAAGAAGAACCAAAAGAGGGGCGTGAGGAATCTTTTCCGCCGTAAAGAACTGGGGGTAAATTTGATGTCTCCTGATATTGTCAGAGAGGTCACTCGCCAGATCGAGCGGAAGAATGTCATTCAGATTTTGATTAGTTTTCTCGTTGCGTGCGCCTTGGTAGGGGTTTCTTATCTCGGCATTTTTATCTACGGATATTTCAATGCAAAAAATCTTAAGCCCATTCAGGACCGTTTGAGCACAGTCAATCAGGAAATTTCTTCGCTGGAACTCAATTCCCCTGCGCTTGCCGCCTTTCAGAATACCCTTTCCGCTCTTGCAATTCTTTTGTCAGATCATATTTACTGGACTCGCTTTTTAGATCAACTCGAAGCAGCGACATTGAAAGATGTCAAATATGAATCGCTTTCCGTTTCCACTGCTTCAAATTCTCTCACACTCAATGGAGTCGCTCCGAGCTATTTGGATATCGGCAAACAAATCCGAGCGTTTCAAAATGCAAGCTCCACATTCCCGACTGTTTCTGTAGGCACTGCGAATTCGATCCTCGATCAGGGCGGGCAGGTTACCGGAGTGAATTTTACCCTCTCATTGACAGTGAATCTCGATATCATTAAAGGATTAGGCAATGGCACTTCAACCTCCCAATAAAATCCGTGCGCTGATTTTGGATAAAGTTACGCCGATACTTATTGTTCTTGTATTTGGCGGAGTTGTGATTCCGGCGTTTTTGTATTTAATAGAACCTCAGATGCGAGAATATTTTTCCGGCGGCGCGTTTCATCGAAGTACGCAGGCCGATATTTTAAAAAATCGGGAAACCTACCTTAGCGACCTCCGAGGATTTTATGACTTTTATAAGGATAAAGGATTGGGTGTTGACACTGAACTTACTACCTTGGTGCCTTCGGGCGGGAAAACCGAAGAATTGTTTGGCGTGTTTGAGGCGGCAGGCCAAGAATTTGGCGCGAGCCTTCAAGTGATTGACATTGCCCGCGTGGCAAGCGTAAAAACGCGCAAAGAAAGCATTCAGGATATTATGTTTACCCTGAAATACGCAGGAGTTGATTATGAGACATTCAAAAAATTGCTTGCCTATTTTGAAACATCGCAACGCCTGACGGATATTACTGCCATTAGCTTTGATCCCGTGGGGCGTTTTGCAAGTATCACTGTAAAGGTATACTACACGCAAGAGAAAAAGAGATAATTTATCACTATAGGACACTACATGACCGAACAAAATAAAAAACAGAAAAGCAGCCCTTCTTTGATCCTTGTGGTAGGAGGGTTTACGGTTGTCTTTGCTGTTGGGTATTATGTGTATACCACATATTTCCAGAGTTCGGCCGTTTCCCAGACTACGCAGGAATCAACAACGCAATTTCCTTTGAAAAAAGTGGATTGGCAAAAAGATTTATTTGCAAGCGAAGTATTCAAGTCTCTTGTTACCCGTGTTCCTCTCCGTGTAGGCGTGGATGCAGGAGATGTGGGCAATGACTCACCATTTATCACCTCACGGTAAGGGCTTCATCTCATCGTTATGCCATCTGTATTCCAAAAAATCTTCAATATATCTCGATATCCCTCAGATTTTATTGAAACGCATCTGACACAAATTTGGGCGAACTTGAAAACGTTATTTATTTCCAAACCCTAATGCCCACAAGGATCATACAACATCTCATTAGTCAAAAGAAAATCACGCAGGAAGAGTTGCCTGCGTTCGAGAAAGAAGCAAAAGAAAAAAATACAGAACTTGAGGATGTGCTTGTCAAGCGGGGACTTGTGACAGAAAACGAACTTGCGCAGGCAAAGGGCGAGTTGTTTGGGTTGCCTTTTGTCGATCTTGATAAGATTGAGATTCCCTATGAGATCCTTCACACGATGCCTCAGGCGGTTTCGGAAAATTATCATATTATTTTATATGATAAAAAAGGGAAAGAAGTGTTCATTGCCATGGTGCATCCAGGCGATTACCGCACAATCGAAGCAATGGATTTTTGGGCAAAACGAGAAGGGTATAAGATCACATATGCAGTAACCACCCATTCATCCTATCAGGAGGCAGTAAAGGGATATACTGCGTTTCAAAAAGAAGTAAAGGATGCGATTCAGGTTCTTGAGAAAAAGAAAGTGACAGAGGCGGCATTAAAGCCAAAAGGCAGGTTGCAAGAAGTGATTCGTAAGGCCCCTGTGGCAACTATCGTCGACCTTCTTATCCAAGAAGCAGTTGATGTCGGCACTTCAGATATTCATATTGAGCCCGGACAAGAAGAATCTCGCGTCAGATTTCGCGTTGACGGCGTTCTTCGCGTATATCTTACCTATCCCGCGCATTTTCATGGTTCCATTGTTGCGCGCATCAAAGTACTTGCAAATCTCAAGATAGACGAGACTCGCATTCCTCAAGATGGGCGTATCCGCACCAATGTGTATGGCCAAGAAGTGAATTTGCGCGTATCGACATTGCCGGTGATGCTCAATGAGAAAGTGGTAATGCGTATTTTGGAATCTGAAGTAAAGACCCCCACGCCGCAGGATCTTGGATTTTGGTATACTGTCCTTGATGATATTGATAAAATCGTTGCGCGCCCCACAGGTGTGCTTTTGGTAAGCGGACCCACTGGTTCGGGAAAATCTACCACGCTTTTTTCCATGATTTCGGCGCTCAATAAGGATGCGGTAAATATCGCAACGCTTGAGGATCCGGTCGAGTATTATATGAAGGGAGTAAATCAAGTGCAGATCAATCAGGAAATAGGCCTTACATTTGCCGGTGGACTGCGCGCGCTCCTGCGGCAAGATCCCAATATTATCATGGTGGGGGAAATCCGCGATACTGAAACAGCCGAGCTCGCGATCCATGCCGCGTTGACAGGACATTTTTTGGTTTCTACAATTCATGCAAAAGATGTGCTTGGCGTAATTCCTCGCTTGATCGATATGCACGTGGAGCCATTCTTAATCTCAGCGGCCCTTAATACCATCCTTGCGCAACGTTTGGTGCGAAAAGTGTGTCAGTCGTGTAAAAAAGAAATGACAGTGCCGGCTGCGTTGGAAAAAGAATTGCGTACAGAAGTAGAGTCCATCCCCGAATTATCAAAAAAAATGCTGGAAGGAGTTACTCTCGAAGGCACGTTGAAATTTTATAAAGCCGGAGGATCGCCCTGCGATGTGTGCGGAGGAAGCGGATATAAAGGGCGTACGGTCGTAGCCGAAGATCTCGTGATGACGCCCCAACTCACTGATATAATGAATAGCAAATTTTCCGTGGAGGACCTTACCAGAGAGCTACGGCGGCAGGGAAAAACAACTTTCAAGCAAGACGCCATCATAAAAGCCTTGCATGGCATTACCACAATTGAAGAAGTGTTACGCGTGACAAGGGAATAATATGCAAACGAAAAAATACCAGGGGTTCACTTTTGTTGAGATTCTCGTAACCATCGCAATTATCGGAGTGTTGTCAACTGTTGTTGCAGTAAGCATTCAAAATGCAAGGATAAAAGCATACGACGCACGCCGCATAACTGACATGAAGGCTGTGTATGCTTCATTGGAAGCGTATGATGTCGACAATCATGGAACCTCGCTTGAAGGCGCGAATGCGAATGAATGCGTTGCGGCAGGACAGCCTCTTTTTCAATGCATTAAGCCTATTAATTTTTCGATCGTGTTTGATCCGGTCGCAAAAAAAGATACTCCCTGCGTTGCAGGATCCACGAGCCCGTGCCAGTATGCATTAGGCAAGTCTGATCCCAAAACAGACGATTATGAAATTCTTTTTTATCTTCAACTGAAAACTCCTCTTGGCGAGAGTGGCGTATATAAAATCAAGACAGGAGGCCAAATTGAACGAGTGACGCAATAATTATGAAACGATTTATTACAATTCTTTCTTTAGGTGTCGGAATTTTCTTTCTTTCTTTTCCACTCTTTGGAGCAGAGCAAAAAAATCCGGAATTATCTTTTTCCATATCTCCTCAAGAAGTCACACTCGGAGAACATACGACAATTAATTGGGATATTTCTTCGTTCGCTCGCCAAGGAGTGGCGTGCGTTGCGTTGGGGCCCGGACATTGGAATGGCCCTCTTTCGCGTGTAAAAGGGGAAAAGGCAATTATACCTTTGGAAACCTTTGCATATCGCTTGAACTGCGGGGATGTGTCTGTGGAACGTGTTGTGCGAGTAAAGAAGCCTGAAATCTCTATTAGAAGAGCTGTTGATTTTTTTGTGGAGAAGGTTCCTGACAATAGTGTTTTTAAAGGAGAACCGATCACTCTGCGATGGAAGATCGCACCTCCTTTACCGATAGTGCAGAAATGCACTGTTTCTTCTTTGTTTCTTCTACAGCCATTAATGGAAGGGGAAGAACATGATGGACGTGTGCGCGTTACGCCCCAGCGAGATGGCCAGACCTATTACCTTGAATGCGGGGGACTCGCGAAGGCAGAGATTCGAATTATGTTTGCTCCGCCGAGTATTGAATTTTTTCGCATTTCGCAAGTGAATCCCGACGGGTCATTTGATCAGATAACAGAGGGTGATGAAGTAAAACCCGGCACGTCCTTGATTGCTGAATGGCAGGTACACGGAGCAGATGCGTGTGAAGGATCCAGTAAGGAAGATAAGGAGTGGAACAAAAAGAATTTGAGCATGCCGGCGGGGACTCATAAGTTGGCACCACTCACTTCTCGTATATATGAAATACTATGTTCTCTCAAGACAGGTGATGGGGAAAAGAAAATTTCCAAACGCATTGAGATTATTGTAAAAGAAAATGCGCCGACGCTTTCTTTTTCTGTACTTCCGGTTCGTTCCCTTGAAGGGTATCGGTTGAATATTTTAAAAAAAGCGGGATACAAGACTGGAATGCTTCCCTATGAAGCAAAATGGTCGTCAGAAAATGTCGTATCCTGTCAGGCAAGCTCATCAGACGGTTCATGGAAAGGCAGACGGGGGACTAAGGGGCAAGAGCTTGTACTCCCTTCTCTGCGCACAACATATACGATGGAATGCACGAACGTGGGAGGTAAGAAAGTACGGCAAGGTCCAAAATTTCCGGGAAAAAAGGAAGCGCTTTCTTTTATTTTTTCTAATCAACCGGAGAAAGAAACCATTGAAATAAAAGCAGGAGATTTTGTGAATCTGAAATGGAGCGCAAAAGAGATTGAGCGTTGTATGGCATCCTCACAACCCAAGACTCGGTGGAGCGGAGTAAAGGGATATGATGGCGAGGAAACAATTTTTGTTTCTGAGCAGACTCATTTTGGCTTGCAATGCGGACACGTAGAAAAATCACTCACTGTTGTTATTGCAAAAGAAGATATCAAGATTCTCCCCATACCGAAGGTAGGCATGCTTTCTGCAATACGAGAACCAGATGTGTTAGCCACAACTCCTTTTGTGGCCGGAAAATCTTTACCTCCTCTTACATTTCGCCTGAAGGCTGAAAAGGAAGCGATTGCATTCTCCAGTTTTGAAATAAGTTCAGATACGCAAGGTATGCTTGCAGCGCTTAGAGGAGCGCAACTGACGCATATAAGCGCTTCTAGCACTCCTTCATCCGTCAAATCGACAGGATCTGGCCCTAATGCGCTTTTGGTGTATGGGTTTGGCGATATAGAAATCCCTGCAGGAGGAAGCGTGGTGTTACAGCTCGCCCTTACAGTACCCCCAGTACTCGCCCCTTCGGTGGAATTCGCATTGAAAAAGGCAGGGTCAGATACCATACGGCTTGCAAACATTTCAGCTGTCGGCTCGACTTCGAAAACGAAGATAGCGATTTCTCAACCTCTTGCTCTACTTACTATTGTGCCGCCTGAGCAAATTATTGAAAAACCGCAAGATACGCCTCAGAAGATCTCGGTTTCCTCCATTCCATATACTGACAGCGCGTCGACTTCAGGAAACACGCAAATTTTTTCCGGCATGAACGTGCATAATTTTACAGACAAACCCATTAAAATCGGTTCTGTGCTTGTGAAGTTCACTGAACCTGTTGTCGATCGGGTTCAGCTTCAGTACAGCAATGCAGCGGGCGGGTATGATGCGAAAGCGTCTGCCGTGTCAGGCCAAGGACGCGAGAATCATTTTTATTTTACGTTCGAAAAACCATTAATTATTGAGCCCGACCCAAGAATTCCACATAAGATCGGCGATGCAGGGCTTATGAAATGGTGGTTTGTAGGAGTTACCAAAAAAGTGGATAAAAAAATTAATTTTGAGGTTATCCTCGAAGATATCATTTCTCCAGAAAATAAAAAAATAGAGATCGAACCATATACAGAGCCGATTTTTAATTTTGAAGTGAATAATTTTACTGTATCGTTAGATAACGATCCTATCTCCCATACCATACTCACTGTTGCGCCAGAACAACCTTTGCTTTTGAAGTGGCATTCCCAAGGTATGGATATGCAGAAGGGTTGTACTGCATTATTGGCGCGCGGCGGCAATGATCGGGACAAAAAGAATTGGACAGGCAAGAAGACAGTTGATGGGGAAACATGGGTGTATCCGACAGTTACCTCTCTATATGCACTCAGTTGTGTAAGTGGAAGCAATACGGTAACTCGAAATGTATTTGTGCAGATCAATGAGATATCAAAATCAATTCCTTTTATCGATTTTACGTATCGGAAAGGAAAGAATGAAAAAAAACAAGAAGGAGCATATCTGACGTGGCAGATAAAGAATGCCTCTTCGTGTGAAGCATCCAATGGTTCACAGCAAAAGCAAACATCATGGAAGGGTAAAAAGATATTTAGCAAAGACGGGAAGGATAGGTTTACGGAATTTGTTGCACGTCCTGCGGGAGAAACACTGAATTCATTTTTCTTGCAGTGTGAACCTCACAACAATTCTCTCAAAGGATATTTCTCGTCATCGTTTTCGATATTGTGGGGAGACGGCCAAGACGAGGACGAGCTGACAGCTTCTCTTGATCCTCTTATTCCTCAAGATCTTCCGGTCGGTAGTGTTCCCGGTGACCAATTATTGGGCGGATTTACCATTGAGTTCCCGAAGAATACGGATATGCTTGAACGTATTGTGCTTGCGCGTGACCAAAAGTTTGGCGACAGAACATTGGGGGACGTGTTTAAAGGGATTTGGATTCAATATGAGGATGCGGGATCAGGAAATGTGTGGATTATTACAAGGAGTGTATCCGGCGATGCAGCAATTAGCTTTGGGAAACCGCCTTCCATAATAAAGAATGTGCAGGGACCTGTGCATATGAAGGTGTATGGACAATTACGGCCAGAAGATGCATTAAAAAAAGCTAAGATTTCTGAAAAAGGAGAGCGGATGCGCCTTATTGTGACTGATGCGGATGCATTGAAAAAAGAAAAGAAAATCTTACTTTCTACGCCATTTTCCCTTCAAACCTTTTTAGTAAAGGTATCTCTACCTCCTCCACCTCCTCCACCTGTTGTTCAGAAAGGCATTCTCTTTGCATCGCGCGTAGGAGCTGATTCAGTAGAAGTTAAGGAAGGACAGGCGCGCCTTACCCTTGGCACGCTTTCTTTCGAAGCTCTTGGAGAGGATATTGAGATCCGTTCGATAACAATCAATCAATCACTAGGAACCGAGCTATCCTCGGTACTTTCTCACCCCCAGCTTGTAATAAAAAATGAAAAAGTATTATTTGCGGTAGGGGATATGCGAGGAGATACGATCTATTTTGAACCAATGGTCTTTACACAGAAACTTGTTCTTCCCAAGACAGGGAAGCCTGTTGAATTGCTTCTCATAGCTGACGTAGCCGCATCAATCTCTGAATCTTTCAAAGAAAAAATCCGTAGCAATCCTGTTGTATTGAGCGTCAACGCAAATGGTGTATCAGCTATCGGACTTGCATCAAATCAACTTATCGGCAACAGCACGCCATTCGATCTCGTAACCCTTACGTTTCCTCCGAAAACAGTAGATAATACCGCATGCGATGCAACTGTGGAAACATTCAAGGCAACAGGGAAAATTCGCTGCGGACGCATACAATGGGATATCACGCCAAAAAGCGCTCAAGTCTTCAATGGCGATCCGCGTGAGTATCTTATGAAATATGACGAGTTTTATGGGTTTCTTAAGGATTTCATGGGCGGATATGAACCAAAACAAGGCAAGCTTATTCTTCGGGAAAATCCAAATAATGAATATCCCGCAGATGCAAACTGGTGGGACAGTGTTATCCGTATGGATACAGCTTTCACCGTGAATCATGTAGTCTCATTGGGCAATTTTCCTGTCAAGACTTTTTCTCCATCGTTGATGCATGAAATGGGCCACATCTTTGGCCTTGGTCCCGAAATCAGGCCCGCATATATGTGGAAAGATTTGACTGAAGGCCATGCAAATATGGTCGGTATTTTGCCGTATATGATGGCGTATGACGGGAAGTTTAAATTAATTTCAGATTTTTGGTGTACCAATAAACTTAGAAAAAATTATCCCTGCCCGGATTATTTCACAAATTTCGAAGACTATCCGGAATGGCTTGGAGCAAATAAAGATCTTGAAAAGTACGTGAAAAACGGAGAAACCTTCAGTACGTTGTTTATTGATCCTCCAAAAGACCAAGGGCTCCACCAGCGTGGCGGTAAATTTATGACCATGCTTACGACCCTGTATTCGGAATTTAAAAAGCAGGGGAAGGGATCGCAGTTCTATGAAGGGTATAAAAATGCGCAGCAGTTTTATATAAAGAATCCGACTGTATTTCCTTTGACATGGATACACGGCGATCCTGACTTTGATATTGCTCCTGATATTATCTTACGGGCAAACACCTATCTCCTCCTCTTGAGTTCATATGTAAAGGCCGATCTTCTTACGCCATTTGAAGCTCGATGGCGAACGCCAATTTTAGGCAAGACAAAAGAAGCATTTGTGGCAGTCGAGAAAGGCAATTTTTCTGAAAATTCAATACGCGCATCACTCAAAGTGTTTTTCGATTCGACCAGTTCTGCGCACACAGTTTCAGGCCACGGACTCAAAGGAGCGTATTATATGCATCAAGATCTCGGCGGATTGCCCACTCTTACGCGCATAGATCCCAGGATTGATTTTGTATGGGGAGGTACTCCTCCTGCAGAAAAATTTTCCAATGATCTTTTTTCCGTTCGATGGACAGGATTTATTGTTGCGCCCCAGACTGCCACATATACATTTTCTACCATAGCAGATGATGGGGCGAGACTTTGGGTGGATAATACGCGGCTCATCGATGATTGGAATGTGCATGCGCCTACCCTGAAGAGCGGTTCAATAACACTTGAAAAAGGAAGGGCATATCCTATCAAACTTGAGTATTTCGAAAAGTCCATGGGATCCGGTATACGTCTTGCATGGGCAGTATCAGGCGGATATATGGAAATCATTCCTACGAGTGCCTTGTTTTTTCAAGATCCATTGAAAAAATAGTCACAAATGTTCTCTCTATGCATATACAATATATTATTATGAAACACATCATTCGGGTTGCGTGCGGGATAGGTATAGGCATTTTTTGTATTGTCATGGGAACATCGGTGTACTCTGAAGCAGTATCCTCAGAACGTATCGGTCTGGAGCCGACGTACAAAGGCACACCGGATATCACTGTACAACCCGGCACAAAAGATTTTCCGCTTTGGTATGTGGGGCTGTATAATGCTGGAGACACGAAGAAAACAGTGGAAGTATGGGGATTTACGCTCGGCAATATCCCTATAGGCATAACAGACCTTTCGATCAATAAAACCAAAGCAGTATTTGATCGATCAAAAAAAGAAGCTCGATTCACTTTCTCAACTCCGTTTCGCCTTGGTGCGGGGCGTACTAATATTAATATCTTAGGAACGTTGTCATCTGCACTTCCGGACCTGCCTGATCGGTTTGAACCCACATTTGTGAAGGCGTACAGAAAAGACGGAACCGAGATAGCTGTTGACGAATTTTCTTATTTGTATGAAATAAAAATCCAGCGTTTTCGTACCGTAACAATGTACGGAGATCTTCAGCAGGCTAAGAATAGGATTCTTTTGGAGGGCGTAAAAGATCAATTCGTCGGCCCTCTTGAATGGGAAGGAGGAAGCAGTGATACGATCTTGAACAGCGTTGAATTTAGTGTGGAGCCAGCTGACGCGATTGATGCGTTTGAGGATATCATAGTCCGCGATGATGCAGGTAAGGGAATAAAAACAACATTTGAAAAAAAGAGTAGTTCCATTGTGATCCGTTTTGCAACGCCTCTTTCTCTCGCTTCCCGAACTTATTTGGGGCCTGGGACACTTCAGCGTGTTGACATCGTAGCGGCAGTAAAATCCGCCTTGCCGGCAACTCTTTCAAACCGTACAGTGACTCTTACGATCCAGCGCATCGAGGCGAAGGGCGCATCATCAGGTATTCCTTATCAGCTTGGATCCCCTCAGCGCCTTGCGAAAATCGGTTTTGCCGTAAGCACTGCAGCGCCTCCTGATTTTTCATTCAATGCGGAAGAATTGATGACAGTTCCTGCGCAGCCGTATAGCGAGTTTACCATACGCACAGGCAAACATTTGCTTTTGGCATACGCTATTGCAGGGAACGCAGCTGAATGCGTAAAGGCAAATACCGTGGATGATAGTGCATGGACAGGCTCATGGAAAGTTAATCCGGCAGAGAGAGAAACAATGAGCAGCTCTGCAGAGATTCGGCCCCTCAAAAGCGGAGTGTATACACTGGCATGTAAAAATGCCGGAGGAGTTGAAACAAAAAAGCAGTTTGCAGTTACAGTGTTACCGCGAATTCAAACGGCAATTCCGACCCCTCCAAGAGTGAAGCCTCAAATTTTGAAATTTGAACCAGGAAATGATGAAGGAAAACCCTATTTGATTGCGCCGACGCCTTTGTCGTTGCGATGGCAAGCGCAGAATGCCACGCATTGCGCTATTTGGGTTGGCACAGGGCATAGCAGTATCTCACTTTCCGGAGATCTTGGCCCTTCTGATTCATTTACGCATACGCCATACAATCCGCAGTTTAATGACAATCGCCTCGCATACAATCTCAAGTGCTATAACGGCAGTATAGAATCTGATACTGCTTCTATGGTTTTGATACCAAATCCGCGCGCTGCTGCGCCTACGTATACTATTGAACTTCCTCAAAACGAAAAAAAGCCAGAACCAAAGCCAGAGCAAACCGTCTGTGCAACCGATGTCAACAAGTGTTCGGACGGAACATTTGTCAGCAGGGACCCCAATAACGATTGTATGTTTAAATCTTGTCCTGCGCCAAAGCCTCAACCTCCTTCCATTCCAACCCAGCTCCAGTTTAGAGTTTCTCCTACCGAACCAGGCATTGGTTTTACTGAATATGAAATTTCATGGCAAGGAATTGCCGGAGCCGCCAGTGAATGTGAGGCTTCTTCCAATACTGGGATATGGGAGGGTTCGCGCGGCCAAAGCGGTAAAGAAAAAATCCAACCGTACACAGACACGCAATTGTCGCTGTCTTGCATGGTGGGCGCCACACGTATAAAAGAAACGCGGGAAATTATAGTAGCGCCGACGGCAACACTTTTTTCTGACCGCCTACCTGTTCAGGCATTGGGTACGCAGACAACAAAAGAAATTCCTTTCACGAAGGGAGAAATACTGACAGTGGAATGGGCTTCAGGCAATGCTTCATATTGCGAACTTATCGCATCTCCATTGGACAAAAAATTCGAGGATACGGCGTGGACTGCGCAAAAGGGTGTGGCAGGACGTGAAACGATTTCTGTGGAGCATTCTACGAAATATACGCTTACATGCGTAAACCCGCTTCGTGAGCACGGCGCAAAGACTGTATCTGATTCTTTTACTGTGATCGTTTCTCAAGTGTCAATACTCTCGGAAAAGGAAACATCTATATCTGAAGAACAGGCAAAAAAGGAAGAAACAAAGAAGAGTGAAGAGGCGCCACACGCAGCTCTCGCGCCTTCAAAATCTTCTGCTCCTGCAGGTGGCGGCGGAGGAGGCGGCGCCCCCGCAGGCGGTGGGGGTGGTCCTGTAAGCGCTCCTCCTACGATTATTCCCACTGCCCCTGCTTCCGCAGGTCCCGGAAAGGATGACGCAAAGGTTGAAAAAGGGTCAGTCTCCAGTGGCTCGGTAAGTGTTCCTCCTAAAGTGAATAACGCGCTCCCTCAAAAGAGCGGCGACACTCAAGCACAGACCAAGTCTCTCATACCTCAGCAGGTGATACCCCCTGTATTCATAGCGCCATTAGTATTGCCTGACATTTCATTGATAGTGCCTTCGAAAAAAGTTACTGTGGTGCCTTTACAATCTCAAGAGGTGCTCCAGAAAGCGCAAGAAGCAGGACTCGATCTTACCACCCTGATACGGGGCAAAGAGGTAAAACCGTCTGTAGCGCAGCAGGTGGTAGTCGCGAATATTTTAGCTGCTACATCAACAATTCCTTTTGAAGAAAAAGTGGAGGCGATCGGGCTTGCAAAATTTTTCATTGGCGGCAAATTGCCTGAAACTAAGAAGGACGCAGAAAAAGTTTTAACACTCATGGCAAATAAGCCTCTTATGGAAAAAGAGATCAGTAGTACAGCGCTCACACAGATACGCGCATACGAATCGGCATTCTGTCCAAAAAATACATGTAAAGGAAATAAGGATTTTAACGCGTATTTGCGTGGAGAGCCGATTTCTCAGGTAACAAAGCCCGATCAGGAGAAAAAGGCCATTGCGATGTTTAAAAAAAGCGTGGGAAGAGCGCCACGCCTTGACGATCCATTTGAGGCAATTGTGGTTCACGCCCTTTCGGCGACAGATCTTACGAAAGTAAGCAAAAAACAATCAAAATTGAAAGCGGCAAAGAAACTGAAATCAAAAAAATAACGCAGCCTTCCATACCCTTCCCATCCTTTGACAGATAGGCTACACTAATGGTCTATGGATACAGCGCAATCACTCACATTTCGCAGACTTTTAACCGAAGCGTTCAAGAAAGGAGCAAGCGATCTGCATTTTACTGTCGGCTCTCGCCCTACAGTCCGCATACACGGATCTCTTCAGGCGCTCGAATCAGAAGAATTCTCCACAGAAATTTCTGTGCGAGATATCGTTACCACGTTGCTTGCGGCAGATGAGCAAAAAAAGTTTTCCGAACAACGAGATTATATTATCACCCGCGTGTTTGATGAAAGGATCCGTTGCAAGGTGCATTTTTTTCATCAAGAAGGGTTGCCGGCGATTTCATTTCGTTTTTTGAGTATGGCGCCAAAAGCCCTTAAAGATCTCAATGTCCCTCCCCAACTTGGACACTTTGTTACAGTAAAAGAAGGGCTTCTTATAGTTACCGGAGGGTATGGGTCTGGCCGCACTACCCTTGCGACTGGGATTTTAGAAGAAATCAATCGTTCTCGAGTAGAGCACATAATGACGATCGAGCGGCCGATTGAATACAACCTCGTAGGCAATAAAAGTATTGTGAATCAGCGCGAAGTCGGAAGCGACGTGGTTGACTTTGATACGGCATTGCATTATGTGCAAGAAGAAGACGTGGATGTGCTTTTGGTTTCCGATATGCCGACGCTTGATTCCATACGCCGCGTCCTTGAGCTTGCCGGTGCTGGAATCTATGTGATCACGATCATGAACGCGGATTCGGTTCCTCGCGCATTAGAAAAAATTAGCACGCTTTTTGAAGAGCATCACCAACAGCATATCAGAGGCCTTCTTGCCGATGTGTTGGTGGGCGTAGTGGCGCAAGCGCTTTTGCCGGGCATTGGCGGAAGCGTGATCCCTGTGCAAGAAGTCCTGCTCAATAACGAATCAGTAAAATCAATGATAGTCTCGGGACGTCTTGGACAGCTTGACCAATTGATCAAATCGTCCCGTGCCGGGGGAATGATGAGCTTCGACCATGAACTTGCCACCCTCGTCCGCAACAGCCGCGTATCAAAAGATACGGCGCTCCAATCTGCGCACGATCGCGCGACACTAGAAAGTTTACTTCGATGAATCTGTCAGTTCCCTATTCTTGGCTTAAAGAATATGTACGCCTCTCTGTTTCTGCCAAAGAGGTTGCAAGGCGCATGTCTCTTGCCGGCTGTACGATTGATCGGATTCGCGTCCATGAAGGCGAGACGATTTTTGATGTCGAAATAACCACTAATCGCCCTGATGCCTACGCACTTATGGGATTTGCGCGAGAAGTAGCCGCTGTCTTTAAAAAACCGTTTCGCGAGCTATTGTCTGACAAAGAAGTTATAAAAGCGTACGCCGCTCTTTCCAAAGAAGCTCGATTGAATCAAAAAAAAGACAAGCGAACTCCTTACTCACTTTCTATTGCAATCAGGAATTCTTCGTTCTGCCGGCGTTACTGTGGTATGATTCTTGACCATATCAAGATTGCACCTTCGCCTTTGTGGATGCAAAAGCGCCTTACTCTTGCGGGAATGAGGCCGATCAATAATGTGGTGGATATTACCAATTATGTGATGCTCCAGATCGGTCAGCCTATGCATGCGTTTGATGCAGATCGGCTTGCCGGCGCAGAGAAAAAAATCATTGTGCGCACTGCAAAAAGCGGAGAAGTGTGTAAGACGCTCGACGGCGAAGAGAAAAAATTATCATCCTCTATGCTTGTCATTGCCGACGTAAAAGGGCCTCTTGCGATTGCAGGAATCAAAGGAGGAAATCGCGCAGGAATTCATGCGGGCACTCATACGATCGTGTTGGAATCTGCAAACTTTGAACCCGTTTCCATCCGCACTACATCACGAACACTCGATCTTCGTACCGATTCCTCCGCTCGCTATGAAAAGGGATTGAGTCCTGAATATTCTTCACGCGCCCTTCTTTACGCAATTGAATTATTACAGCAATATGCCCATGCACATATAGCATCTGCGGTAATTGACGTATATCCGAAAAAAGAGAAAAAAACTTCCATCCTTTTTGACGTAAATGAGATTACCCGCATTACGGGCATATCCATTCCGCGTGCAACAGTAACACGCATTCTCGTTTCTTTGGGGTTTCGCGTGTCAGCGAAAGGAACCCATCTCGTTGTGGAACCTCCCTTTTGGAGAAGAGCCGATTGCACGCACACTCACGATCTTGTCGAAGAAATCGCGCGCATTTATGGCTACACGAATGTCTCTCCGCGCTTCTTGGGCGGTGAGATCCCCCCTCTTGAACACAATCCTTTGCTTCGATGGGAACAAAAAACAAAAGAGGTCCTTCGCAATCGCGGATGGGTAGAAGTAATGAATTATTCCTGCGTGGGAACACAGCTTCTTGAAAAAACCGGAACACGCGCAGAGGATGCCGTAAAACTCCATAATCCATTATCAAATGAATTCGCATATTTGCGGAAAAATTTATTGGGGGGATTATTGGAAACAATCAGCAGTAATGAACAGCGCGCGGCGCAACTTCGGGTTTTTGAATTAAGTAAAGTATACGTTGCCAGTTCGCCGAGAAATCTCCCTTCTGAATCGCGAAGACTCGCCGGAGCCTTTATGTCGCGCGGACAGGATACGGACCTTTTCCGCGCGATAAAAGGCAGTGTGGAAGTTCTTTGCAGGGAGTGGTTTGGCGCACGTGCAAAAGAAATCACTTTTCGGCTACTCGAGAATAGCGATTCATTTTGGGGAAAAGGAAATGCCGCGATTCTTTCTTTTAGGAGGCGAGAAATAGGCGTATGCGGATTTCCACTTCGCGCGGTAACGGATGCGTTTGGAATCAAAACTCCTGTGGTGTGTTTTGATCTTGCGTTTGAAGACATATATCCGTTCTTTGATGACACTCCTGTATTTACCCCGCTTCCCAAATACCCATCTGTGGTACGTGACATTTCATTTGTAGTTTCTGCGGCAGTTTCTTACCAAGACATCGAAGGTTCGATCAGGCAACAAGATCCTCTCATCGGAAAGGTAGAGCTTTTTGACGTGTTTGAAGGAGCGCGAATCGGAGCAGGGAAGCGAAGTGTGGCGCTGCATATTACCTATGTATCGTCCGAGCGCACTCTCCATGCCGAAGAGGTAGATGAAACACATGCTCGCGTGGTCGCACATTTGGAAAAAACATATCACGCCTCCATTCGATAATTATTATGCTTCTTAATATGGTAGATATGGACACATTGGTATCTTTGTGCAAGCGCCGAGGATTTATTTTTCCCGGTTCTGAGATTTATGGCGGACTTGCGAATTCTTGGGATTATGGGCCATTGGGGCATCTTTTGAAACAAAATATCAAAGCTGCGTGGTGGAAATTTTTTGTGCAGGAACGTGATGATATGGTTCCTTTGGATTCCGCAATCATTATGAATCCCAAGGCATGGGAAGCATCTGGCCATCTTGAAAATTTTACCGACCCCTTGAGTGAATGCAAAAAATGTCATCAACGGTTTCGCGTCGATATGATCCCTTCTTCGCACGAGAAAGAATGCGGCGGTGAATTGACCAACGCAAAGAATTTCAATCTGATGTTTAAAACATTTATTGGCCCGACAGAGGATAGCTCTTCGATTGCGTATCTTCGGCCGGAAACCGCAGGTGGAATGTTTGTGAATTTTAAATCGGTTCAGCAAGCGACACGCAAGCGCCTGCCCTTTGGGATTGCTCAGATCGGCAAGAATTTTCGCAACGAAATCACTCCGGGCAATTTTATTTTCCGCACTCGTGAATTTGAGATAGGCGAGTTTGAGTATTTTATCAAGCAGGATGGCTGGGAGCTCATCTTTGAAATGTGGCTCGGGCAGATTGAGAAATGGTGGAAGGATGTTATGCAGATCAATATGGATAATCTGGTGTGGCATGAAATACCCGATGGGGAGCGCGCGCATTACAGCAAGCGGACGGTTGATATCGAATATCGGTATCCATTTGGAGTCAAAGAGCTTCATGGCATTGCGTACCGTACAGATTTTGATCTTAGTAGCCACATGAACGCATCGGGAGAGGATCTGCGTTATACTGATCCGGAGACAGGAGAAAAGTTTTTGCCCCATGTGGTCGAACCGACCTTTGGCATAGACCGCATATTGCTTATTTCTCTTTTGGAGGCATATCATGAAGAAGAAGCGCCCACTGCAGATAAGGGTGAAAGTGAAAAACGTGTAGTGCTACGGTTCCCGCATCATCTTGCGCCGATCAAAGTGGCGGTACTGCCATTATCAAAAAAAGAAGAGCTGTCATCTGTTGCAAAAAAAATCGCCGCTGATTTACGGAAACAGTACATGGTCGAATATGATGAGACTCAGTCCATTGGGAAGCGGTATCGCAGGCAAGATGAGATTGGGACGCCCTATTGCATCACTGTTGATTTCGAAACACTCGAAGACAATGCAGTGACAATTCGTAATCGAGATACCATGAAACAAGAGAGAGTTTTTCAAAACGACTTGACTTTATATTTAAAAGAAAAATTTTCTTTGTAGATATGCGAATACATCGTCCTCCTGTAGATCCGCATGAACAGCCGTCGCCTTCCTCGAGAGATCTCAATGAATTTTTTATCAATGCGAATGGGATACTTCTTTATCAGAGAATCAGAGAATCTTCTGGTGTGGAAAAATATGATTCATTTTTTGAATTTGTAAATACTGCTCTTTCGCTTGGACTCGAAAATGTGAAAAAAGGCAAATCGCCTACCCAACAGGAAGCAATAAGAGATGCGTATTGGGCAGTGTCCCTGTCTGCCGATGCTGAGAATGCATATGCACGCGGGAAAAACGGAGGCGGTCTTGTAGGAGAAGCATCTCCTGTGGTAAAGGAGATAGAGTCTACGATACACCAAAATAGTACTCTGGACTTTGCGTATCGGCCGTTTATCTATAGTATGGCACTCAATTTGCGCAAGGGAGGATATGAGCGAACATCACATTGGAAATCTATTTCCGCTTCTCTTGATGCGGCGCATGTCCCTCCTTCTGTGAAAGGATTATTGTATCTTGAGAGCTTGCGATCCGTGTGTCGCAGGAAGACATATGATGTTCTTGCAGAATTGACTGACCCGCAGACTCGATTTCCCATATCAGAGGGAGAAGAACCATTGTTTTGGTTAAAATATCTGGTCGGAGAATCAAGAAGAAAGGACGGAATCAAATTTTACCTTGGGTATAATGATGGAGTAATTCCCATTATCAAAGAGAACGCAAAAGAATTTTTTGGCGAAGAGTGGATTGATGCATTAAAGATTTGGAACGCGTTATTTTTCATGACGACATCGAAAAAAGGAGACCTCGCGACTACCCTTACAACTTTGCGCACTCCTTGTCTGGAAGCGCTCGGCCGCGGAGATGTTGCCCGCGCGCGAATACTCGTACGTGATCTCATATGCACGTACCCTGAATTATTTTCTAAAATCGCCAAGAAAGATTTCGATATTACGCAAGAGGCTATTCTTGAGTACCAGATTTCCCGATCTGACGAGCGGTATCGGACCGCAGCTGCAAAAAGAAAAGAAAAGATTGCCTCGGACGAGCAGGAAAAACTGGGTGTCTTGAGAGGATTGCAGAAGGGCAGAGAAATACTAAGTCAGCGAGTTGAACAACGTAAAAAAGAGGCAATAGAGATAAGAAAGAAAAATTTGTTATTGATGAAAGACGAGATTGAGAAGAATGATTCATACATGAGCCACCTTCTTGTCGGAGCTTTTTTGCCAGAGTCTACATCTTATCCTCGATTGTATTTCATTGAAAAACAAACAGAGGAAAAAGGAAATCCTGCGTATACGGATGTTTCGTACACTGACATACATAGTGACGGTTCTTTGTATCAACGCGAATTACCTGTGCCGCGCATGACAGTGCGCGAGTATGATATGAGAGGAGTGAATGCGAAACATACGCGTACCAATACTTCCATGTCAGCTCAAAAAATATACCAGGCGATTGCAGACGGTAAATGCATAGACCTTGGTGTGTGGGACGCTGGGGATTTTACTGAAAAGTTTGCTCATGGTATAGTACAGAAACTTCCGACTGATATTTTCGATCAATGGAGGAAAATTAAAGATAGATATAGATGATGTGTTATGCAGACTACATATACACTTCCAAACAATGTCCGCGTGGTGCTCTCGCCTCTTAAAGAAACAAAAACCGTCACGGCTCTTGTTCTTTTTGGCGTTGGATCAAGATATGAACAAAAGAAGATCAATGGAATTTCTCATTTCATTGAACACATGATGTTTAAAGGGACAAAGAAACGCCCCACTGCCCTTTCGATTTCAAAAGAGCTTGATGCAGTTGGCGCAGAATTCAATGCGTATACGACAAAAGAAGTTACAGGGTATTGGGTAAAATTGGTCGCGGATAAGCTTGACCTTGCACTCGACTTGGTTTCGGATATGCTCTACAACTCAAAGTTTGAATCTGAAGAAATAGAGCGAGAAAAAAAAGTGATTTGCGAAGAGCTTCATATGTATCGAGACAATCCCGCAATGTATGTAGATACGTTGTTGGAAAAAATCATGTTTGAGCCTTCGAGCCTTGGATGGGATATCGGCGGGCAAGATGAGATTATTCTTTCCCTTTCGCGCGCGACAATGGTGAAGTTTCGCAACAGCCATTATCACGGAAAGAATCTTGTGGTGGGCATTGCCGGAAATTTTGACACAGCCGAAGGATTGGAAAAAGTGAAAAGATATTTTGGAGACTCGTGGGAGCGGGGACAGAAAGCAAATGTTTTTTTGCCATACCGTCATAGCAAAACAACAAAGCCTCAGATTTTGGTGCACTACAAAGACACGGAACAAATACAGTGCGCGTTTGGATTTCATGCATATCCGTACCGCAGTTTCCATACGTATGCCGCAAAGCTCCTATCTATTATCTTAGGCGGAAGCATGAGCTCTCGGCTTTTTACTGCGGTACGCGAGCGGCGAGGGTTATGCTATTCGATCAGTGCATCGCACCAGTCATTTCATGATGCAGGCGTATTTTCCGTGCAAGCAGGACTTGATAAATCACGCATTCACTTGGCGCTTGGAGTGATTCTTGATGAGCTCAAAAAAGTCGCGCAAAAAGGAGTGACAGAAGCAGAGCTTCGCCGCGCAAAGGATTTTCTCAAAGGGAAAATGGCATTGCAATTTGAAGATTCGGAAAATGTGGTGACCTGGTATGTCACTCAAGAGGTTCTGACAAAAAAAATGCTTACTCCGGAAGAAAAGTTTGAAAGATTTGCAAAAGTGAGCAGGGCAGATATCGCTCGTGTCGCGAAAGATCTTTTCCGCACCTCCCGTATCCATCTTGCCATCATTGGTCCGTACAAAGATTCAAAAGAGTTTGAAAAATTGATGAGGATCTAAACAAGATCCCTCAGCAGGCTCCTTCCGGTCATCTCGGGATCGGGTTTTAGCTCAAATAATTCCAAAAGCGTTGGCGCGACATCGGCCAATATCCCGATCGGGTTGATTTGTTTTTTTAGCATTTGAAGTTCTTGGGGCGAACGATCGCGCTTCATCTCCTCGTGAACCAAAATAAAGGGTACTGGGCTTGTGGAGTGTTCTTTGTCTACTCCGTGAGAAATAGGATCAACAATAATCTCTGCGTTTCCGTGGTCTGCCGTGATCGCGGTAATGCCGCCGACACTGCGGTTTGCTTCCACTACCTTGCCAATACATTCGTCTATCGCTTCAAGCGCGTGTACGGTCGCCTCGATATTGCCGGTATGCCCCACCATGTCTGCATTGGCATAGTTCATCATGATAAAATCATATTTTTTCTTTTTGATCGCCGCAACGACTTTTTCGGTAATTTCATACGCGCTCATTTCCGGTTTTAGATCATAGGTTTTTACTTTCGGAGAGGGGACCAGCTCTCGATCCTCGTTTTTGTAGCTTTCTTCTTGCCCGCCATTAAAGAAATAGGTAACGTGCGCGTATTTTTCTGACTCAGCAATGCGAAGTTGTTTGTATCCCTCTTTCGCAATTACCGCGCCAAAAGGTTTTTTGATATGCTGGGGAGGAAACGCGACTTCTGTAGGCAATCCTTCTTCATATTCTGTCATGGTGACAAACATGAGATTTTTGGGAGGAGTACGCGCAAACCCTTCAAAATCTTTTTCCACAAACGCTTTTGCGATTTGCCGTGCGCGATCTTCACGGAAGTTGAAAAATATCACTGCGTCATTTTCTGTGATAAGCCCAAGCGGATTATCTTTTTTATCGGTGATTATTACCGGTTCGAGCATTTCATCATCTTTTTTGTCCGCATAGTTTTTTTTCAGCGCGTCTAATGGATCACGGTTTTTATTTCCAACTCCTGCAGTCATCAAGTCATACGATTTTTTTGTGCGATCCCATGCGCTGTTTCGGTCCATTGCATAGTATCGTCCGCACAATGAAGCGATTGTGCCGACTTTTGTTTTCTTTATGGTTTGTTGAAGGTCTTTGAGAAATCGGGGACTTTCTTGCGGGGGAGAGTCGCGCCCATCGGTGATTGCATGGATATACACGTCCTTGAGTTTTTGCATTTGACAAAATTCCAGTAGCGCTTTGAGGTGATTGATATGTCCGTGGACGCCTCCGGTACTCATAATGCCAAGAAGGTGAAGCTTTGATTTATGTTTTTTTGTATGCTCCGCGGCTTTGAGAAAAGTTTCGTTTTTGTGGAATGTTTTTTGCTCGATTGAAATGTTGATGCGAGGTAAGTTTTGATATACGACCATACCTGCACCGAGATTTAAGTGGCCGACTTCAGAATTTCCCACTTCACCCCACGGCAATCCTACGGCAATGCCTGATGCGTCCAACGCCCCATAAGGGTAATGGGACATAAGCCCATCCATGACTGGCGTCTTTGCCATGTACATGGGATTGTGCTCTTCGATGGGACTCATGCCCCATCCGTCGAGTGAAACGAGTATGATTCGTGCAGACATTAGACAAAAAAAAGCGTTATCTCAAGATTTTGTACGTTACGTTTACGACCGCTTTGACTTCTTGTTCGCCTGCTTCCACTGATGGCGCAAGAGCCGCCTCCCTTCCTTTTATGCTCATCATAGGCATCGGTGAGGGCATTGGAGGAAAGCCTTCTGTTGATTCATAAAAAGAAACAATGCTTCCAATGCGAGAGCCGGTCATATTTGCAAATCGTGTGACTTTTTCTTGCGCATTGGCAAGCGCCGCTTCCATCGCCTGCGTCTTTAAGATTGCGAGATCATCGATATTGAAGGAAAAACTGCCCACCTGATTCAGGCCTGCAGTGCCAATGGATCCGAGTACATCTCCGACTTTTTCCAGATTTCGTACTTTTAATTGTACTGTGTTAAAAACAGTATATCCTACAAGAACAGGACTCGATGGGAAGCCTCGTTCGTTTTCAGGATATTCATATTTCGGCTGGATCGAATACGAAATTGTTTTTCGGTCTTTTTCTTCTATTCCAAAAGACGGGAGTTGCGCCAAAAAGCCGTTCATTTTTTTGGTATTTTCGTTTACTGCTTCCTGAACAGTCTTTGCGGCAGTCTCAAGCCCTGCCTGCATTACGGCAATAGTGGGCTTGGCATTGATAATGCCTTCCCCTGTCATGGTGACTGTCTGATTTGCTCTTTCCATCCGAGTGATTGATCGGGTTTTTTCAAAGAGGTATGCCGAAAGCGTGCCAAATACAAAGAATAATGAGACGAGGAGCAGTACGCAAAATATCTGGAGGTGAGAGTCGTACGACCAGCATCCATGGCCACCATTGCTATTTTTACCCAACAATTTTTTTATCATAGTATTTATCTTATGATCCTTCCGAGAACATCGGGGGGATTCTTAGATTATTTATGGGTTATGTGATATCTTCGGATAGTATAGCATACTCCTAATTTGGTTGACAGTGGCGAGTAATTTATTACAATGAGGGAATTATGCCCGAGTGATGAAATTGGCAAACATGCACGACTCAAAATCGTGTGCCGCAAGGCTTGAGGGTTCAA
>JACQSA010000038.1 GCA_016206145.1 Candidatus Uhrbacteria bacterium
ATACAATAAGCCATGGTAAGATGCCCCGGATTAAAAATACTGCAAAGAGCATACCCCAAAGCAAAAACCATGTCCGTGCTTTTGCGCTCATGGTCGCAAGCACCTCTGCATTGATGATGGCGTTATCAATACTTGAGATTGTCTCAAAGAGGACAAGTCCCGCGACTACAAGAATAGCTGATGAGATGTCCATATAAAATGAATCCTGATATTACGGGAATGATATCAGAACTATTTCAAAAATGGAAGGGTTTATATTCCTCCGTTATTACTCAAAAACCAGATTATTGATGCCCCGATGAGTATTATTGGCAATACAAGAGCCCACGCAACAGGATGGCTTTTAACGATTTCTTTTTCGGTTGCGAGACGTTGGAGAGACACATGGGCGCCCATTCCCCTGTAAAACCAGCCATAGGCTTGGGAGGGTACGCTAAAAAGATTTTTTACTTTTTTCAGCGCAAAGAAAATATTGCCCAAGAAACCAAATACATGAGTGAAGTCAAGAAAAATTATTCCGGTTTTATCTTGATACATCATATCTTCTCCAAACACATATCCCGGCACGCCGCGACCAATGACAGCGCCAGAAAGCGCAATAGGTTTTCCGCGCAGGGGCGATGCATAGGGATTGCGTAGCTCATCAAGTATTGTTGTTTCTTGCGGCGTAGCGTAAGGAAATTTATACCATACCTGCAACAGCAGACCGGCTCCGATTGCGCCTAAGACAAGCTCTAAGGGCAATAAGAAGAGCGCGGATATTCCAGCGATCCATGGCAACGCGAGAATAAGAAGACCGCCAACAAAATCTTTATTGAGTCGCCCATGGTCAATCGATAATTTTGCAAGCGCGCTTTTTACGTCAAGTGGAAACGTATCTCCCTTTTGCCCTGCGAGTTTTTGCAGGTGCTCAATGCGCTTTCCAGTAAGCGGGTGAGTAGAATTCAATTCAATCAATTTTGCCCAGGGATTTACTTTGTCAAATACGAGAGCTTCCGCGATCACGGATTGATCTTCATGAGTGATGTATGAAATCGTGCCTACGGATTTTGCATTTTTGACATCCATAATCCCGAGATGTCGTGTGCTTTGAAGCAATCGCTTTGCAGAATCAGAATCATCAGCAGTCACGATGCCGTACGCGATTTTAATCAGAGCATCGGCAAGATGGCGCGATTCCACATGTTTTGAAGAAAATGTATCCGCCAAGTATTCTCGCGTGCGCGATAGGTACAGAAGAAGATAGACACCGATCCAGTAGAGTACATACGAAACAATGGCAATGAGTTTGACAACTCCTGCTCCCTTATTGTCTTTATCGCCACTCGATCTTACCCTAATGAGCCATGCATAGATTTCATAGAGAATCTGAATAAGCGTACTTGCAACCATCATGACAATAAAATCGCGATGCACGATGTGACCCATTTCGTGCGCAACAACCGCTCGCGCTTCATCGTCATTAAGAAAATGAAAAATTCCTTCCGTGAGAATGATTCGGCAATTATATCGTCCGGAACCGTACGTGAACGCTGTCGGATTTTGATCGGAGATAATGCCGATTTTAGGAAATTTGAATTTATGCTCTTTTGCAATATCTGCGATGAGCGTGGCAACTGCAGGATGTTGGCTTTCAAATTCTTCCTTTTTGAGGAAGCGGACTTTATATAGCCAACGATTGATAAAATCTGTAAACCAAGGACCAATGAGCCAAAGGAGTACATTGATTGCCACTGTCAATGCGATTGCAAAACCAAGGCTTACCGCATCAATAACGAGCAGCGCAAGGATCACTACAAAGAATACAAAAGAAAAAAGAAGCCCGAGAGTTACTGTTGACGCAAAAAATAGTTTTCCCATAAAATTAGGTTATTAGTTATTCTTTCATTGCGTTGATGAGTTTTATATATTCATCAACATCACCATTTTTTTTGATTTGTTCGTCCTCGTACGGTACCCCGATTCGGCGATAAAATTCATCGGCAATGTTGTGAAATACCCCGACAATCAAAGCCACCATCCAATAGCGTATGGCGCCGAATTGGAGACGTAATACCTGTGCTGTCAATCGTGTACATGTGTAGTTTATCATACCGGCAAAGGCTTTTTCATCTCCACTTGCCTTTCCCTGCTGGACAATTTTTGTGGCAAGCTGGTCAATCAATGGGTCGAGTTCTTTTCGTTTGCTTATTGCTGTGTAGGGCATATGTTGATTAAAGTCGTTATTACCGCTAATCTACTATTGTTTACTTTATACTTATTTCTATGTCAGATCAAGAAGGAGATCGATCCAGGCACGATTTTACCCCTGAGATGGGGCAATGGGCAAAAAAGAAATATGCTGAACTCTTATATCGAGCAAAGTATGATTATGCCTACGATAGAGATCCGCAAGTAAGAAGTCTTATGGATAGGGGAAAGCGAAAAGCAATAGAGGCTATGGTGAGATCAAAAGGGATAAAAAATCTTACTCACGATGAAATGCATCAGCATCAATTAGTGCGCCGATATGAAAACAATAAATTTCGGAGCCCATGGTTTACAGCCACTCTTAGCACTATTCGTGATATTGGAGAGAGCAAACTATTCACACCCAGAGAATCCGTATCCGACATGAATGTGTACCTATCCAACGAAGCAAATCGCCTTCTTCTTATCGTGATTCCTATTATAAACAAAAGCAGAAAAAAAGGGATACCATCTAAGTATGTTGATAAGGTTGAACAGCTTCTCGATGTTGCGCTTGAGAATCTGTTTCCAGGGAAATCTCAGGAACAAATTGCTGAGGAGTTAGGCATTGAAGCGCCAGAGACGATTCACTAAAATGCGAAAAATCTTTATTTGCATGTTTCATGCAATGTTCTTTGGTATTTATTTAAGAGTACTGTTTTACTGGTGAAAGTTTGCAAGTATTTTTGACTCAGGCCTCTCCATTGCGGATCAGTGTCGCAATAATAAAATCGTGCCGTATGATGCGACGAAGTGTACCACGTATGTCCATCTTTTGATTGTGAGATTAGAGCGTTACCTTCTATTTCCGAAGGCGTCGATGTAGCATTTAGGTTGGGAGGCGCACATGCTTCCGGAGCCCAAAGCCCAAATTGTTTTTCCCGCGCTGCTGTTTGGGCTGCCTTGAATTCGGATTGAAACTTGTATGGGATGACGTATGTGTACTCATGTGCGAAGCCAAGTTCAATAATTGATTTGTTGAAAAACAATCCGTCCTCACGATATGCGTACCGCAAGAGCCTATTATACTTATCGCGCTCGCCTTGAGTTGGATCCGATTCGAGGTAAACTTTTTTGTTAAGAAGAAGTTCTGAGGTTTTATTGGATGCTTCCTTACTGAAACATTGCACTGGTTTTCGCGGGTCCACGCTTTCGGGCGTGTCTACTCCGATGGCTCTGATGCGTTCGGATTTTCCATTCATACGCACATCAAATGTATCTCCATCGACCACTCTTGTGACAGTGAAAAATTCAACTGCCTCATTTGAAACTGGCATCGAGGCATTCCCTTGGATCTGTCCTGCTCTCACCTCGGAAGAAGGAGAAGGAGTCTCCACTTTTGTTGGTTCAGGCATTTTCGTTTGCGGGGGTTTTGTTTTTTGATGAACTATCTTGATTGGTTTCTTCGTTGTTTTTTTGACTTTCTTTTTTTTCAGAACATTTTTTTTAGCAGAAACTTGTTGGTTTATTGTCGCCGCTTCGACTTGAGAATAATTTGTAATTTTAATCTGATCCCAAGAAGGATTACATACACCAAGCGTAAGC
>JACQSA010000039.1 GCA_016206145.1 Candidatus Uhrbacteria bacterium
CGGGCTGGAGTATGCCGGTAGTACGCACGCTTCGGGTGCGTGTAGACTGGGTTCAATTCCCAGCAGCCCGATAATAAATCCGATTCAATAGCTTGGGATTGAAGGGCGCGAGAAAAAGCGACCAGAGGAAGCTTTTGGTGCGTAGCGCCCAGGCTCGAGTCGGAGCGAGAGAATTCCCAGCAGCCCGATAAATCAGATTCAACATTTCTTACAGGCTTCTAGAAAAAGAAAGAGAGGAAATTCTTTTCGTGCACGATTCTCGAGTGGTGCGCGCGGACCAGACGTACTCTGTTTTGGTGAGATCCATTCTTCAAAATTTGATATACAAAATCCTGCCTTGCGAAGTGCGGCCATGTATGATTGCAGTGGCCTATGAAAAGAGGTTGTAATCTCGCGATCACGACTTCCGGGATGCATTTGAATCACGATTTTTTCTTCTGAGAGATAGCTGTCAATCCTCCGATACTGTACTCGCGCTTTCATGTCCCATCCCCAAGACGTTTTTTTAGGAATACGAAATACCGGATGATTCATCACAATCGCGAGCCTTCCATTCTTTTTTAAGACACGCGAACATTCGACAAAAACCTGTGAATAGTTTTCCATATTCTGTATCGCAAGTATGAGCAGGACGATATCAATACTTGCAGATGCGATCATCCCAAGCCGATCAGCTGAAGCAGTGTGATAGCGAATAAGAAGATTCGCGATACGAGCGCGTTCCTGCGCTGCTACAATAAACTCCTTTGACAAGTCGACTCCTACTACGTGGGCTCCGCTACGGGCGAAGTGTTCAGAGAAAAATCCGTTTCCGCATCCGAGATCAAGGAGACGCTCGCCTTTTTTTACGACACACAAGCGATCAAGATTCGGCAGGATAACAGTCTTATGATATGACTCTTCTTTCTGGATTGCCGTATCATACCATCGCGCCACCCGCCCCCAAGAGGTATTGACGCGCGCTTTTGTTTTTTTATAATCGAGATATCTCATCACGTATCTGGCTCAATACCTCTCGTTTTAAAACTTTTCGCAAAAGTGAAAACTTTTCCGAAGAGAGAAGATAGTTCAAATCCTGTGATAGCAAGGTATCCGTAACTTCGGCTTCAACGAACGTATAAAGCTGTAAAAAAAAAGTTTTCATATCAACCCCACTCTTCTCGTGTATAACAGCGCTGGAATAATTATATCCTTTCATAAAAAAATAATGGATGTCATATACGTCCCTGCTGGCAATCGTCCCTCGCTGTTCAGACCGTCCCACAAGCGCCAGGAGCTTATGCGCAAACATTGTTTCTATTGTCTGGCATGTAAGAATCCTATCAATTTCTAATAGTCTCTGGGGGGCATATATATTTGTCGCAAGCGGAGGAAATGACGTGTCAATTTTAAGGGTATTTCTGCCAGGAGATTCATAGTGAAGAAAATATTGAATACCCTTCGTGCTCGCATCTTTTACAGAAAGACCAAGATCATCAAATATACGCATAAGTGCAGTACGTGTTGTAACAATTTTTTCATTGCCGCCGACGTAATCAAAGTCAAGATCAACGGAGAATCGATCAAGCCATCCGAGCATAGAAGCGCACGTCCCACCTTTAAAATAAAGTACCGACGGCAGAAATAAATCATCGGCAATTGCCTCAAGAATCCTATACAGCCATGCCTTATGAAGTGCGTCCTTTTTACTTACTATCATCATAGTGTTTCAATATACGGATCGGATATCCTACTAAGGGCATGATAGTGCGAACCTCGTTCCAGTTCACTGCCGTAAGAACATCAAAATGTTTTTTTGGATTAAAGTAAAGCATATCCACAATCGCCCGAGATACAGAAGCAATTCGAATCCCATCTCTTATTTCAATACCCGCATCATTAAAAAGAAACTCATCAGACAATCTACGAGATCGATAATCGGTACCGGCAAGGAAAAAGCGCCGTGAGATTCCGCTTACGATTGAGATATAGTGAGGCGGCTGATTGATAACGCCATTATCAAAAAGCACTGTCTCGCACGAAATGTATGCAGGGCCGTGCAATGCTTTTATTCCAAGAAGATAAGGAGAAAGATTGTCCGGCTTACTCAATGAGTAAAGGCCCTTCTGAACGCGATACATCAATCCTTGTGATGTGTATCTGGCAAGCGTCGTATGGAGGGTGGATGGATTACGAATATTCCATATATTCGCCAAATCATCGGCATGGAATATCTTCTCACCCATGGTTGCTAATTGAGAAAAACGCCCTCCTGCTGAGCTTCGAAAACGAGTTTTTCTTTTTATTACTTCCTGGCGACTAATCTCCATAGTTATATTATTCTATACTTATTTGTACAGTATAATACAACACTTAGCATTTGTCAATGTCTACGCATTACCCATAACATTCCCAAAATCCTACTATCGGGTAACGCTTATTGTCTCTGAAAGCTCTGCAAATGGCGCAGAAACAGTGATACGATTATCAGTACTACGAGACACCTTATACCCCACTCCATTTGTCGCGCATACGGTAGCGCACTGAGGGTCGGTAGGCATGGAAGCAAGATATCGTTGAGAGTTTGTAGTCACAGACAAGTCCACAAGTCCTGTACAAGAACTGGCACCGGTAGCGCAAATTTCAGTGTTGGCGCCAGAAGAAAGTGCAGTTATGCTCGTTGGAAGTATTCCCCCATTATCAATAGTATACTGATCGATTGCATTGAGGATTTCTTTTGCCTCGGATCGTCTCTCGGCATTCCGAGCTTGAGCAAGCTGGCGCGCAGGATTGACAGCAATAAGGACAATCCCAGCCAAGATAGCGATCGCGGCAATGACAAGGAGAATTTCTATTAAGGTAAAACCCAATTTCCGCATAAAAAATACAAACGATTACCGTGTCACGTTGATGATCGCAGAAATTTCAGGGTCGCAAGATCCTACTACGAGCCTGCCGTTGGCATCTTTGTTGATAAAATAATCTGTGTTTGAAGCAGATCCTGAGGTAGGATCTAAAGCGATGCCAACAATGTATCGCGGAACGAGATTGGTGGAGAGATCAAGACAAGCAGCTTCGGTAGTGGTGGCAGTACAGGTATTACTACAGCCTGTGGGATTAGAAGCGCCGAGTACCTGAGAACTCGTAGTGCTGGCATCAAGTCCTGTTGGCATGTTGCCATTATTATCTATGGAGTATTGGTATACAGCGTCCAGTATAGTCGTCACGTCAGTCCTCCGCTGGACATTACGAGCTTGCCCAAGCTGACGATTTGGATTGATCGCCAATATTACAATTCCTGCCAAAATTGCAATAGCTGCAATAACGAGGAGTATTTCTATGAGGGTAAACCCCTGCCTCTTTTCCATGCTTATTTTCATATTGATGCTGTGGATAAGTTAAATTTTTTATACTACTGCTATTCACCAAGTATACCATTAATCGAGATTGTGGGAAAGAAATTACGTCACTATGTCAATATAGTTCTCCTTTGTTGCAAGTTGAAGTGTGCTTCTCGGATACGCTGCGAGGAACATTTTTTGAGTGGCGTTTGATATACGACCGCTTGTATACTTACATTCAAAGACGGAAAATGCGCCGCCAAATTCCTCAATAAAATCAATTTCCTTCTGATCGTAAGTTCTCCAAAAATAATAATTTTTAAATTCCCCCTCATAAAGAGCTTTCTTGATGCGTTCGATGATAAAAAGATTTTCAAACAGACCACCAATATCGTCTCGTAAAGAAAGAGGATTGAAATTTTGGATAAGCGAATTTCTAATGCCAATATCTATGAAATACGCCTTGAAACCTCGGCGGATCTCATTACGAAGATTGCGTGAAAGCGCATATAGCCGCTTTATAATGAAAGTCTTCTCTAAAAGATCAAGGTAGCGTTCTACCGTAGGGATGGATACGGCAAGCTTTACGGCAAGTTCGTTGAGTGATACCTCATTTCCAATCTGAAAAGCAAGTAAACGCAAAAGGTCTTCCAAAAGTTTTGGTTTTCGTATGTCTTCGAGCGCAAGAATATCCTTATAGAGATAGTGTGTTTGAATGTTTTCAAGTTCGCGGCGTGCCATTTCTTGAGATTCTCTATTGCTATAAATTCCAGGATACAGTCCGAATCTGAATATCGTCTCTTCATTGCTCTTCAAAGATGGCAATCCATCTTTCTGAATAATTTCACCGTAGGATAAGGGTAGGAGTAAAAACTCGATCGACCGACCGGTAAGCGGCTCATTGATTTTGTTCGCGAGGTCAAAAGAGGATGAGCCAGTGGCGATAATCTGCTGAGTAGGATATGCGTCAACAAATGTTTTGAGGATTCTGCCTATATTTTCAATGCTCTGCGCTTCGTCCAATACGATGATCTTTTTGGTGCCAAAAAATGATTTGATCCTTGAGGGTTCTGACACACTCAACTCTTTCTTTACTGAATCAACCTCGCAATTGAAATACGCGCCGTCTTGCCCAAATTTGCTCAAGACAACCTTTACAAGAGTGGTTTTCCCTGATTGGCGTGGACCATACAAAATTATAATTTTCCCCTTAAAAAGGATGTTTTCTATGCTTTTTTTTATAAATCTCTGATACATACTTATGACATTAGCATAAATATCTAAACTACGCAAGAGCTTGCAGCTCTAAAAATCTGTCACTTCCTGCCACGAGGTGACAGTAATGGTGGGGGTAATACTACTGATTATCACTTTCACCTTTCGTATGATCGTCGAAACAGTACTCGAAGCAGTAACCGTACGATTTTGTCCTCCCTGACTTGTGACTGTATAGGAACAAGTACCGCGACTAAACGAGAGGTTTCCACTTCCGGTAAATGATGTCGAGTCTCGTATTTGCTCCATCGCTTCCTCAGCACAGGCATTTGCAATCGCTTTTGCATGATTTGACTGTTCAAGAGTAAAACTCGTTCGCGAGGAGTTTGTACCCAATAAAAGAATAGAGGTCACAATTGCAAGCCCAACTACTCCTATGAGGAGTACGCTGAGAAGGAGGATGAAACCTTGTACCGGACTATTATGGTTGTCGTAATGTGGCAGTTCCATAAAATGTTTTTGAGTACTCATATTCATTTCTTGAGGCTGGATTTACATGACTCATAGTGAATTGTATCCGTACACTGCCAGGAGTGCTAGCGCGAGAGAGGTTGCCAAACAAGAGATTGGAAAGAGTTACTCGCGTGTTCGTCAAAGCTATGGCCGTACTGCTTCCTTCGGTGATTTGTAATGCGCCATTTGAAACATTGATGATGGTCGGATCTTTTGCCGCGTCAATGACATTGAGGATGAGAGAAGATGATGTCGCGTTTGCGACTGGTGTGGTGATACTTTCTGCGTTTCTCGTGATTTGCGTGATCAGTTGCAATGCCTGTACTGCTTGCTGTCCGACTTCGGTGATTGTTTGATTTTTGACCCGAGCAGCGAGCACCGATCCCCATAGCGATGTAATTACTAGGAGGATCACAGCAACAAGAGAAAGGTAGAGAAGGAGCTCGAGAAGTGTGAATCCTGCGGTAGATTTTTGATAATTACTTTGAGCTACAAAACTGCCGGAACACCCCCGCTTGTTGTTCCCGCGAAAGCGGAAAACCAATGAGTAGAAAGATTTTAGCTCGTGGACAGGATATTTTTGTAATTCCTTTGAATTACGAAACTGCCAATAATGCCCCGCGTTGTCATCCCGCGCGTCAGGTCCGATGGTCATCGGACCGAAGTCGAGGGATCTTCGTTTTCCTTTCAACCATATAGATTCCTCCACTCCTTCTAGCCTGCCCTGAGCGAACAACACCGTGAGCCGAACGGGGTCGGAATGACAAAAAGCAGCGTTTCGTAATTCAAAATAATTCATAATTTTCATGGAGCTACGACCTGGAGCTCTTGCGTATCTGATCCAGATGCTATGAACACCTTATCAAGGCTTGATGAATAGATGAGCTTGCTTGGGCTACCATCAAGATTCAGGCTTGTGAGAAGTGTAGGAGTCCCAGGAATACTGACGTCGACAGAATCATAATCATCATTTGCCGGATTTGTATTTGCAAAAAATACCAACTGCCAACTACTCGAGTAATCTATGGATTTGAGAACATGCGTCCCGATATCCATTGAGCTTGTAATTGATGGGGTTGCGGGCGTTGTCACGTCAATAATGTAAAACTCAGGCCCTCCGGTTGATCCATTACGTCCTAGATATACTGTACTTGCACCGACTGCGATTGAAAGCCCATCAGCAGCAGTATCGCCTTGATCAAGATCGAGGGATGCTGCCAAAGTGGGGCTAGTAACGGTCGTAACATCAATGAGCTGAAATTCTGATGTATTGTCAGTTGAGGAAAGATACGCATAATTCCCTGCCGCAACACTCTCGTCGATATCTCCCGCTAAATCTATGGAACTAATCAAACTGGGGGCAGTAGGAGTCGATATATTAAACACATAAAATTCTTTGCCGCCACTGTTGCTGCGCGTAAGATAAAGATAGGTTGCATCTCGTATCGTCACCGAGAGTGCATCAGTATTTGCGTTTCCACTATTCGCAGCGGTAAGGTCAAAGGTGGCAGCGATCGTGGGACTCGACGGAGTGGAAACATCCACTACTGTAAGCTCGCCGGCGTTGTCATCAGACGCAATGTATGCGTAGCTGCCGCTTATCGCAATATCATTTGGGTTACCGTTCAGTGCCAATTGCCCGCTGATAGTAGGACTTGCTGGATCAGTGACATTGATGACAAAAAACTCACTTGAAGGATTTCTTGCTCGCCCTAAGTAGACATAATTCCCGGCCGTCGCTACTGAAATCGCATCCGCAGTATCGTGGCCGCTATTCGCATTTGTCAGATCAAGCGTGCCAAATAATGAAGGCGCGAGTCCTTTCTTCGCAAAAGGCCAATTGGTGAACCGCGTGCCGAGCGATACGGTACCCGTACGGGAGGGTGTTTGCTGCCATGTAACCGTTGAGGAGGCAATTTTTCTATTCCCATCTATAGAAGAAACGATGACCTGTCGGGTAAACATATTCGTGGTATCTTGCGATCCGGAAAAAACCCATTGATTTGAGGAACTCGCAACACCATGAGCGCCGACCGTAAGATCTGAAAAATTCGAATCTCGAATATTCCGTGAAGCTTCCAATCCTTCTTCGGCGAGGAATATGGCCTGAGCGCGCCGGCCAGCGCTCACAAGCGATTCTTGGCCGACGATATAGGCAATCACTAACGTACTCGCTACAATAATCAAAAGCGCGCTTGCAAGAAGTATCTCGATAAGGCTAAAACCTTCAATAGCTGATCGTGCCTTTTCCATTGATGGTGACTGTGCTTGTCTCATTATTAGAAGCAGTAAAAGTAATTGTACCAGTAGCCGATGGCAGACCCGTAAATTTTGCATATACGATTTCTTGTGCTCCTGCAACGTTGATAGAGGAAGGAATCTCATGAATCTCATCTCTCGTTGTATTCCGACTTGCGTAACTTGCTCCTTGAAATAAAGTAATGGACCCTGATTGAATCTTTGCTCCCCATCCTGAGTCCCCATCGACCCCTTGGGAAAGAAGTTGCGCGCGACGTAAGAGAGAAGCGGTTGTGTTTTGCCCGATCGCAAGATCATTACGAAACATCAAAGAAAGATACACGGGCATCCCCGCGACAAATATCAGCGCGACTAGAGCAATGACAAGAAGCGTTTCAAGGAGTGTGAAGCCTTTACAAGCTTGTAGGTTGTGGCTTTTTAGCTTTTTAGAAATTAAGTTCATTGGTCATTTTATATGTATAGAGTTTGAATTACAAAACTCATGTCTTGTCATCCCGAACGAAACGAAGTGGAGTCGAG
>JACQSA010000040.1 GCA_016206145.1 Candidatus Uhrbacteria bacterium
ATTTCGTTGTGATTGAGTTCTGGTAACACATTATAAAATGCAGGAATCTTTCCTGTTTCATTAAATTTTATTTTCCAATTGTACGCGATGGATTCATTGCGAGCAGAAGCATAGAGAACCGGTACATGCTCTTTCAATTCTTTGGCAATTTTTTTCCCATCTTCTTCAAATGACATAGGGTCAAATTCTTTTGAAAGGGAAGATATTTCTTTGAGCGCATCGGTTAAGCCAAGAAATTTCAAATGCGCCTTAAAGCTAAATCCGAGCGCTGATCGTGGCTGAATGCCGGTATTGGGCAATTGAATATACGGCATGCCATCTTTTTTTACTGCTTCCAAAAGCTTCCCTCCAACAGTAATGACAGCCCGCGCAATACCATGTTTCCCTGCGCTTGCGTATGCATCAAGAGTTTCTTCGGTATTACCTGAATACGCGCTCACTATCACGAGTGTGTCTGCTTTTTCGGATTCAACTATAAATGGAAGTCCGTAATCTTTATGAACTCGAATATCAAGATCAGGATTCCATGTCTTCAATAACCCAGCCGCAAGCGCAGACCCCCCCATCCCCGCGACGATCACCTTTTGCTTAGACGCAAACCCATCCCCATTCTCAATGATTGGTTCATAGGAAAACTGCTTGGCAAAATTTTTAATAGCATCAGACATCATATATCATCACAAGAATTATAAATAAAAATTCAATATGTGTAGCGAGTTTTACGATAACCCTCAAAATGCTTCCAGTATTCCTCTTCTGCAAAATACGGATTTGCTCTCACCATTTCCAGCCGTTCATTGTCCACAACAACGCAATGAGTGGATTCATCGCCTGGCTCAAGACAGATAAACTGTTTCCCAAGTTTTTTTGAGATGATTGGATTGAGTACGTCGTAAATTACTTCAATAGGCATAGCGAACTCATCTTCTTTGGCTTCAGTAAACGGTATATTACTGAGACTCAAGTGAATATCAATCTCTTCTCCGCAGACGACTCCTGTGATATGAGCAGAGTTTGTTTTTATATCTGATGCAAATCCAGGGATGATCGTGCTGATGCTCAAAAACGCATCTCCAATATCGAAAAGTTTTTCCCAGTCTAACACCTTTTTGTGTGCATCCAATACCCACTCGACAGCATCGAGCATTCCTTTTTCTTTTGTTGCTGTTTTGTATTCAGCGATCGAGATATCTGTATCATATCCCAAATCTTGAATGACACGATAATAATATAGGATTTGTTTTTCCTCGGATAGTGCTTGAATTTTTGCTTGCTGAGCGGTAATTCTTTTTACTGCCAGCTCATTCTCCCGTGACATTTTTAAAGAATACCTCTGGGGGTAAAATTTCAATAACCGCCCGGTACACGCAAGGAATACCCTACAACCAAAATACAGTATTACGCCCACCGGGACAAATACCAAAACCCATGCGATGATATTTGTAATGCTATCCATATAATTTGACATAATTATGTCCCATGACAGCGTTTGAAGTCCTATTTAAATGGAAAGATTCTTCTTAAGATACTGACTTGAAATTGATTTGAAATAATCCTGAATCAGTTTTTTTTGTGGAGGCTTTCCGATGAATAGTGGTCGCATCTCATCCATGAGATCAATCGACGCAACCAACCGAGCAATAAGATGCACGAGATCAATTTCAACGCCAAATTTTTTTTCAACTTCTGCAATCAATGATTTTAATGTCCATTTTTTCGCGTGAAGAATTGTATACAAATCAAATGCGTCACGTGGCGCTTCTCGCTCGAAACATGCATGAACCTTATTGATCGCTATATCAAGAAGGGAATCGCCTACCAGATTAAACTCTCTGAGCTTTATTCTTGTATCAGCCCTTGGAAATGGAAAATAGACAATGTCGCATTTTATTTCTGCTTTGGAAAATTCAAAAAAATACTGCCATCGACTTGTGTATTTTGTATGTCGTAATTTTTTGGCGCCAACTTCTTTTGAAAGATCCTGTATAGCCTTTGTGACTACAATATCGTCCAAAAGATCATCAGAAAAAATATCAACATCAAGCGAATAGCGATGGTGGAGATATTGATACGACAAATGTGTACCACCTGTAAAATATATTTCTTTGGCGAGCTTACTTTTCCCGAGAGCGGCGAGAATGCGCCGATGATTATCTGTGAGAATGTCCATAGCTGGATAAAAAATCTCGTAACAATGACTTCACGCGGGTATCGATCGAAAGTTTGCTAAGCATCCGCGTAAGAGTAGTTCGATCGAGTGCCTCCCAATCACCTACTTCGATTTTGCGTTCAAGATACCACTTCAATACTTTCGGATTCGAAAGATTGATGGTTTTTACGTCTGTTTCCCAGATACCTTTTTGTGATTTTTTGATCATAGAAATTCATCTCTGTCTTTCTTTAATTGTATCAAAATTTTGACAAAAAGCAAGGTATTTTACGCCCCATGACACCGCTTGAACTTTTTGCCTGAACCGCAGGGACACGGGTCGTTACGTCCGACCTTCATGCTTGTTGCAGTCGTCTGAGATTGCGACGCCCCTTCTCCGTTTCCATCGGAGGTTTTTGCCGGAGCGCTGTACATATATTGCCTTGTACGCGTCTGCGGAGATGCCGCTCCACTGATTTTATAAATCGAATATACCACTTGCTTTGTGATCAACGCAAGAAGATCACGGAAAAGCCGGAACGATTCTTTCTTGTATTCTACCAATGGATCATGCTGCCCGTATCCGCGCAAGCCAATACCGGTACGCAAATGATCGATGGCTTCCAAATGCTCTACCCATAAAGAATCGAGTGCGCGAATCATAAGATCTTTCTCTATGGACCGAAGCGCATGACCGGGATCAAGATTTCCTCCCACACTGGCAACACGTTCGGTAATGATCGCTTCGTGACGTTCATATGCATGACGAGAAAGATCGCTAAGATATTCAATTATTTTTGTTCGCTTCTCCACGTCTTGAAGTTTATCGCCATGTGTTGAACGGAGATCATCAATATGGATACGCACATCATCGCCTATGGGAAATATGGTATTGGCAACTTCGTAAATTTCCTTGAGGTTCCATTCGCTTTCTTGTTCCGCTGAAGTATGAAATAGCACTACTTGTTCGATCTCTTCTTCAATCATCGCAAGTACCATCTCTTTCAGTGAAGTATGCGTTTCTTTCGGCTCTTGCCCGGGCGGAAGAGGCGACGCCATTTCCCTATCATATTGCGCCAATATATCGTGGCGTTTCCGATAGATTACTTCACGCTGTTTATTGATCACATCGTCGTATTCCACCAAATGCTTGCGGGTATCGAAATTATGGGTTTCAACTTTTTTTTGCGCTTCTTCGATTGACTTTGAAATAAGTTTGTATTCAATCGGAAGATCCTCTGGCATGCCAAGCCGATCCATGATTCCCTTTATTTTTTCAGATCCAAAAATTCTCAAGAGATCATCTTCCAAAGAAATATAAAACTGCGATGATCCGGGATCCCCTTGACGACCTGCGCGGCCTCTAAGCTGATTATCAATACGACGAGATTCATGCCGTTCCGTGCCAAGCACATGAAGGCCGCCCACTGCGCGAACCCGAGTCGCCTGTTCCTCGTCAAAAGGATGCCCTCCAAGAATAATGTCAACGCCTCGTCCTGCCATATTGGTAGCAATTGTTACCCCTCCAAACCGTCCTGCTTGCGCAATGATTTGCGCTTCACGCTCATGATTTTTTGCATTGAGTACTTCATGCGGTATCCCCTCGCGTTCCAGAAGCTTGCCAAGCAATTCATTCTTTTCTATGGAAATAGTACCAACAAGCACAGGCTGGCCTTTGGCATGCCGCGTGCGTATCTCTTGTGTGACTGCGGCGAGCTTACCCCGTTCATTTTTATACACTCTGTCTGACTGATCTGTTCGAATCATATCTCGATTCGTAGGGATCACAACTACTTCGAGTTTATAAATTTTTGCAAATTCTTCCGCTTCTGTTGCGGCCGTACCTGTCATGCCGGCTAATTTTTTATACAAGCGAAAATAATTTTGAAATGTGATCGTAGCGTATGTCTGACTTTCGCGTTGGATTTTCACCCTCTCTTTTGCTTCAATAGCCTGATGCAACCCTTCGGAATATCTGCGCCCATACATAAGCCGTCCGGTAAATTCATCAACAATAATCACCTCATCTTCTTTGACGACATAATCTTTATCGCGCTTGAAAAGCGCCCGCGCCTTGAGCGCCTGTTCTATATGATGTACCGTAGTCAAATTGTCAGCAGTATACAGCTCACCCATACCCAGCCATTGTTCCATTCTTGCAAGCCCTTTTTCTGTCAAAGTCGCCGCGCGCATTTTTTCATCAATATTATAATCTTCATTCTCCGTAAGTTTTGCGACATACTCTGCAAATTTGTAATACTCATCTGGCGCATCTTCTGCGGGCGCGGAAATAATCAATGGAGTGCGGGCTTCATCGATCAAAATACTGTCCACCTCATCCACAATAGCATAGTGCAATTCTCGCTGCACTGCCTGTTCGAATCGTGAAACCAAGTTATCCCGCAAATAATCAAAACCGAATTCATTATTGGTGCCGTATGTAATATCTGCCAAATACGCTTCCCTCCGAGTGCAAGGACGCAAAAAATCATGCTGGATCTGATAACTTGCCTGTTCAGAAATCGTTTCAAGCTCTTCTTGTTGCGCTTTGAATGCCGGGTCGTATAAAAATGCGGACTCATGCTGAATGCATCCGATGGTAAGCCCAAGCGCATGATATACGGACCCCATCCAAACTGCGTCGCGTTTGGCAAGATAATCATTCACCGTAACCACATGAACCCCTTTGCCGGTAAGCGCATTCAAATACACAGCCGCAGTGCCGGTAAGCGTCTTGCCTTCGCCGGTTCTCATCTCAGCAATTTGGCCGCGATGCAATACGATTCCGCCGACAAGCTGGACATCAAAATGCCTCTGCCGCAACGTGCGTGTTGCCGCTTCACGTACGACCGCAAACGCCTCTGGTAATAATTCATCCAGAGGTGTGTCGTCTTTCAATCGTTCGCGGAATTCAAACGTCTTTGCGCGCAATTGATCATTGGTAAGGCGCGAAAAATCTTCTTCAAACGAATTCACGCGCGCAACGATCGCTTCAAGCTCTTCGATTACTTTTTTATTTGGGTCTCCAAAAAACTTCTTAAAAAATGACATGCGCAATAGGTACTATTTTAGAGATGAAACCATCTGCTGATACAATGGATAAAACAAGTCGAAAAGCTGCTCAGGCGCAGTATAGGTCATCACAAAAACTTTTTTGTCTTTCATAAACCATACTTGCGAACCTCCTATACGCACGTCTTTGACTTGGAGAGAGTATGTCCATTCATACGCGGGAAGGTTTGCCACAGTAGTAGTCCCCTCGTCTTTTGGCGTGTATGTGATATTCGCTTCTTTTTCAAGATCTTTCAATTGCGTGCGCGTAAGATCCCGATACCGCTCCGGGGTTATTTCCTCCTTATCGCCGGAAAAATCATCTACGGAAGCTCGCACATTGATGGCATCATCGAGCGTGCTAAATGAAGTGCCGTTTTGAATAGGTTTTGCGCTCCAATTTTTCGGATACAAAAAACGCGCACCCGTACGCGGCTCCTCGTATTCTTTTAGTTCTTTGGATTGTAAGAGCGCCTCCTGTACGGCTTTGTCATTTGATTTTGGGCCTTTCGAAAAAATCGCATGATAGATATCTTTGCCTCCAAACACGATAAAAAGAAGTCCGATGACCAAGAGGGCTGGCGCAAGAATATTTCGTAAAACTTTTTTTGTTTCCATATTTATGTAGATACTGAGTGTGCCCCCGTATCAAGTAATCCAGTTGACATACGCGTTGACCTTTTCTTTTTTCGCACCCCCCATAGCTTACCGATATTCACACGCCAAAGGTCATAGTAGCGTTTCATTTCTTGCGGATCCGCCATCTTGAGAACATCAAGCTCAGGAGCAAACATATCAGAGTAACGATCCCTCCGACGGATGAGACGCGGCACGCCTTGGGAATTTACCATTACCATAGGCGCGCGTTTCAAAGAATTAAAGTTCGATGCCATCGTGTTACTATACGCGCCGCAATCCATAAACGCAAGGAGATCGTTCACTTCAATTGTCGGCAGATGCACATTGCGCCTCAAAATATCGATATTATCGCACGTACATCCTGCCACTTGATAATGAGTGGAACGGCGGCGATTCATTTTTGTTGCGGGTAAAATATCATAGAGGCAATCGTAAATAATAGGGTCAGGCAAAAATGCGTATGTGGATCCATCCACGATTAGGGTATTAAGGCGGTTTGCACGCTTCTTGCTGATTACTTTGACTAGTCCCACGCCTGCATTTGCAACGCAAAATTTTCCGGGTTCAAACACCATGTGAGGAAGGGGCAACCCAATCTCATAGGCTTTGCGGACGAAATAGTTTGTAAAATCTTTTCCCATGTCTTCCGGCTGAAAGACTTCTTGCAAGTCGCCATGCGCAACAGGAAAACTTCCACCAAGGTCGATAAAACGAATTCTATGATTATAGTGCGTAATCAGATACTCGGCGATACTAAACAATTTTTTTGCCGCACGGAAATACACACGGGGATTATACACATAGGGACCATGAAAATGCAGGCCGATGAGATCAAGATGTTTTGATTTCATTGCCATTTCACACGCGCGTTTGTACCACGCATAGGGAATGCCGTATTGTAATTTGCGAGTCGAATAGTCGCCGATCTCGATCAGAGGATTGATACGTAAAAATATGCGTATTTTTTTTCTCATTTTTTTTCCTGCAGATTCGATAAGCTCAATATCTTCAAGTGAATTTGCCGTGATCGCCTGTACGCCGATGCGAGCGGCAAAAATAACGTCTTGTTCTGTTTTGTATAAATTTGTAAACGTAATCTCTTGAGGCGCAAAATCCGCAAGCAACCCCAAGATAATCTCGCCAACCGAACTTGCGTCAAGCTCAATGCCTTCTTCATTGGCAATCCGCATAATTTCAAGATTGGAATTGCATTTTGTGGCATACTGCACGCGCAATTTCGGATAGGGAAATGCTTTTTTGAACTGGCGAAATCGCTCCCTGATCGCCCGTTCAACCATTACATATACAGGACTTCCGAATTTTTTTACAATATCATACACGGAAAGCCCTTCGATCATGAGCGCTCCGTTTTTCGTTTGCGAAAGATAATCCCATCTCTCTTTTTGATAAATTTTTGAAAGATTCGGCATTTTCATTTAATAATACTTAACTGTTGTACTGCGAGAGGATATTTATTTCACACCTTCAGGTCAGTAAAGCCAACACATGGAACAGGGTGTATATACATCTTTAAAATAATTCAAACGAGACGCTTGCATACAGGTGTTGGCGTAGGATCATTAAGCTTTTTTTGAATAAATCAGAGAAATCATGTCGTGACAGAAAGAACATTACTGATTTACGATAAAAAAACTTAATGATCCTTACTGACCGTCTGGTGCGAAATGAATATCCTCTAGGAGATAACGTCCCACTTTCCAGACATCCCCCGCACCCATGGTAATAAGAATATCTATATCATGAATCCTCTCGCGTACAATTGCAATAGTGTGCGGGATGCTTCCCGTGTATAGCGCGTTGTGGGAATGTGCCGATATTGCATCGGCAAGATCTTTCGAATGGACAGGGCCTTTTGTTTCGCGGGCAGAGGCATAAATATCAAGGAGGAGCACCTGATCACAATCCCGAAAAGATCGCGCAAAGTCATCAAATAACGCGTGTGTACGAGTATATGTATGCGGCCCGAAGCAACACACGATTCTTTTTCTTGGATATCGAGCGCACGCGCCCTGCAATGTTGCACGGATTTCTGCCGGATGGTGGGCATAATCATCAATGACAATAGTATTGCCGAGCATGCCTATTGTTTCAAATCTGCGCCCAGTTCCTTGAAAAGAAGTAAGCGCCTCGGCTACTTTTTCAATAGGGTTGAGGTTTTGCGCGTGTACCAGCGCGATCACGGCGCATGCATTGGCGATATTATGTCTGCCGACCAAAGGAGTATGAAATGTTCCTAACGATACGCCTTTATTCTTCACGCCAAAAGAAAAACCTTTATGGTCTTCTGTTACGTCGGTAATGCGATAGTCGCTCGATTCATCAAATCCGTAGGTAACAAGCCGAGGGATATACAATTCTTTTATAAGTGCTTGCACTCCTGTATCATCCGCTCCTGCAACAACCAATTCGCACGAGGGATTCGCTAAGAATGTTTTGAATGTCTGTGCATACGCGCGCTCATCAGTAAAAAAATCCGGATGATCGTATTCAATAGTGCTCACAATAATTGCCTTTGGATTGTAGTGCTCAAATTTATTCTGATATTCATCGGCTTCCAGTATCCAATACTTGGATCGTCCCGTATATGCATTATTCCCAGTCCCCTGAATCGTTGATCCGATCAATGCGGTGGGATCAAGACCAAGCGCATCGTATATCCACGCAGTGAGCGCGGTAATTGTCGTCTTTCCATGCGTCCCGCACACTGCAATACCGTGCGCGTTATTAAAAAGCCTCCCGACAGCCTCGGGATAACTGATCAAGGGAATACCGAGATCGTGTGCGGCGCGAATTTCCTCATGATCTTGTCCATACCCTGTTGAATAGATAATTACGTCAAATCCCTTTGCGATATGAGTTGCACTAAAAGGCTCAACCGGAATGTTTCTGCTTTTAAGCACGACATCAGTAAAAAATTCTTCAGCTCCATCAGACCCACACACAGCCAAGCCTTGATATTTCAAAACTTGCGCCAGCGCAGCCATGCCTGCACCTTTTATGCCAACAAAATGAATTTTTTTAGCTTTGAGAAAATCAATCATTTTTTTTGAAAAATAATCGCACGCCCGCATGCATGACCTGTGTAATCATGCCAAGTCGGCGGATGAATCCTTGCACCATACCATACTTCTTTTCTTTTACCACTTGCCCGACTCCCGACATGCGGACTTTTTTGATACCTAATTTATGCGTACGGCAATATTCATTCATTGCAAGTTCAATTCCAAAATCTCTGATTCCGGATTCCATTACTTTTAAAAAGACATCTCGAATGATTGCCCGCTCGCCCCCGATCAGTGGAAGAACATGTTCCATCCACCAACCTAGCACTCTGCCACGATCGCGCAGGCCAACGGCTAAGGCGGCGTAGCCTTTGAATACAGGATCAATGAGTGAACGGATATGTTGTTCGGTCAATCCAGTAAGATCCGCATCGCAGAAAAAAAGAATTTCAGATTTAGCTGCCTGTGCGCCACTCCCAAGAGCCGCCCCCTTCCCTTGATTCTTTTGCCGTATCACATGCGCGCCATGAGTTTCGGCAACTTGGGCAGTATGATCTGACGATCCATCGTCAACTACTATAACTTCTGAAAACAATGATGACTTCACCAAAATCTCAAGTACAGAACCAATCGTCTTTTCTTCATTGAACGCAGGAACAATCGCAGTGATATTCATAGTATTTCTGCCATACGCGCAGCCGCATTGGAGGGAAATAATGTGCGCATATTGTGCACAAACTCAGCTTTTCTATCTTTATTTCTCAATACTTTTTCAATGACTTCTCTCAAATGTTCTGTCGTTGCGATTGTCTGGCTAAGATATACTGCCGCTCCCTTTTTTTCGCAGAACAACGCATTGTCCACCTGATGCGAGTCAGGAATAGGAATAAGGATCATTGGTTTTCCAAGAACAACAAGCTCGGATATTGTGCCCATGCCGGCGCGAGTCACTACAATATCAGCGCATGCCGCGATTGAAGCAAAATCATCAACAAATGAAAATTGATGATACATTTTATTTTCAGCTACAGTAATCTCTTTCCCTTTCCCTGTAATATGCATGATATGAAATGAATCTTTTCCGTCTTGCGCAAGCTCTCGTGCTCGCGCATTTAAAAATTCAGCTCCTGTTCCCCCGCCACTCATAAGCACAACCGGCAGAGTATCATAAATACCATGTTGCGCGCGCAGACGTTGCAATTCACCCGGCTGACAAATTCGTGTCGCCGTTGCGCTGACGCTCTTTCGCACAGGAATACCGGTAATCACAGTCCTATTCTTAGGAAACTTTTTTGCCGCCTCCGGGCATGAAGCGCAAATTTTTTTTGAATGAAGAAGAGTTAAAATATTTGCAAGGCTCGGGCGAATATCAAGTTGCAATGCAACCACAGGAATACCTACAAACCACGCCGCCCACACCACCCCCACGCCTACAAAACTTCCTGCGTTGACTACGACAGTAGGACGGAACCTCAAAATATGATAGAGCGCTTGGAAAAACCCAAAAAAAAGAAAAAATGGATCTATTAAATTGTGAATGCTAATATACCGACGAATTTTGCCTGCAAAAATGCGTATCTGAATAATCCTATACTGCGAAATCAAACTCCATTCCGGACCATGCCGCGTACCAATCCATGCCGCCTTCACCTCTCCCAAAGAAGAGTGATCGCAAAGATACTCATAGAGTGCCAAAAGCGGCGTTACAGGACCCAATGTGCCGCCTCCGGTAAAAAGTATTCGCATAAGATAACTAAGAGTGTTTTTCTGTTTTTCCTTGCCGCGAAATATTTACTAAAATCCCAACCGCCGTCATTCCCACCATCAAGGCAGATCCTCCATAACTGATAAAAGGCAAAGGAATACCTGTCAGGGGAAGAAGTGAAAGCATTGCGGCAATATTGATGAATGATTGAAATAAAAACCAACAAGCAATCCCCACTGCAACCAAAAAACCAAATTGGTCGGGAGCGCGCGCGCCCACACGAAGCGCCCTGATGACAAAAAACATGAATGTCGCAATCAATGCAACCGCAATCAAGAAGCCAAGTTCTTCGGCAATGATCGCGAAAATGGAATCTCCCACCACTTCAGGAAGATAATTATACTTTTGGCGCGAGAGCCCAAATCCTCTGCCAAACAAACCGCCGGAACCGATCGCCAATAGCGCTTGATTGATATGATATCCGCTTCCCAATGGATCGCTCTGAGGATTTAGAAAAATCGTAAACCGTTCCATGCGATACGGCGCCGCCTTGAGAAGCAAGAAAAAAAATGCAACTCCCCCTGCGGCAATTGCAGCCAAGTGGCGAATGGGGGCGCCCGCTAAAAAATACATCGCGCTTGAGATCAATGCAATAACTCCCATAGTGCCCATATCGGGCTGCAAAATAACGAGAAGCGCGATCGTACCCACAAGAATAAGAAACGGAAGAAAAGTATACGAACGGTTGCGGGAATGTGTTTCCCCTTTTTTTGTAAGCCAAGCCGCAAGATACAATAAAAAAGTGAGTTTTACTACTTCGGAGGGCTGGAATACAAAACCCCCAAAATGCACCCAACGTTTTGCTCCTCCAGACTCGAACCCGAGGCCGGGAATAAATACTAGAAGAAGCAGCGCGATTGAGATAGTCAAAAAAAGCGCGGAGAAACGCTCCCAGATATGATAATCAATACGAGATGCAAGATAAAAACAAAGGAGGCCAGGAAGAAATCCGAAGAGAAGCTGATGAATCGAGTAAAAATACGGCGAGCGGAATTTATCGAATGAAACAACGGAAGAAGCAGAAGAAAGCACAACCAATCCGAATCCGAGAATCAAAAAGAAACACACAATAAGGGTGTAATCCGGTGTGCCATCACGAAACATACTTGGGGTGCGAACACCAAACAATCGACGGCTGGCCATTGCTATTGTTCTTCAAATGAATTGAACGCCTCGCGAAACTGTGAACCCCTGTCAAATTCATTCACAAACATTCCGAAACTTGCGGCCGCTGGCGATAGGAGCAGTATATCACCCCTCTGGCTCAGTCGCCATGCGCGCATCACTGCCTCACGCATGCTATTTGCCAATGCAATAGTGCCTGCATAGTTCTGCGCACCAAGAGCGCTCGCAATTTTGGGCGTTGCGGTGCCTGACAAGAGGACTGTCGACCGGCAATATCCGGCGATATCGGACGCAAGTTCGGAAAAATCAAAATTCTTATCAGCGCCTCCTGCAATAAGAATGATGTTCTTCTTGCAAGATCCAAGTGTGCGCAAGGCCGCACTGGTTGCCTCCGGAGAAGTTGAAGTCGTGTCATCATACCACACACGAGCATCTTTTTCTCCGATACATTCAAGCCGTGAGGGCACACCGGTAAAATGTGCAAGTGCGTGTTTGATCTGATCTGAAGAAACTCCAAAGAGTGAAGCGGCAGTGCATGCTGCCAATGCATTCTGGCGCATATGTGCGCCTACCCATACGCCATCTTCCCGCAGATATCCATATTCTTTTTTGTCTCCATCGCTACAAAAAATCTTGCCCTCTTCCTGATAACACCCTCTCGCGATTCTCTCACGCAAAGAAAACCAATACAATCGAGAATGCGCTCCTGACTCTCCAAAAAAACGGGTGCACTCATTATCGTAATTAAGAATCACACAGTCGTCTTTATCTTGAAAAGAAAAAATACTTGTCTTGGCTCGCTGATATGCCTCGTAATCCGGGTATCGATTGAGATGATCTTTAAATATATTTGTTACCACTGCAATATCGGGTTTTAGGGCATGAGTGTCAAATAGTTCAAGCTGCCAACTCGAAAGTTCCATCACGCATGGGATTAGAGCGTCTGCGTGCTCTTTTCTACGCGTCCGATCGACAGCTGATAAAAACGCATAAGAGGCCGGATGTCCCGCCACGCCAAGAAGGAGCGCATCGGGATATTTCTGCTTAACCATTTCAAAAATCAATGACGTCGTAGTGGATTTTCCTCTTGTTCCCGTTACGGCAATTTTTGGTGTGCCGGGCGTGAGAAGAAAAAAAATCGTAACCTCATTTTCTATGGGCACACCGCTTTCTTTTGCATATCCGAGATATGCCGATTCGCGAGGAACACCCGGGTTTTGAATAATGAGATCAGCGGTACGAAAATCCTGTTCGCGATGTGTACCCAACACATACGCAGGCGAGATAAATTTTTTTTCGGGATGCGCAAGCCGATACGCCCGCGTACTCTTATTGAGCGAAATGACCGAATCGCGCAATGCCACTTCATCTTTAAGGTCAGTCACGATCACTTCTGCCCCCTGTTCAAAAAACCATTGCGCGCTCGCCACTCCCCCGCCATGCAACCCCAACCCCATGATAAGAATTTTCTTTTTAGAAAAATCGGGAGTACTCATATCGAATATCTCACTGACTTAATGAAAGCCTCGATCCGCAAGAGCAATCAAAATGCCCACAAGCGCGGTAACCCATGAAATAATCCAGAACCGCATCACAATGGTAGGCTCTGACCATTCTTTTGCTTCTAGGTGATGATGGAGAGGCGAAGAAAGGAACACTTTTGCTCCGCGAAGTTTTTTCGAAAGTACCTGTATGATTACCGAGAGACTTTCAAGCATAAAAAGAAATCCAATAATCGGCAAAAGCAACGCCGCATTTGTCAGCATCGCGACAACGCCAAGCGTGATGCCTAAGGACATGGATCCCGTATCGCCCATAAAAAATTTTGCCGGATAGATATTGAGCCATAAAAACGCTAATAATGCTCCAATAATAACCACACAGAAGGCCGCGAGGTCGTATTTGCCTTGCATGATTGCGATAGCGGCGAACGCTCCAAACGAAGGAAAAAGAGTGCCTCCCGCAAGACCGTCGAGTCCGTCGATTTCATTCACTGAAAATGCAGTAGCAATGATCACGAACATAAAAAAGGGAATATACCACCATCCGATAGTGAAATCGCCCAAAAATGGAACATGGAGCGTGTCCCAACTCAATTTGAAAAAGAACCACCACGCTCCGATACCCGCAATGGCCGTATAAATCAACAATCGATGCCGCATTTGCAACCCGCCTCCTCGAGGACCGATCATGCGAGAATTGAAAATATCATCAACAGCGCCCACAAGCGCGGCAAGAATCAACACGCCAAGAGGAAGCCATACTTGCGAGCGCGTCAAAAAATTTAGATTCTTAAAAAAATCGATCGGGATTACAACGGAGAGATAATAGAAAAGAAACGCGATGACAGTTGTTGTCCCCCAGATCAAGACGCCCCCCATGGTAGGTGTGCTCTCTTTTGCTTTATGAAGTTTTGAGTATATCGGCGCAAACTGCTCGTCGCGAATGTGTTTTCCAAGCCGGTACTTTGCAAGAAGATGGGACACAAATGGAGTCCATGCCCATGCAAATAGAAATGAAAGAGTTGCGAGAATGCCAAGTTTAAATGCGACAAAACCGAGAAACATGACTCAACTAATAAAGATTTATTTGGATAATGAGGTAGACTGCTCGTATGAAAATAATCTGAGTAATCAAACCGAGAGTACTCAACGATAATGCCAAGACCCGCTGGCGCGGATATACAAATCGTCCAAAGAAAAAATTGAAAATAATAAAGAGCAGTCCTGTAATCGGAAGCACAAAAATCCAGTACCAATTACTATAAAAATCAGGCCCGATAGGAACTTTATAGTGGAGCGGAATAAATTCACGATCCGCTTGGTACAGAGTGCTGAATCCTAGCACAATCAATATCCAGATGAGCGCATTTGCGGTAAGAGAAAGTACGACTGCAGAAAAAAAGAATCGTGAGCGAAAAAAGATATTGGTATAGATGCGGCGAATTTGTGAAATCATACGGAACTATACTATCAAACATCCAGAATGACGGCAATGGGAGGCCATCCCTTGCGCTATTAAAAAAATCCGCTATACTATTCCTATCTTACATTACCATGGAAAAACGATATGGCACATAAAAAAGCGGGTGGCTCTACAGCGTGGGGACGTGATTCGCGCGCGCAACGGCTTGGCATAAAAATGTTTGGCGGACAGATCGTAAAAGCTGGCAATATCCTTGTACGCCAACGGGGAACGAGATATCACCCCGGTAAAAATGTACGCAAGGGCGGAGACGATACACTGTATGCCACCACAAACGGTGTGATCAGATTTTCTACAATGAAAAAAAGAAAATTTGATGGCAGTCTGCGAAACACATCAATTATCAGCATTCTTCCTCACGCCGCAGAGTCCGCAAAATAAGATTTTCACACACACCCCCGATGGTCATCGGGGGTGTGTTGTTATTTTACCTCTGTTACAAGCAGTTCTTTTGCTTTCTGAAGCTGCGGATCTTTTGCGCTTTCATAATCCTTTTCTGTAATCTCCACTTCTATATCAGGCTTGATCCCTTCTTCATTGATAGAACGGCGTTTCGGCGTAAGCCATTTTGCAATGGTGAGCTTAATGGAAGACCCGTCTCTCAACGGCTTCACATCTTGCACAGAACCCTTACCGAATGTCTTTTTGCCCACCACGGTTGCTGCTCCATAATCCTGTAATGCGCCACTGACAATCTCCGATGCGGATGCGCTTCCTTCATTCACCAATACAATAGTCGGCATTCCCTGCAATTTTGCGCTTCTATGCGCTTTCAACTCTTTTTCTTCGTGATCATATTTTTCGATCACTACGGTCTGCCCGTCAATCCAATAGCCTGCCATTTCAATGGACGTATCTAAGAATCCTCCGGGATTATTCCTTAAATCAAGGATCAATCCTTTTACGCGTTTCGAAAGCATAAATGTTACCGCGTCTCTAAATCTGCTGTCAGTATCCTCATTAAAATTCGAAACTTTAATATATCCAAGATCAGTGCCATCGACAATTTTCCATGTGACTGATTTGACCTCAATAGTATCACGGGTAATTGATATGTCTTTTTCTTTTTCGTCGCCATCGCGATAGGTGGTCAATACCACGGTCGTTCCCTTTTTGCCGCGAATCCTCGTAACAGCTTCTTCAAGTGTCATGCCAGAGGTATTTTTTTTGTCAATCGCTAGGATCTTGTCCAGCGCGCGCAACCCGGCTTTTTCAGCCGGCGTTTCGGGTAACGGAGTAATAATAAGAAGCTGATTTTTCTTTATGCCTATTTCAGCGCCAATGCCTTGAAAACTTCCTGAAAGGCTTTCGTGAAATTTTTCCGATGACTCGGGAGTGAGAAATGTCGAGTACGGATCATCAAGCGCTCCCACGATTCCTTCGAGGGCTCCGTAGAATAATTTAGTATCCGGAGTGTTTTTATCAATATAGTCGCTTCGTACGCGGCTCCATACATCCCAAAAAAGTCGAAAATCAACATCTTTGCTTAAATATTTTGGGATTGCGCTCTCACGATTTTTTACTGCTCCATAGGAAGTGGCCGGCTTATCTTGCTTCTCACTATACATGCCAAGATAAAACCCACCAAAAAAACCGCCACCGATAAGAAAAACGACTCCGTAAAAAACGAAATATTGCTTAAAAAAATAGAGTAATGTCTTTTTTTGTTCTTGCTGCATAAATGTACTCTTATTCTATTCGTCGAATATCTGCGCCAAGCGTAAGAAGCGCGTGATCAATATGTTCGTATCCACGATCTAAAATTTCAGCATGATCAATCACTGTTTGCCCTGAAGCGACAAGCCCCGCCACAACCAATGCGGCACCCGCGCGAAGATCTTTACAATCAATCGATCGGCCATAGAGCGGTGTGGGGCCAGTGATCAGAGCGCGGTGTGCATCTGAAATCACTACGCTTGCTCCCATTTTCTCAAGTTCTTGCAAATACCCGAGGCGGCTCTCGAATAACGTTTCGTTGATCAATGTGGTTCCTTGTGTCTGGGTTGCGAGCACTCCAAAAAGCGGCTGGAGATCGGTTGGGATGCCGGGGTAGATTCGCGTTTCAATCTTAGTCGCCTGCAATAATCCTGTATTGGTAATAGTAACCGAATCTTTTGTTATGTCAAATCTCGCGCCCATCGAGCGAAGCGTCTCGAGTACCGTGTCAAGATGATCCGGCCGCATACGGGTAACCGAAATTTTACTTTTTGTCGCAAGGCCTAGCATAATGTATGTTCCCGCATCAATCGGATCGCTAATGACCGCATGAGTCGTGCCAGAAAGGCTCTTGCCGCCTGTGATCGTAATTTCGGACGTGCCTGCCCCTTCGATCGCCGCACCCATAGATATTAAAAACGCGCAGAGATCTTGTACATGAGGTTCACACGCCGCATTTTTTATTTTCGTTATTCCTCGAGCCCCACACGCTGCCATGATAATATTTTCTGTGGCAGTGACCGACGCCTCGCGCAACACGACATCTGCGCCTACTAATCCAGTATGGGTTACGGAAAGGAACGCATCATTGTGCTTCCATACGCAACCAAGTTTTGCAAGGCCATCAAGGTGGGTATCTAATGGACGATTGCCGATAATGCATCCGCCGGGCTCGCCAAGCGTAAAAGAAGTAAAACGCACCAAAAACGGACCCAAAAAAAGAACCGATGCCCGTAAGCGCTTTACAAGTTTTTGATCCAAAGGTTTGCAGGCAAGCGCGCGATTGCAAATTGTAAGCTCATGCTCTGATGACCAACGCGCACTACCTCCCATGCTGCGCAAAATCTGGAGCATAGTTTCAACGTCAGAAATATGCGGGACATTTGAAATCACACATTCATTTTCTGTCAACACAGTAGCCGCGATAATGGGCAGGATCGCGTTCTTTGCCCCCAAAACCCGTACTGTACCTGTAAGCTTCTTTTGTCCGTTGATAACGAATTTCATGCCTCTAAAAGACGCTGTAAAAGCGTACGGTATTCATCTTCAGAATAAAAAGAAATCGTAATCATTCCTCTTCCCTTACTCTTTCGAATCGAGACTTTTGTTCCAAATTGAGCCCGCAACTCCTCTTCTTTACTGATTTGGCTTGTATCTCGAGCCTTGCGGATATGAGGCCGCACCGCTGAGGAAGTCGAAAGAAATGATTCTGCGGCCTGTGTAGTAAATTTTTTTTCAAGCGCAGTGTGGAAAAACGCCAGTTGTTCTTTTGCGCTTCCGAGAGTCAGAATGATTTTTCCCACCTCTTTTCCGAGGCGTCCATCGCGAATAGCCTCTTGAATAGGTTCAGGAAGGGTGAGTAACCTCAGGGAATTTGTGATTGTAGGGCGTTTTTTCCCCATGCGAACTGCAATCTCATCCTGTGTTAACCCAAGCTCGTCTTTGAGGCGAGTATACGCTATTGCCAACTCAATCGGATTCAAATCCACTCTTTGAATATTTTCAATCAAAGCGATCGCAATCTTTGTGTTGGTATCGGCATCGCGCAATACTACAGGTACGTGTGAGATACCCGCGAGTTTTGCCGCGCGCAATCTGCGTTCTCCCGCGATGAGCTCATAACGATCCCCTGCTTTCGCAACAATCAATGGTTGTAATATCCCGTACTGTCGGATCGAATCCGCGAGTCCTTGCAGACTTTCTTGGTCAAAATCTTGCCGTGGCTGATTCGAACCAAGATCAATGGAATGAATGGATATCTCCATTGCCGAACGTGGAGTAGAGACTGTGTGTTCGCCAAGAGATGATTTTTTTTTTCGAGTAAGGAGCGCGTCGAGTCCTCGGCCGAGTGTAGAAGGAGACATAATGTTATTTTATATAGAATTTATTATAGACGTAGAAAAAAAATCATGCGCTACAAATTCACGGGCAAGGCGCTCATAGGCACGCGCGCCGCGCGATGAAGAGTCATATTCATGAATTGTCTTTCCATGACTTGGCGCTTCTGCTAAACGGACACTGCGAGGAATTACGGTACGAAATATCTTCTTGGGAAAATGACGATACAACTCTTGCAGTACCGCTTGTGAAAGATTGTAGCGACGGTCATACATGGTAATAAGCGCTCCAAGCACTTCAAGATCGGGCTTCAATTGTTCTTGGATGCGTCCGATAGTATCGAGTAATTGCCCGATTCCCTCCAAGGCAAAATATTCTGCTTGAACAGGGATCAATATTGCATCTGAGGCGGTCAAACCATTAATTGTTAAAAGACCCAATGAAGGCGGACAGTCAATCAAAATAAAATCGTATTGATCTTTCAATGTATGAATTTGTTTTTGCAAAAAATACTCCCGATCATCCAAAGATACAAGCTCAACATTTGCTCCTGCAAGCGACATGTTTGCAGGCAAAATGTAAAATGAACGATGATCAAACGAACAAACTGCCTCAGTCGGTGGCACTGAGCCAAGAAGCACTTCGTATGTTCCCTGCTCCACTTCGGTGGGGTTCAATCCAAGTCCTGAGGTAGCATTCGCCTGTGGGTCAAGGTCAACCACAAGACATTTTTTCCCTTCGGTACTAGAAAGATACGCGGCCAAGTTCATAACTGTCGTTGTCTTACCCACTCCACCTTTTTGATTTACCACTGCAATGATATGTCCCATAGCATAGCATCAAGTATATCGCGATTTTCTAAAAGCTGCAATTGAGGTGACCTCTAAAAGCCTATATATTGAACCTCGGGCTCGAGGGTAACGGAAAAATGTTTCTCTACACCATCTGAAATACTCTTTGTAAAATCGCGTACCTCATTACTCGTTGCATTTCCATAATTTACGATCGCAAGCGTATGGCGTTCTGAAAGTCCGACATCACCGACGCGATATCCTTTTGAAAATCTTGCGTGTTGGATCAGGCATGCGGCAGAGACTTTTACTCGCTCGCTTGAAATCTTCCAATACCAAGGGGATTTACAGCGCCATGCTTCTCCCTGTGTTGCGGCAATATTTTTCAATTCTTCAAATTTGCCTTTCGATACGACTGGATTTTGAAAAAAAGAACCGGCGGATTTATAGGCCACATGCCCAGGAAGAATGACCATGCCCTTTTGAGCGCGAACATGAATGACTGCATCCCGAATTTCTGCCAAAGAAGGGCTGACATTCTCGCCGAATATCTCCTTAAGATCATGATACAAAGGCGTTGTGGGTTTCTCATCCGAAAGGCAAAATGTAACATGAGTGATAATGTAGCGATCGTTTTCTCTTTTAAAAATACTAGAACGATAATCGAATTGGCAATCTTTTTTGGAAAACATTTTGAAATTCCTTGATTCTCGATCGTATGCACTGAGCTCGTAAAAAACAGAATCTACGCTCGCGCCATATGCGCCGATATTTTGAACAGGCGCCGCGCCGACAGTACCGGGGATTCCGGAGAGAAGCTCGACGCCAGATAATCCTTTTGAAATTGCAACAGAAACGAGGTCGTCCCATCCTTCGCCTGCACCACAAGAAATGAGAGTTTTGTTTTGATCCTGAATAAATTCAAATCCCTTGATCCGATTGTGAATGACAAGGCCATCAAACCCCGCATCGCTGACTAAAATATTACTTCCTCCGCCCAAGACAAAAATACGAGAGATTTTCTCCTGTGCAAATTCCAACGCCTCAATAAGTTCTTGCTCGCTTGTTACGGTGGCAAAATATCGAGCAGGTCCGCCGATACCGAACGTGGTGTATGGCGCAAGCAGTATCTTCTCACTAAGCGAGAACAACATAGATACAAATAAGCAAATATGTACAGGAAAAGAAAATAAAAATCAGTGCTTCAATTATAAACTAAATACTCCATGAAGCCACCCAAAAATTTGATACTCCAATTCAGAGCTCCTTCTAATTCGAATATACAGTGTCCCAAAATGATTTTTGGCATTTTCATATAC
>JACQSA010000041.1 GCA_016206145.1 Candidatus Uhrbacteria bacterium
ACATACACCAAGCGTAAGCGTACCAAGAATAACAATATTGACAATTTGCCATTTTTTCATAAATTTCATTCCACTTGTATTATCGTAAGAGCTTGGGAATAAATAACCGTTTCAAGTTCGCTCAGATTTGCATCAGATGCGTTTCAACAAAATCTGAAGAATATCGAGATATTTTGAAGAGTTTTTGAGACACACATGATGTGAAGATGAGATGAAATTGGAGCGGTTATTTATTCCCAAGTTCTAAGTCAAAGAAAATTTTTCCAGTCTTGTATGATTCTATATACTTTTCAACTGCATCAAATAAGGGTGAGGGGAGGTTGCTCATATCGTACCAATCCCAACTCTCAAGCTTCTCAGGTTCCATTGGTTTTGCTTCGCCAGATTTCCAGTCTGCAATAAATGATACATCAATATAATGTCGTCCATCACTTATAAAATTGCATATAGCCAAGAATCGCAAATTCTGTACTTCAATGCCAGCCTCTTCGTGTATTTCTCGTATCGCTGCTTCTTCAAAAGATTCGCCATACTCAAGATGTCCCCCGCCTGAACCGTAAAATCCTGCTCCATGGGAACCTTTACGTTTTCCAAGCAATAGTTTTCCATCTTTGATGACGAGAATTCCTACGCCGCACTTTGGTTGTAATGTTTGTTGCATTGCTCCCCTGTCAATTTTCTCACTTTGTTCAAAATTACCCGGGGCGGGAGTCGAACCCGCAAGCCTTACGGCAAGGGATTTTAAGTCCCTCGTGTATACCATTCCACCACCCGGGCGAAGTGGTGGAGCCGACGGGACTTGCACCCGTTTCGCCGCTTACCAAAGGCAGAGTTTTACTCTATAAACTACGGCCGGTCCCACCGTCCAAGATCATATCATGTCTTGATAAAAACAAAAATGCTCTCTTTCGAGAGTATTTTTGTTTGGTAAGCGGTAAAGTCCGTAGATTACGACTCTGCCATTAATTTATAGGATACCATACTCTATTTTCTTATCAATACCTTTTTTGCAGTAGTTTTAATCGTTTTTACAGACATCCCATATTTTTCAAGGAGTTCAGTCGGTGTGCCGGATTCTCCATACGAATCTTGCATGCCGATCATTTCGACAGGAACAGGAAATTTTTTGGCAAACAGTTCACATATCGCGCTACCTGCCCCCGCCATGATTTGATGTTCTTCGACAGTGACAACAGCTTTAGTCTTTCGAGCTGACGCAAGTAATGTTTTTTCATCGAGAGGTTTGATTGTATGATTATTTATCACTTCACAGTCAATTCCTTGCCCTGAAAGTTCTTCTGCCGCGATTAGTGATTGATACACTAAAGGCCCACAGGCAATAATGCTGATGTCTTTTCCTTTACGAAATATTTCAGCGCGGCCAAATACAAACGGAGTTTTTGGTGTCGTAATGATGGGTGTCTTTTCTCGTGCAAATCGAAAATATACCGGCCCTCCAAGCGAGGCAGCAACCAGTGTCGCTTTTTTTGTTTCTTCGTAGTCGCAGGGAATAATTATTTTCATATGCGGTAATACGCGCATGATAGCTATGTCTTCCAGCGCTTGGTGCGTCGCGCCGTCGGGCCCCACTGAGATTCCCGCATGAGCGCCAGCGATTTTCACATTTGCTTTGTTTAAACAAATACTCACACGAACTTGATCCCAGCTTCTTCCGGGTGAAAATACTGCATAACTCGAGATAAAGGGAATTTTGCCGTTCAACGCGAGTCCCGCAGCAATGCCTGCCATGTTTTGTTCAGCAACCCCACATTCTACAAAACGATCAGGATATTTTTTCCAAAAAGACAACACCCGCGTTGATTCTGCGAGGTCTCCGGTGAGTACCACTACATTTTTATTCTTCTCTCCAAGTTCGAGCAGTCCGTTGCCATATCCATTGCGCGTAGGCACTTGCTCCACAGCTCGAGAAAAAAGGTTTGGGTTAAGATTCGCTAATTTGTTCATCATATGATTTGATTGTATCAAACTGTGAGGATCATGTATACTATTGAAAGCATATTCATATGATTCAAATACTAACAGTAATCGCGCCATTATTTCTTATCATTTTTGCAAGCGCATGCTTGCAGAAATGGAAGAATATTGGGAATGATTGGCAAAAGGTCTTAAACGAATTCGCCCTCAATATAGGGCTTCCTGCATTGATTTTTTCTGCACTTGCAAAAACTTCCTTTTCCCTCCAAACAGAAGCCCCCCTCATCATTACGACCTCAATTTATATACTCCTGAGTTTTGCGGTTGCTGTAACAATCGGAAAAATTTTTCATTTCACAAAACCAATATTTTTAACCGTTTTCCTTTGTTTTGTTTTTGACAACTTTGCATACCTCGGCATTCCCGTACTTACACGACTATTTGGTACTACAATACTGCCCACTGCGAGCATCATCGTTGCAATCTATTTGTTTTGGATATTTACTGTTGGGACAGGGTATTTGGAATTCGCGCAAAATCATAGTAGGCAGAAAATGTTTGCAAGCATCACCAAAAATTTAATAACAAATCCACTTCTGATGGCGGTTATGCTAGGGCTTATTGTAGGGAATCTTAGGATCGTTGTACCTTCTGTAATATTTCAATCAATAGATATGCTTAGCGCATCTGTGACACCGACTGTTCTGATTGTGATAGGCTTATTTATTGGGACATCTACGATTGGCAAATTATCGGAGTGGAGAGGAGTATGCTTGTTTTCGTTGGCCACACTCGCAATATTGCCTGCTTGTTTTTATTTCGGTATAACCTTTTTTGGATTCAATCCATCACATTTTTCGAGCTCAATCATAGAAGCGGCAATGCCTCTTGGCACTACTCCTTTTGCGTTAGCTGACAGATTCGGTCTTGATAAAAAATTTATTGCTCGTTCTATTGTTTTTTCTACAATATTTTCTGTACTATCTCTTCCCTTTTGGATATGGATTTTGAGTCTGTAATGGATCTATGAAATATATTGACCTGACCCACACATTTACAAGCAGCATGCCAGTCTATCCTGGCAATCCAAAATCGGAGCTAACGCAAGTTGCATTCATAGAAAAGGACGAGTGCACTCTTTTTGAAATAAAAACCAGCATGCATATTGGCACGCATGTGGATGCGCCATCGCATATGCTCGAGAAGGGAAAGGGATTGAATGAGTATCCAATTGAACATTTTATTGGTAGGGGTGTCCTCATAGATGCACGCGGTAATGAGACGATTGGCCCTCAATTATTAAATGGGAAACAAATATCAAAAGGAGATATAATTTTAATCTTGACTGGTTTTTCCTTGAAATTTAGAGAGGCCGAGTACTATCAATCCTATCCTGTGATGACAGAAGAGTTTGCAAAAAAAATCGTTGAATGTGGAGTGAAAATGATCGGGGTAGATACACCAAGTCCTGATAAATCCCCCTACCTCATTCACAAAATTCTTTTGAAAAATGACGTGTTGATCATTGAAAACCTTACAAATTTAGAGGCGCTTCTGCCGCATCCGCAATTTGATGTGATCGCGCTTCCTATTAGATTTGATGCCGAAGCCTCCCCGATCAGAGTCGTAGCTCAAATATTTCAATAATATTTACTCCTGCTCGCTTACGATTTTTCCTCGGAGCGTGCGCAGTTCATGAAGTGCGAGGTCGGCCTGTTTTTTATTCGGCGGGATGCCGTGCCACTCATATTTTTTTTCCATAAAATCAACCCCGCGGCCGGGAATGGTGTGGGCGATAATAACGGTTGGTTTTTCATAGATGCGTTTTGCTTGTTCGCACGCATCTATGATTTCTCTTATATTGTGTCCGTCAATTTCAATCACATGCCAATTAAACGCTCGATATTTATCTGCAAATGGTTCGAGCGGCATAATATCCTCTGTCATACCATCGATTTGGATATTATTGCGATCTACGATAAACGTGAGGTTGTGTAATTTTTTATTCCCTGCAAACATAATCGCTTCCCATGTTTGCCCTTCTTGATGTTCACCATCGGATAGGATTCCATATACTCGCCATTTTTTACCATCCATTTTTCCTGCCAATGCACTACCGACCGCCACAGATGTACCTTGCGCCAAGGGGCCGCTTGTATTTTCTATAGCAGGAAGCCTATGCAATTCGGGATGTCCTTGGAGTAAAGAACCAAGATTGCGTAAGGTTGAAAGAGTTTTTAAGGGGAAATATCCTGCGCGAGCCATTGCCGCATAGCGTACCGGACAGATATGGCCACACGAGAGAATGAGTCGATCGCGTTGGTCCCATGAGGGTTTTTTTGGTTTATGGTGAAGGACGTGAAAATAAAGAGCCGTAAAGACATCAGCCATTCCAAGCGGACCGGCGGAGTGTCCTGAACCCGCCTTCAGGAGCATTTTCATAATGTCCTGCCGAATAGTATTCGCCATTTTTTCCAGACGAGCTACTTTTGTTGCATGAATGATCATTACTGAAACATCACTTTGAAATAATTTTTTGTATATTCCCAATTTGTTTTCCAAATGCCATCTCGATTAAAACGTCGAGCCGAACTCGCAACGTATAAGGATGGATCAAATTCTACCGGAGCAATTTGGCCAAGTCGTTTTGCGATACTTGCGTCATCCCCAAAAAAGGCAAACGATGTATCAATGCCTTCCACTTTTTCAAAATGTTCTCGAAAGGTTGCAAAATTTCCTCCGTATAATACCCCGCCACGCCGAAAAATATGCCCAACAACAGAAGATACTGCCGGAAGCACGATCCATTGGTACAGAAGTTGGCAGATAAAAAAGGTTTCTCCTTCTTTCCAACTAAACATGTACGATCCTGCGACCGCCACGCAGTGATTTTTATTTTTATGCAATTTTTTATATAACCGTTCAAGCCACCATTGTTCCGGAATGCAATCGGCATCCAAAAAAGCGACGATTTCTCCGACGCTATTTTCAAAGCCGGTTTGTCGAGCTTGATTTGTGCCTTTGCGAGGTTCAAATAGGACTTTGTCGGCGTCTGCACTTTTTGCAATTTCGGATGTACGGTCGTTACTGGCATTGTCTACTACAATGATTTCAAAATCTTTACGGGGAAATGTCTGTTTTAAAAGTGCCTTAAGAGCATTGCCAATGTAGAGCTCTTCATTGTACGCAGGAATAATGACAGAGATTTTTTTTTCAAATACTCGCGCGTGTTCTAGCCCCAGAATATTATGTGATTTTTTTTCCATAGACGGCACTTGTAGAAACCAGCCCTGTTGCGCCGCTTTTGAGAAGAATTGCTGCATTTTCGAACGTAACTCCTCCATCGACAGTAATGGGGAGAGAGGAGTATTTTTTTCTGAACGATTTGATTTTTTGGATGACATGAGGAATGAATTTTTGACCCGCGCGGCCGGGATGTACGCCCATCACGAGTATACCATCAACTTTTGAAGCAAGCAATCGGAGTTTTTCCGGTGATGTGGGAGGATTGATCGCGATATATGCTTCCATTCCAAGCTTGCGGATGGCCGTAATCAGAGCAGCCGATTTATTGGTGGCTTCTGCGTGAAATACAATGCGTTTCGCCCCGGCTTTTTTCCATGCGTTGATCTGTTTTTCTGGGTTTTTAACCATCAAATGGATTTCTTGGGGATTTTTGATTTTTAACGAAGCGTAATCGGCGGGCGTACACCAGCACGTATTCGGTACAAATTTTCCATCCATGACATCAATATGAACCCAGTTGTGTGGGTAGTGTGTACGAACGAATGCAATCTTTTTTCTTGCCTCCGTGCGTGAATATACCAGAAGTGATGGCAGGAGATATTGTTTGATTGATTTCACAATATGGCAATCTTAGCTGAGACTATCAATTTTTTGTATTCTTCGTTTGTGGCGTGCGAGGTTTGAAAATGGCGTGCCCAGCCAGAGAAGGACAATCTTCAGCGCGAGGGATTTTGAAACAAATCCACCGCCGAGAGAAAGAATATTTGAGTTGTTGTGCGTACGCGAGAGTTTTATGATTTCGGTACTACCTCCATAATAGAGAGCGGCTCGGACGCCCTTGATTCTGTTTGCCACGATCGCCTCCCCTTGTCCCGACCATCCTAAAATAATTCCTCGATTTTTTTTTTGATTTTTTCCAACCTCTTTTGCAAGCGGGATAATAAAATCAGGATAGTCATCTGTTTTTTTATAGGAAAACGCTCCAAAGTCTTTGCAAGGAATTTCACGTTTTGCAAGTTCTTTTTTGAGGTATTCTTTTATTTCGAATCCTGCATGATCCGATGCAATAAAGAGCATACTGTTATCCGCGACTGCGTTTCCCGCTTCGTGGCGCCACATAATCATACTTCGGCATCGGTATAACTTTTTCTTTATCAACCACTTCGATAAGCCGTTCCACAAGAGCTTTTGGATCCGTATCATAAATTATTTTTCCCGAACCTCGATGTCCTTTCTCAATAATTTCACGAATCATGACCGAAGTGCCTCCACAGCCTTCGAGGACGCCGATTGGTTTTTGGTCTTCAAACGCGATTGTAAATTCATTGAGCGTGCCAATACGTCCGCAGATTTCAATAATTGCGTCTGAAGATCTTACCAAAAGAAGATTACGTCCGGAATATTCAAAACCGGTGTACATAATCAGATCAAAATAATCAACCGGTAGGCGGTAACTTTTTACGTGTGCAATTTCCGATGCGGCCGGAGAAATGCCAATACTGATCCCGCCTGCTTCTTTTGCTCCAATAGCTGCCCAATACGGGATGCCTGTGGTTGCGCCCGTGACGACTACCCCGTTCTTTTCAACGATGTAGTGTCCGATTGCTTTTGATTTTTCCAACGCATCATCAGAGCAATATGTCGTGTCCGCAGAGCCCGAAACGCATATTTTGTATTTGAGGTAACTTTGGACTATTTGATTCTGGTTGTTCAGCGATTTTTTTTGAATATTTTTTTTCATAGATTTTACATACGTTAATCCAATTCTACCACATCGCCGATTTTGGGTACAGTTGCTTGGAGGCCAAGCTCGTCGCGGATGAGGCGGGCGAATATGCGAGAGCCTTCTTCTTCACCCATTGTGACGAATATTTGTTTGACTGGTTTTTTTAATCGTGCAACGAAATTTTTTAATTGCGTTTGGTCTGCATGGGAAGAGTAGCTGGAAATATTCGTAATGCGAGCTCGTGCAGGAATCATACGGCCATGAATTTTTACTTCTTTTTCTCCGTCCATAAGACGCCGTCCGATACTGCTTACTCGAGGGAATCCGATGAAGATGATCGTACTGTGTGGATCAGGAAGGTATCGCAAGAAGTGATACATAATACGGCTTCCATATCCATGGGGATTGCCCGCGATAATTATTTTTTGCCCTTTTACATCATTGATTTTTTGCGATGCCTCCCGCGTTGGCGTAAATGTAAGGCCAGGAAACTTAAAAAGATCATCTCCTTTTTTAATCGCAAACTGGCTTTCTTCATTAAAATACGATCCGTATTTTTTATATACCTCTGTTGCATTGATCGCTAAGGGACTATCCACAAACACGGGGATGCGAGGGATACGGTGATTTTCGACCAATTCATTGAGTTCAGAAAGAAGCGCCTGACTGCGTTCTAGCGCAAACGCCGGGATAATGATGCTACCACCTGTCGTGACAGTATCTTCAATCAATCGTTCGAGCGTGAGCTTTCGTGTTGCCAGAGATTCATGGAATCGGTTTCCGTATACGGATTCCATTGAAAGGTAATCCACTTCCTCGAGAGGGTAGATATCATTTAAGAGCGGAGCGGGGGTATTGCCGAGATCTCCAGTGAAAACGATTTTACTGTTTTCCGTGTGAATTTCAATCATTGCCGATCCCAAAATATGCGCTGAGTCACGTAAGAATACAGATACGCCTCCGGGCAATGGTATTTCTTTATTGTACGGGACAGGCGTAAAAAGTTTGAGACTCGCGTTGAGATCTTCTCGCGTATACAGGGGTGTGCCGCCGCGATCCTCGACTTCATGTTCCATGATTTTTATTGCATCGGTAAGCATGACTTCTGCAAGGTCGCGCGTGGGGGGCGTTGAAATGATAGTTCCTCGAAATCCCTCTTTGTAGAGCTTTGGAATTCTTCCCACATGATCCACATGAGCGTGAGTGACAAACAGTGTCTGTACGCCACTTGCGTCAAAACCGAATTTTTCGTGATTTTGTTCTTCTGCAAAACGGCTTCCTTGAAATAATCCGCAATCAATCATTATCCGGTAATTGCCGATTTCCAGAATATAATTTGCGCCGGTCACGCCCCCGGCACCTCCATAAAAATAGATTTTCGTTTTTGGATGATCGCCTTTCATGATCATATTTAATCATTGGTTCTTGAGATGGTCAAATCAAGAATTGATGTTTTATCAACAGTGACAGTTTTTATAAAGAATGATACCAATTCTCATGAGAGAAAGGAGAGACGTAATCATGTGGAGCAGACTTTGGATTCCCTGTGGGGATTCAGATCTGACGCGATCTCCCGCGCGGGAGATTGAAACACAGGTAACATATAGTAAGAAAGAAGATAAGGTAGTCCTTGAGATTACTCTGGAAATGAATGGCTTTTGGCTGTTAGAGAGGCTGTACGGATACGAGATTTCGCATCCAAGTTTAGAATGTTGCGGAGAGTTGGGAGCGCCGACAATTCCTTCTGCGCACGCAGAATTTGTTCTGCCGGCCGGTACGGCGGATATACATATTGAGGAGTTGGAGGCTCCATCAAGAATTTTGTCGGGGGAGTATTATATTCCTCCTTTTCGGGGATCTCTTTTTGAATTTGAGGACGATCTCGATCATTCTCAAACAGAAAATCCTGAGTTATATCATCAAGGAGGATGGTACCCAAACGTAGGGGTGCAATTACACAAAAAAGGGTGCGGACCGGTTCGCGGCTTGGATACACTTGGGATGTGTATCCATCCCGTGCGGTACGCACCGCGCGAGAAGCGCATCATGGTGATGCAATTCGTGCGGTTTAATGCGGTGTGCACCGCACGAGAAAACTTCACGGCTTATCCGCATGGCGCCTGGGAAGATTTCGAGGCGTCGCCCTTGCGGAACACCGCATGTGGTTGGACCACATTGCGTTCTTTTGAGAAGGCGACCTCTCTTGTTGTTCTTTAAGGATTTGCGTTATGCGGTTGCTCGATGCGGCCGCATTTTTTTGTAAACGAGATTTTTCCGTTTCTCCGTGTCTCTTGACAGAGATGCATCCGTTGTCTATACTTTAGATATATGAAAACAATGATCAATATAAAAACTGACAAGAACCTCAAGGAGAGTGCACAAGAGGTGGCACGAGAGATTGGATTACCTCTTAGTACTGTGGTGAATGCATATTTAAGAGATTTTGTTGAGAAAAGAGAGATTCGTTTCACCGCGCCTTTTAAAATGAAGCCAGCTTTAGAAAAGCAAATCAAGATTGCACGGAATGATCTTAAAAAGAAAAGGAATATCGCGCCGGTTTTTTCTAACGCGGCTGACGCAATACGATATTTGCGATTACAATGAACGTTCTTTTTCATAGAAAGTTCTCCAAACAATATCGCAAGCTGACAAGGATACAAAATGCCATTGATGAACGACTTAGTTTGTTCTTGCAAGATCCATTCCATCCAAAGCTAAACAATCATGCATTGATAGGTAAATATCAAGGGTATAGAGGTATCAATGTCACAGGTGATTATCGGGCTGTTTATGAATTGATAGATAAAGATATTGCCCACTTTGTAGATCTGGACAATCACGCTTAATCTATACGAGTAAGCGTGATTTTGATATACTGTCTTCCATATGCGACAGTATTTTTTTTATTTTTTCACTTTTTTTTCGTTCTTCTCTACATCCTTTATCTTTCCTGGAACAGTTTTTGCTGCTGACACCGACATTGTCATCACAGAAATAGCCGCTTATGAAAAATCAGATCATGAGTGGGTCGAAATATATAATAAAGGGAATACACCCGTTGATATTACGGGATGGAAATTTTTTGAAGACAATATCAATCATGCCTTGTCAGCATTTCGCGGAGATCTCGTTATTGATGCTGGCGAGTACGCCGTGATTGCGGACGTTGCCGCAAATACTGCTACAGATTATCCTTCATTTACCGGCACTCTCATTGATAGTTCATGGCAGACACTTAACGAAGGAGGTGAAGCGATTGCTCTAAAAAGCGGATCCGGCGCAATCATTGAGCAGTTCACGTATATTGCTGCACCGGATCATTCTTTAGAGCGGAACAATCCGGCGTCTGCTGATTATTTAGGAACAAATTGGCAAGAGCATGCATCAGCAAACAGTATAGGAGCTCCCTCCTCTCAAGCAACACAACCGTCTCCATCATCTCTCTCCACTCCCTCGGAAGTCTCTCAGCAAGTTGCGCCGGATTCCAGTTCTCAAAGTCCCAGCGCGACACCAAGTTTACAAAATTCTACCCCAGCGTCTACCCAATCTTCATGGAAAGCCGCCAGGGGCGATGTTGTCATAAATGAGTTTGTTAGCGACCCGACCGATAACGAAAAAGAATGGGTAGAATTGTATAACAATAGCAATCAGATAATTGATGTAGGAGAATGGACAATTGAGGATGGTTCAAAAAATAAAATTGTATTGAAGGGCGTATTGGGTTTCGGTGGCAATTCCCGCCTCGCAGTGTTTGAAAGCAAGGACTCCATTTTTAATAATAGCGGAGACGCAATCATTTTAAAGGACGCCAAAGGAGTTGTAATCGACCAAGTTGCATTTGGCGACTGGAATGACGGCATGGTTTCAAATAACGCACCCCGCGCGCAAGATCCTGCATCGGTTGCGCGTTTTCCTGATGGCGCGAGCAGCTTTAGTGATGCGGCAGATTTTAAGATCACACGCACACTCACCAAACGAGAATCAAATATTTTACTCGAGGAAACATCTCAACAAGAAAAAGATACGCCGCTTGCTTCCTCAATAGTCATCAATGAATTGTTAGCAAATCCTTCTTCTGTTGGAACAGCGACCGATGAATTTATTGAACTATTGAATCAAGGGAAAGAGGCTGTCGATATCGCGGGATGGAGATTGGAAACAGGAAGTGGCGCCGTGTTTACCATACCGGCGTCAAATGCATCTTCTAGTACCATAGTACAGCCTCAAGAATATCGCACGATTACTCGTATCCAGAGTAATCTTGCGTTAAAAAATCAGGGCGGGGACACTGTCCGTCTTTTTCAAAAAGGAAAAGAACGCGCAACAATGAGTGTTACGTATCGTGGCGATGCACCACTTAATCAGAGCTATGCTCGTACAGGAGAAGGCGACTATGTGTGGACAGAAGCATCTACCCCTGGCAAACAGAATAGTATTCGAAAGGAAAACCAACCGCCTCAGGCAGTGGTATTTTTTCCTCCCTCAGCGCACGTGGGTGAGCCTGTCACGTTTGATGCAACCGATTCTCGCGACGAAGATCACGACGAGCTTCTGTTTTTTTGGGATTTTGGTGATGGCACAAAAGGACATGGGGTTTTGGCAACCCACCTCTATCGTGAAGCGGGTGCATATCAGGTAGAACTCCTCCTCAAAGCAGGAACACATGAAATCACCGAACGCCGTAAAATTACGATCAAAGAATCTACGTTGCAAGAGGAGCCTCAAAAACCGTTCGTACATGCTTCCTCGACTATCCCGCAAAATCAATCATCACCATCTTCCATAAGTTTAACTGAAGTTTTTCCAAATCCTGATGGTCGAGATACCGATGAATTTATTGAATTGTATAATGAGGGTTCCACACGGGTGAATATTTCCGGATGGGCAGTCGAATTTCAGGGAGGAAAAAATCGGTCCGTGCTTCCATCAATTGATATGCAACCGAAGCAGTATGTAGTCATCTCTCAGGAATCAGGATTTCGCCAATTACGCAATTCCTCTGAAGAGCTTCTTCTTGTTGATTCGACCGGTTCTGTAATCGATTCCATTGATTATGAAGACGCGCCATCAGGTATGAGTCTGGCACGAACTCAAAATGGTGATTGGGCGTGGACAAGTAGTCCCACAAAAGGAAAACAAAATCTTGTGCATATGGCGCTCTCTAAGAAAGAAACTCGACAGAATAGAGATTCATCCTTGTCGAAACGTCCACAAACAAAGAAATCTCAGACATCGCAACAATTGCATACTGCTTCCGTCAAAGATCTCTCGGCCGTCAAGTCTCGCACCTCTGTGAATATACGAGGAAGAGTTACAGTGTTACCGGGAATTTTTGATTCGACCTCTTTTTACATTGGCGATAATAATCAGGGTATGTTGATAAAGTCATCCAAAGGCGCATTTCCTTTACTTTCTGTGGGACAAGAGATTGAAGTGCGAGGAAAACTTTCTAAACCTTCTTCTGGTCCTGCCATTACGATTGCGGACATATCAGATATTGTCATATTGCCCGTCCCGCCTGCCGCACCCCAACCGACTGCTCTTTCTCTTTCTGCAATTTCTGATTCTCATGTGGGAGCTCTTCTGAGTGTGAGTGGCAATATCAATACGGTCCGTTGGCCACACATATATATAAAGGAAAGCGACAAAGAACTTCGGATATATATCAAGAAAAATACAGGGATTCCAAAACTTCCTTTGCTTGCCGGACAGACATTGAGCGTTACAGGGATTTTACAGAAAACATCGGGCGATTATCGTCTCGTTCCCAGAGAAGAAAAAGATATTACGATTACCGCATCGCCCCGTGTTACGCAAGAAGAGAAAAAACAAGTCTATGTCATACCGGCACGCGGTCCCAGTACACGCGAATATGGCACGGCAACACTCGTCGCTACCATTGTGGTGTTTGGCGGTCTTATGCTACGCTCGTATCGGAGAAAGAAATTACAAATAAATGAAGAAACAGACAATACCAATTTGCTTTGATCTTGATCACACACTGCTTGACACCTTACAAATCCGTAAGGATATTTTTGCGTTGGCAAAACCCTATGGAGTCAAGACAGTACAATTACATCAAGCTCACGGCGGCGCAATAGGCTCACGGTTTACGCCGCGTAAATTTGTTTCGCGTCTCGGAATCGCAGCATACGATCAAACAGAGTTGCTGAGAAAAATCTGGGTACTTCTTGGTGCTACTCGTCGGTATTATGTATATCCTAGAGTGCCAACACTCCTTGCGCGCCTGGCGAAGAACACGCCTCTCTATCTTGTGACTCATGGCGACCCCTACTATCAGAGAGTCAAACTTCAACAATCAGGACTCGCGCACTATTTCTCACGCGTGTTGGTTACTCCCGAAATAACAAAAGAAAAAATGTTACGGCGATTATATGCTCAATCACGCGGTAAAATTTTAATGATCGATGATTCCCGTCGCGTGCAACAAAGTGCGGGTGGCATAGGATTCCCCATCATTAAAGTACGCAAGTCGTATAAAGACAGTATGTACTTTGCAAAGTTATATGAGACTGTAGAAAAATATCAGGCGTTACTTTCTTCCGGCTCCTTTCCTCCCAATTTCGCCCCAAAAAGTCACTGAACTTGTCAGAATACTCCAGTATTCTTCCGCGTTCATCATCCTTTTTGGAACAAAATTGAATCGGAAATGACCGGGAAGCTATTTTTCTACAGTCTCATATAGTAAGATTTTGCAAAAGATTGATACAATCTGAGTCAATGTCATCCATGCGAAAGTAGGGATCCAGTCCGCCTTCGCTTCTTTTTTATCGTACTATCGTATTCTTTTGCTTTTTCCCACGCAAGGTCATACAATTTTTTTAAAGCATTTGCGATATCGATTGATTCAAGCAGAACGCCGAATTTTTCTTCCAAAGAAAAAATTGCAACCTTATTGTTGTAGATATATATTTCCGGTCTGATATTCATCATCTCTTTTGGAACTATTCTTAGTTCGCGATGTAGTTTTCTATCTTGTTTTTGGTATTCATGAGCAGAAGGCACATCATTGATAATTGCCTTTATAAAAATTTTTTTATTGGCACGTTGTTCATAGTATTCATGGAGAAATGCAGGATCAAATGACTCTAAAGATTCTGTAGACGAGAAAGAACGTATGTCTTCTGATGAGAGGAGCGAATCCTCGTATAAATTTTTGATTCCTACGCTACCATCATAAAGACTTATTTTCGGTCTCCCGGGTTGATGAGAGCCAAAAAATTTCAATTGGCGTACAAGTGATTGAGCCTTGATCATTTGTTGATTCAATTTTCTCATCCGCGCTTCAAGCAGAAGCGGTATTTTTTCCGGCGGCTCGGCTGTGAATGTTTCTTTTTTTATACCACCTACGCGCGATACCAAACCATGCTGAATTAGTGATTCAATAATATCGTATGTGGTCGTACGGTTGATTTGCGCCTGTTTTGCAAGTGGCGTGATCGAGGTTGTGCCCAGAAGGGTCAGCGCCAAGTATACCTTTACCTCCTTTGATGAGAGGCCAAATTCAATAAGAGCTTGTTCCATAAATGTGTGGAAATATTTCGACAATAGTATTCTATATTGTATCGTAAGGCTTGTCAATCATTATAAATAAAGCAAAAATAGTATTTATTTATATAGGCTACTGTCTGTATTCGTTGACAATGATTTGTTTCACCAATAGAGTTACTCGACTTTTAGGCCTAAGAGCCGTTCATTTCAACAAAGAGAAACACACACCTTATCGAAGGAGGAATTCTCGATGGCTCGGATCATACTGCAGTACCCACCTGTATCTTCTCCATGGCACCTGCCAGCAGGAATCGCGGCCTTGGCGGCAATACTCAAAAACGAAGGCAACGAGGTTGTTCAAAGTTATGGGCACATCAAGGGACTTGAGTATGTTTTAAGAGAACACGGCGGAGCGGATGTTGAACGCGCACTTGCGGTAGTACGAAACCCGCACAGTGATATAAACGCGCTTTACAATGCTCGTATGACCTTCGAGCGCGTCTCGAGAGGTATCCCAACACAAGACAAATTCGAAGTGGCGCGAAACAATGTAAGTTTCGTTAGTAGTTACTATGACGGCTCAATAGAGCAAGCACTCGAGGCTATAAAAAATCGCGTGCAACATTTGTGGTACGATTACTTCACTAAAGTGGAGCTACCGTTTGTGCGCGATTTTAAACCTGACCTCTATGGCATAAGTATTGCCGACGAACGCCAGTTCATTCAGGGACTCATTCTCGCCTCAATGGTGAAAGATGAATTTCCTGGGTGCGTGGTCGTACTCGGTGGCAACTTTTGGTCGCGTGTAACTCACGTGTTCCAATTGCCAGAGTTTGCTCGGTTCTTCAATCATTGCGATGCAATCGTGTATCGGGAGGGCTTTCAGCCGCTTCAACAACTCGCATCTACACTCAGTCCAGCACGCGCATCGGGAGTAGTTTGGAGTAGCGGCGGTGATGTGGTAGTAAATCCTGCCAGTCAAAGTCCTACAAACTTTGAAACGCTTCCAACACCTGACTTTGATGGCGGCGCGTCACAGTGGTCGCCGGATTTCGTCCCTTCGCTTTATACCGCATCAAACTGTTATATGCAGTGCGGATTCTGTGCGATTGGAGGAGGAAGCGATACTTTTTTGCAAAAACCGCGGACCATGAGTCCTCGGCGCATAGCCGAACACATGGTCGCTCTCGGCGCGATACGTTTTGAGATTACAGACGAGTTGTTTCCGATCCCTCAACAAATCGCCCTAGGAAAGGAACTTCTGCGACTCAATCATCCGGCTACATGGGAATGTTATCTAACCGTAACAGACCAACTGTTGAAGCCGGAAGTCTGTGCAAAGCTGTATGAAGCGGGCTGTCGTGCGGTACAGCTTGGTTTGGAGACGTTGTCGCCAGACACTTTGTCGCGAGAGAACAAGCAATGGAATACGCCGAAGAATTATGGCGTTATCCTTGCAAATCTCAAGGAGGTTGGCATCCAGACGCATGTTTTCCTCATTGTCGGTATTCCAGGTGAACCTCTTCATTGGGGGCTCGCGTGGACGGCGTTTTTGGAAGAACATGGAGATAATATCCTTACCGTAAAATCAGGACGGTATCGGCTCACGCGTCACAGTCCGGAAGAGATAGGAGAAACGCACAGTCAGTTGATCGAAGTAATGCAAGATGTCAAACCCTTGCATCTCAATCGAGATTTTCGATATCGCTCTATCTCTCGCAAGAAAGTAGAAGCGACGCGCGACATTCTCGAGCAGGCATGCCGTAGGCATTGGGCATTCGGTGTTACATCAACAATTCCATGGTGGGTGAATCGTGGCCGTTACACATGGGACGAACTTAAACGAATGGCACAGGTGTTGCCGCCAGAACAAAACGTGCGGCATTTGGACAACGCCATCGTGAAAGCTAATACCATAGTCAAGACAGAGTTGGGGCGCCAAGTTAGCTTCGGCAGCTTCGATGACGTGGCGACATTTGCTCACACGTTGTTGTAAACCAGAATTTGAGCCTGATGTGTTTCTCGTTTTTTTGACCCGCCGGGTAACGCGGGTCTTGTTTTTTTGCAATTTTGTGTTTTGTCGGGTACGATTGATCTATGACTGATTTTTCCAAATCTACTACGCCGACAATTCTGATTGTTTTTGGGGCAACCGGAGATTTGATGCGCCGCAAACTCATCCCGTCTCTATACCAACTCTACCAACAAAAACTTCTTCCGCCTCTTTTTCATGTGATCGGATATTCTCGGCGTGAGTGGAGCGACGATGAGTTTCGTGCGTTGGTATCAGAAAGTCTCCATGGACGCATTAAGAATATTGATGATGGAGTGATTCATCCATTTCTTCATTTGTTTAGCTACAGTAGCGGACTTTTCGATACTGTAGATGGGTACAATAAACTCGCGAAACGGTTGGGAGTACGGGATAAGGAGTGGAGTACCTGCGCCAATAAGTTTTTTTATTTGGCAGTGCCTCCGGAATATTACGAAACCATATTTCGCCATTTGGCTGATTCTCATCTTGCAACATCGCACTCCAAGGAAAGTGGCTGGACGCGTGTGATTGTGGAAAAGCCCTTTGGCAAGGATTTAAAAACTGCGGAAAAACTTGACGCGCTTTTAGGAAAACTTTTTTCTGAAGAACAAATTTATCGCATAGATCATTATTTAGGAAAAGAGACAGTGCAAAATATTTTAGCGTTTCGATTTTCGAATTCATTTCTCGAACATACATGGAATCGTCATTTTATCGAACGCATTCATATCAAAATTTCTGAACGGATTGGGATCGAAGGAAGGGGAGAGTTTTTCGATGGAGTAGGACTCTTGCGCGACGTAGGACAAAACCACATGTTGCAGTTACTAGCTCTTTTTACAATGGATACTCCGCAGGACTTTGATCCGCAAACGGTTCGCGCCAAGCGCGCTGAGGTGCTCCGAGCCCTTCAACTTTTTACGTCGCGTGATGTGACAGAGCACACGATTCGGGCGCAGTATGATCAATACAAAAATGAAAAAAATGTTGATCCGTCATCCAATACAGAAACATATTATTTGATACGAGCATTTATTAAAAATGCGCGTTGGAGAGGCGTTCCTATTATTTTAGAGAATGGAAAATCCCTTAAAGATGAGATCGTAAAGATTTCCGTGAAGTTTCGACATCCCACCCCCTGTTTGTGTCCAGAGGGAAAACATTTTCACAACGTGCTTCGATATCAAATTCAGCCTGATGAGCGAATTACGATTTCATTTTGGGTAAAGCGGCCCGGCACAGAGATATTGATTGAAGAAAAAGATTTTGCTTTCGATTATAAACAGGCATACCCTGATACGGAATTTATGGGACCGTATGAAAAATTACTTCTTGATGTATTGGATGGCAATCAAACATTATTTGTCAGCACCGCAGAAATCATGGCTAGCTGGCGTTTTGTTGATAATATTTTAAGCGCATGGAAACGTGGCAAACAGCCAATACTTACATATGCGCCTGGCAGTGATGGGCCACTAGAACGCACAACTTTGTACCCTTCTTCCGGTTAACAAGTTTATGAGAGAAGATTCGACATTTGGCAGTCAAGTATCAACTGAAACAAAAGTTAATAAACAGGATTCATCTCATCCTTTTTCTTTTATTGATGCCATGCGTCAGGGCCGCATTGCTGAAGTTGCTGAATTTTTTAGACGATCCTTATTTTCTTCAAAAGAACGAAAAAATCAGAAAATCCCAAATGTTGAAATTGATATCTACTTTGGGTCGCACGCGACAGAACAAGATGCAAGAAATTGGCAAAACAAAATCAAAGACGCCGATGTTATTATCCATGAACTTCTCGGAGTTTCGGATAAAGATATGAAGACATTACAAGATTTGAGCGATGGGCGCATCAAACCCGAGGATTTGATATACGATGACTCTGATGATAAATATTATAATGAATACGCCCTTGCATTGAGTAGGATGCTATATAAATCAGGGAAAAGGATAGTGGGAATTGATATTCCAGACAGACACCCCATTCTCAAAAGAATCGATCGTAACAAGGAAGACGAACAAACACTTTACTCTCTATTATTTTCTATTCCGTATTTGAAATATGCGACAAAATTAAAGAAATATATACAGGAAAAGGGGAATCTGCAAAGACAACGTGAAGAATATATTGTCCGACGGTTTCGTAAAGTAATAAATCCTTATATACAATCGCAACAAGAGAGAAAGCCGGTGCGCATATTCATGTTTCATGGCGCCATGCATACATGGATGTATCATCGATTCAAAAGATCGGGGTTTTCCGTGCAAAGAAGTATGAAAGGAAGAACTGACTATATGTACGGCAGATTAAGAAACGAACTTGAGCGGAAAGCCAGATTTAACGTAAAAATTACAAAACGCGATATAGCGCGACAAATATTTTCTGATATAGTTAATGAAGCATATATGGATATGCAAGATAAATTTTGATTTGCGTTAGCCGATACTGTCGGTATTTTTGTGCGAATGGCGGCTGAAAAATTTTCAGATGCCGAAATTGAAAAATTATATAACGAAATAAGATACAAGATACCCTATCTTGAAATTGGCAATATATCAGACGAAGAGTACAGGAACTTATTTCTCGCAAAGCTAAAGGAAATCGTCGGCCGCGTTTTGGCAGAAAAAGGAATGTCCTTCCCCACATCACAAAGCGAATTATTACGTCAGACAGAGGGTGTTGGTGTAAAACAACCTATTCAATAAAAACATCCAAGCGAGCGAAATGAAAGAATGTCCCATAGCTTGACTACTATACACCGTGGTGTATAGTATGAATATTATGATGCAGAGAACACAAATTTATCTTCCCAAGACACAGATCGCTAAAGTAAAGGAAATCGCCAGAAAGCGAGAAACAACGGCTTCTGAGGTAATTCGTTTGCTTATTTTTGAAGCCCTCACGCCAGGGAGGAGGAATCCGAAGAGAACATCTGAAACCCTTATTCAAGCCGCTCGACGTATTAACAAGATGGGAGAAAAGGGACCAAAAGATCTTGCACAAAATCTCGATAGATATTTGTATGGAAAATTTTAGGCGGATTTTTGTTGATTCGAACTACTTCGTCGCCCTTTTTAATGAAAAAGACTCTTTGTACGCACAAGCTCAAACAGTAGCTGATTTACTGGATATGCAGTCTTCTGTGTTGGTAATTTCAAATTTTGTTTTTCTTGAGGTTGTAACTGTTCTCGCTCAGCGACGCGGAAAGTCAGTTTCCAAAGCAGCTGGTTCTTACCTTTTAAATACAGCACGCATTGAATTTGTACATATCGATTCTACACTCCAACAAGATAGCTGGAATACGTTTCAAAGCGTATCGAGTAAGAATATCAGTTTTGTAGATTGCAGTACGATCGCAGTCATGAAGGCGGAAGGTATTCGTACCCTTTTAACCTTTGATTTCAATGACTTTAGAGCGCTTCAAAGGCGGTTTTATTTTACGTTGTTTAATTTTTAGTATGTATTATATATAGATGAATATGTCCGCATTGAAGCTTACAAGACTCGCAACGCTTGTCCGGTATTATATCTTGCGATCCACGACCAAAGCAGGATCAGGACACCCTACTACGAGTCTGTCTGCCACAGACTTGATGACGGTGTTGTTTTTTGGCGGTTTTTTTAAGGCCGACCTGAAAAATCCTTCTGATCCAAATAATGACCGGCTGATTTTTTCCAAAGGCCATGCATCGCCACTTTTCTATGCACTCTATGCAGCTGCTGGCGTAGTTTCTGAACGTGAGCTCGACTCACTTCGGAAATTCGGGAGTCCTCTTGAAGGACACCCCACGATGGCGTTTCCCTATACTGAGGCTGCCACAGGTTCATTGGGACAGGGTCTTTCTATTGGTGTTGGCATGGCGTTGAATGCAAAGTATGTTGATAAACTCTCGTATCGAACGTATGTACTGCTTGGTGACAGTGAGATGTCTGAAGGTTCTGTGTGGGAGGCCATGACGGTCGCTTCTTATTACAAGCTCGACAATCTTGTTGCGATTTTAGACGTGAATCGTCTTGGGCAACGGGGACAGACAATGTATGGTCACGATTTGAATGTATATGAAGCTCGCACAAAAGCATTTGGTTGGGATGTGCGCGTGATTGACGGGCACAATCTTGAAGAGATTACAAAAGCATACCAATATACTGCCACCGTCCAAGATAGGCCGGTAATGATTATAGCAAAAACTCTGAAAGGCAAGGGTGTTTCTTTTATTGAAGACAAGGACGGGTGGCATGGGAAAGCACTTTCGCAAGAAGAATTTGAAAAGGGAGTCCTAGAGCTCGGAGATATAAATTATACACTGCGAGGTACTGTTGTTATGCCGGAAGGTGGTGGAGGACAACAAGCAGTAGAGCAAGAAGTACCACAGCCTTCGTATGATTTAACGAAACCAATAGCAACACGTCGTGCGTATGGGGATGCATTGGTTAGGCTTTTTCCAAAGTTTCCCGATATGATCGTGCTTGACGCAGAAGTAAGTAATTCGACATACGCGGAAATATTTAAAAAAGCATATCCGAAGCGGTTTTTTGAAATGTATATCATGGAACAGAATATGACAGGCGTTGCGCTTGGCTTTTCTCGCAGAGGAAAAATACCATTCATTTCCACATTCGCCGCATTCTTTTCGCGAGCGTATGATCAAATACGCATGTGCCAATATTCAGATGCAAATATAAAATTTGTCGGATCGCATGCGGGAGTATCAATCGGAGAGGACGGCGCGTCGCAGATGGGGCTTGAAGATTTGGCAATGTTCCGCACGCTTATGGGAAGCGTTGTCTTGTATCCATCTGATGCGTACGCGACAGAAAGACTCGTAGAAGAAGCGGCAAAACAGAAAGGGGTGGTATATATCCGCACTACTCGCAAGGATACCCCGTTGCTGTACGGAACTGAGGAAACTTTTCCTATAGGCGGATCAAAGGTGCTTCGATCATCGGACAATGATGTTGCCACAGTGGTGGGTGCGGGCGTGACATTATATGAAGCATTATCCGCGTATGACGCACTGCAAAAAGAAGATATTGCTATTCGCGTGGTAGACCTCTATAGCATCAAGCCATTGGATGTGGAGACTTTGAAGAAATGCGCTTCTCAAACTAAAGCATTGATTGCAGTCGAAGATCACTATCCGGAAGGCGGTATTGGCGAAGCCGTTTCAGGAGCGCTTATTGGGATGGGAACGCCAGTCTATTCACTTGCGGTTCGCAAAATGCCTCGAAGCGGTAAGCCGGATGAATTGCTTGCCTATGAAGAAATCAATAAAGATGCGATCATAAAGAAAGTAAAAGAAATTATAT
>JACQSA010000043.1 GCA_016206145.1 Candidatus Uhrbacteria bacterium
ATAAGCCATGGTAAGATGCCATGGCTTATTGTATGGCTGGCAACGCCTGGACTTGGACCCATTGGAGCCCTTACTGCGACATTTAGCTCAGACCCACGAGTAATCGAGGCCATAGAACGCTCTGCGCCAATTCTTCTTATCGGAGGTGGTACGTTTTTGCTGTTTCTTTTTTTCCATTGGCTATTTTTGGAACAAAAAAACTTTGGCTTGTTTGGAGAAAAATTCTTCCAAACACAAGGCGTATGGTTTTATGCGGTTGCATCACTGCTCCTTACCGGAATCGTATGGATTGCAATGAAAGAAGATCCTATGATGGCCTTTGGCGCTGTAGTAGGATCTAGTGCATTTTTCATTACGCACGGTTTTAAACAGAATGCGGAAGAAAAAGAAAAAAATCTGATGCAACAACATCTATCAGATTTCAGTAAAATTCTCTATCTCGAGGCAATCGATGCGACATTTTCCATTGATGGCGTACTTGGGGCATTTGCGTTTACGCTTGCGGTGCCGCTCATTTTGCTAGGAAATGGAATCGGCGCAATAGTCGTACGGCAAGTAACAATTGGTAATATCGATCGCATTAAAAAATATGTGTTTCTAAAAAATGGAGCAATGTACTCTATTTTAGTCCTCGGACTCATTATGGTTGGCGATGCGTTCGGTTTGCACATCCCGACATGGTTTGCTCCGATCAGCACCTTTGCAATAGTCGGATACTTCTTCCATAAATCAAAACGAAGGTTATTTTGCTAAAAAGCAAAACCTTATGCGAAATTTTTCACACGAACGAGGAGAGGGTAAACGCACAAAGGCGATTGAGACTGCTCTATCTCTCACAATGACATTGACTGCAACGTGCGGAAATGCTCCTGCGTTCGGACAAACTGCTCCTTCTTTGCAAAAACCATTTGAGGGATGGCGTATGCAACAACAGCAACCGACAACCGAATTCATGTATATGGGTCGAACTCCTGAAAAACGAGAAGTTGAGGAAAGTCCATTGATACGTTTTTTTAGATCTCGAAATGAAAAAGAGCTTGCTCGAGTTGGGCTTAAAAAAACAGACGAATCTCGGATAGTCACTGGGCTTGCCCAGAGAGCCGAGATGCGGACGTATGGAAACAAAAAACCTGAACTTGTGATGTATACAAACACGGATATCTTGGATCGCGGCATACATCTTTGGTATATGGCGCAACGAGCGCCTCATTCTTCTTTTTCCCCACACAATATTGAGTTGGTTATACGACGACTTTTAGATGACATAAAAATTCGCACCGGGCTACCGTGCGTTATTGAATCATCAACTGCGTCTTCAAATATCGATCTCCATATCTTCGAGAAGGACGGAAAAAACTCAAAAAGCTATACAGGTGGACATGGCGACATAGATGACCAACGATATACAACTCCTCGAGGAACCTTTGCTGATAATAAAAGCACCTACGCTGATGTCCTTCTCTTTAACCATCGTTCTCTTGATAACCCACATTATAGAAATATGCCAAAAGATGTGAATATCGGTTTAGGAATTGATGTCATGATAAAAACCGCAATGCATGAAATACTTACTCATGTGATACTTGGTCGTAATCATACTCAAACAGTCGGCGACATTTCGAGAAAGGAAATAAAATATAAGGTGAGAAATAAAAAACACATTGAGGCAAAGGTAAAACCCTGGTCGCACCTGTATCGCAGCGCCAATGGTGAAGAATATATAGCAAATTTTGCAATGGGAAACGACCCCAATGATGAAACAAGCCTACTTATACGACTACTGCGACTCGCACGCATGTCGGAGAAAAAACCGTCAAAGCCGCCGCAACGCACGCACGTAAAGCCATCACATGGATTCCGATGATCACTCTTTCAAACGGACACAAATTTGAATATATGGTAGCAAGCGGAGCTCTGGCGTTTGACGGCAAGGGCTGGCCATGGGAAAAACCACTGCACTGGATCGGATTACTTGACCCATCGCTTTTCACTGTTGTCATCAAAACACTCACACGGCATCCCCGCAAAGGAAATCTGCGATGGTACAATCCATTCCGATGCGTACGATTCTTGTCGCAAGGAGCAGTGAATGCTGTTGGTCTCACAAATCCGGGGATTGAATGGTGGTGTAACACGATCGGCCCGATCGTAGATCAAAAAAGAATAAAACTTGTTGGGTCTATTCTTACTGATGGAAATAATGATGAGCTTGCTGAGATGGCGGCAATGCTGAACGCCTATGATCTTGTTGCTCTGGAAGTAAATGCATCGTGTCCAAATACAGATAGTCAGATGCTTGGGAATGTGGATCAAGTTATCGAAGGATTAAAAAAAGTAAAAGAAAAAACACGTTTTCCTCTCATGGTAAAACTCTCGGTGGTGCACGATATTGAACGCCTCGTACCGCGCCTTGAAGGGCTTGTGGAAGCAATCTCGATCAATACGGTGCCATGGGCTCGTATGTTTCCGGATAAAAAGAGTCCTCTTGCGCGATTTGGCGGGGGCGGGGTATCGGGTAGACTCGCGCAACCGTACACATGGGATCTCGTAAAACGACTCGCTTCTTTGACTTCTCTTCCTGTAATTGGTCCAGGAGTATGGGGGTTTGAAGATCTTGAAAAACTCCGCAGAATCGGCGCAAAGGCAATTAGTTTTGGCTCTATCTTTATGCGCTACCCATGGCGACCGACACTGTATGTGAGGCGAGACAAAAAAATAAATTCATAATGGAACCATATGACAGAAAAAGAAATTCTGAGCACATTCGAGGAAGTTGGTGCGATTATCACCAATAGCCACCTAGTGTATACATCTGGTAAACACGGAAATGCATATATTAACAAGGATGCTGTATATCCTTATACAGAAAAAATATCAATGCTCTGTGAAGAGATTGCTGAACGATTCAAAGACGATAATCCTGATGCAGTGGTAGCTCCTGCGCTCGGAGGCATTATCCTATCTCAATGGACAGCATATCATCTTACTAAAAAACTAGGGCGAGAAGTGTATGGAGTGTATGCGGAAAAAACAGACGACGGCGAGTTTGTTATCAAGCGAGGATACGATGACCTTATCAAGGGAAAAAAAGTCTTACTTGTCGAAGATGTGCTTACCACAGGCGGATCTATAAAGAAGGTGGTTGACGTAGTACGAGGGATTGGCTCTGATATCGTAGGTGTCGCGGCGCTCTGTAATCGCGGAGGAATTACAGCTCAAGATATTGGCGGTGTACCAAAATTCGATGCGCTTCTTTCTATCACGCTCGACTCATGGGAAGAAGCTGACTGCCCCCTATGCACACAGGGTGTGCCTATCAATACAAAAGTAGGAAAAGGAAGGAAACTGGGGTCAGGCACAAATTCCTTGCGGAAATTGAGCCAGACCCCGTTTCAGGTTGAAATGAACTTTCATTGACGTAGGTAGATCCCTCGACTTCACTTCGTTACGGTCGGGATGACAATACCTCCACTGTGGTCCGATGACTGTTGAACCTGACGGTCGGGATGACAGATTACTACCCAAATAAAAGTGAAGGGATCTAGACAGTAAAAACCTTACCTCCAACAATAGTATGCACCGGCCAGCCGCGAAGGCGCATACCTGCATACGGGGACCAGCCACATTTTGTTTTTTGATTTTCGTTTTTTATTTCTTTCTCGAGCGCGGTATCAACCAGTACGACGTCATTATTCTGTGGGATATCAAAAATCTGTTCGATATTGCCACGTGTTATATCAATAATTTTATTGTACGTAATACGTCCCTTATATGCGGCGTCCAAAAAAAGCGCAAAATAATTTTCTATTCCCGGCACTCCAGATGGAGCAATTCCATAGACCTGATCTTTTTCTTTGATCGTATGCGGCGCATGATCGGTACCGATTGTATCAATCGTACCATCTTCAATCCCTTTCCACAGAGCTTCGTTATCCGCAGCGGTGCGAAGCGGTGGATTCATCTGTGCACGCGTACCAAGTGTCGTATATGCCGTTTCATTCAAAAAAAGATGATGGGGTGTCGTTTCAAGAAAAACATTGAGCCCGTCTCTCTTTGCGTGACGCACCATCTCTATCTCGTCAGCAGTGCTTGCATGAAGAATATACAAAAGGATGCCATATTTTCTTGCTGTCGCAAGCGCACGCTCCAATGCAACAACGGCGCAATCTCGGGCACGAATTTTTGAATGGAAAGAAACATCTTGCACATCGGAATACTCACTCTTATGTTGTTGCATTACTTCTTCATCTTCCGCATGCACTGCCACGACAAGTCCAAAGCGAGCAGCGATCTGGCAAATGCGTTCAAAATCGTCATAGCGCTCGATCAGAAGGTTTCCTGTGCTCGAACCCAAAAAAACTTTGATACCAATGATCTCTTTTGCGCATTTTTCAATTTCATCAATAGATGACGAATCCGCGCCAAGATAAAGGTAATAGCGAAGTGGAATAGAGGTGCGAGAGAGTTGTTCATCAATCATTTTTCTTTTTTCTTGCAAACGCTCAAGTGTAGTGCATGGAGGATTGTTATTCGGCATATCAAACACAGTTGTCACACCTCCAGCTATTGCAGCACGCGCGCCAGTCTCCCAGTTTTCTTTATGTTCACCGCCAGGCACTCGAAAATGCACGTGAGGATCAATGAAGGCAGGAAAAATATGAAGTCCTTCACCTTCGATAATACGATCTTCTGCACTTTTAATTTTACATGTCTCAACTTGACCGCTTACGGTTGTGACATTTTTTATGACAATCATAAAACCTATGAAGAATGAACATATTCCTTCATATCATCCTTACTGTACATGAGTTCGCAGTACACACAGGCAAGATGAATGGAGTGGCCCGCTTGAATGATACGAAATTTCGAATCCATCCGATCCTTATTGGTAATGCAATTTTCATTTTGGCAAAGAAATACGCGCTCAACATATTCCGGTATTTTGAGAGAGATTTTTTTTACGACACCGTAATTTCGAATAATTGCGATAGTCGCTTGCGGGGCAAATATGGCAATACGGCTGCCTTCCTCCTGCGTTATCTCTCGATCTTCAAGTTTAATGAGATCTTTGCGCTTCATGCTTTGAGAAGGGAGATTGAGCCCTACAGTCACTATCTTCGGATACGAAATCAAATTCAATAATGCAAGAATCTGCAACGAAATGCCTTGAGGGATATGGTCAATAACGGTGCCATTCTTTATGGCGGCAACGGAAAGAATTTTTGCGCTCATATCGATGAGATAAAAAAATTAATCAATCTTGCCGAGAATGAGGCTGAGAACTGCTTGTCGCACGACCACTCCATTCTCCGCTTGTTTGAAATAGTAGGCATACGGCGTAGCGTCAATATCCGTATCTATTTCTCTTACTCGTGGCAATGGGTGTAAAATCCGCATGGAAGGACGACATGTATGCAACTGATCTTTTGTGAGACGGAATGCATCTTTTACTCGATTGTATTCCATGCTATCGGTGAAACGCTCTTCCTGAATACGCGTCATGTAGAGGATATCGAGCTTTGGCATGATACCGTCAAGACTTTCATGAAAAGAAAATTTAACTTGCCGTGCTTTCACGTAATTTGCGATATGAGCAGGAATTTGAAGCGTAGGAGGAGCAATAAAATATAATCTCACGTTAAAATGGCTGAGAGCTTGGGCAAGCGAATGTGTGGTGCGGCCGTATTTCAAATCTCCAACCAAAGCGATATGGAGATCATCCAGACTTTTTTGAGACTCCTTAATCGTATAGAGATCGAATAGTGTTTGAGTAGGATGTTGATTTGATCCATCGCCCGCATTAATAATGGGCTTGTCCGTAGCCTCGGCTGCGCGACGTGCTGATCCGTCAAAAGGATGACGAATAACGATAGTGTCTACGTACTGCCCTACAATCTTCATGGAATCATAGAGGGTTTCTCCTTTTTTTGTTGAGGTAGTGCTCGAATCCGCAAAACCAATGACTTCCCCTCCCAGACGTTTCATTGCTGCTTCAAATGAAAGTCGGGTTCTTGTCGACGGCTCAAAAAAACAACTGCCCATCAACAAACCGTCGAGAAGATGTCGAGGATTTGTTTTTTTAATATAATCTGCCGCCCGGAGAACATGCAGAATTTCATCTTTGGTAAAATCCGTGATTGAAATGATATCCCGTCCTTTAAATATATTTTTTTTC
>JACQSA010000042.1 GCA_016206145.1 Candidatus Uhrbacteria bacterium
GTTCTCAATTTGCATGCTGATAGCTATTGGCTTGGTTTGGCGGGCAATACAAAATACACCGCAAGTTTCTCAAAGCGAAGTTGTATCAGAAAATGGCCTTCATTGGCATGCCGAACTATCAATGTACTTGAAAGGGAAAAGAATGGATATCCCAAAAGATATTGGAATCGGAAGTATCCATCAACCTATTCATACTCACGATCCTGACGGCACGATCCATATGGAATTTCAAGGGAGGGTATCCAAAGACGATTTGAAGTTTTCTCGATTTTTTCGAAATTGGAAAAAGGACATCCAATCATTCGGCACATTGACATCCATGAAAGTGAATGGCCAAGAGAATACAGAATTCGAACAGTACGGAATGAAAGACAAAGACAAGATCGAGTTGCGTTATGAGTAACAACAAGTATTTTTTTATGCTATTATAATAAGAGTTTAACTTATTAACTTTTTTTATATGGGAAAACTATCCATTGGGAAATATGCAGGGTTGTGTGTATTAGGAGGGTTGATCGCGTATACCGCATGTATGGCCTATGGTCTATTGCTTACGGGTCAAGCAGTTGAGTTGCACTTGGCATTATTTCAATTACTCCCGGGGTTTACGGGAATGAACTTTATTAGTTGGTGTATTGGAGCGATTACTGTAGCACTTTGGTCTGGGGTTGGTGGTGCTTACATTGCATGGATGCATAACGTGAGTATAAGGAATTAACAATGCAGAAAAGACACGGAACACTTGTACTCGTGCGTCACGGTGAATCGCGATTTAATACATTAAACCTTTTTACGGGATGGATTGATGTTCCGCTGAGTATGGTTGGCATAGAGGAGGCTCAGCACGTCGCGAAACACTGCAAGCAATTTGATTACGATGCGGCTTATACCTCTTATCTTGAACGTGCGCAGGAAACATTACTCGTCATCCTTTCCAAACAGAAAAAAATTGGTGTATTTCAGCACGAACGAGATACGCGATATACCATTTCACCTAGCGCCTCGACCGAATTTGAGATTAAGCCACTTCCGATATTCACTTCGAGGAATTTAAATGAACGTGCGTACGGCATACTTCAAGGAATGAATAAAAATACTGCCGTTAAAAAGTATGGCAAGAAAAAAGTGCGTGCATGGAGAAGGGGATTTTGTGAACAACCTCCGAAAGGAGAAAGTCTAAAAAATGTTTTTAAACGTGTGATTGTGTACTTCGAGAAGAATATCCATCCTCGAATTGTAAGAGGTGAAAGCGTGCTTATTGTTGCTCATGGTAATACGTTGCGAGCGATTATTAAATTTCTGGAAAAAATTGATGATACAAAGATTTCTTTTATTGATCTGCCATTTGCACATCCCTTAACATATACCTATATGAACGATCAGTTTATCCGAGTTGACGGGACGTACACATTAAGACGTCCGTTACGGTGATGATAAAAAAATGGTATACGGATGGTATAATATGAATTCATTTATTAAATAATGTAAATTTTATGATGATGTATTGGTATCCCGGTATGGGATTGTACGGCTGGTTTTTTATGGTCATTTGGTGGGCGTTTATTTTGGTGGCAATAATCGCTCTTATCCGTTGGATCTCGAGTCAGGGGAATGGGGAAAATGGCACAGAGAGGAATCCTCTTGATATCCTTAAAGAAAGGTATGCGCGTGGAGAAATTGATAAAAAAGAGTTTGAGCAAAAGAAACGGGATTTGACGTCGTAATTCTGTGAGTACGAAGCGTGAAACAACGGGCGTACTTTACGGTTTTGTTCAAGCTGCATTGTGGGGTATATTTCCAATCTTTATACAACGGGAAGTGCAGAGCATACGATTAGATGCCCTTCAACTGATCCAGATTACAAAGTATGCCATACTCTAATCGATATATATTCGAAATATGACCCAATCAAATACATATAACGAAGAGTATTGGAAAGAAAAACTTACGCCCGAGCAGTACCATGTATTGCGACAAAAGGGGACGGAAAATCCCTTTTCCGGCAAGTATTATAAACAGAATGTCAAAGGAATATACATTTGCGGAGCATGTGGTACGCACCTTTTTTCTTCTGATACAAAATTTGATTCAGGGAGCGGATGGCCGAGCTTTTGGCAGGCCGCGGATCCGCAGGCAGTAGAGCTCAAAGAAGATCGTAGTCATGGGATGGTGCGTACAGAGGCCGTGTGTAGAAAGTGCGGCTCCCATCTTGGGCATGTTTTCGATGATGGACCCGCGCCTACTGGCAAACGATATTGCATCAATTCTTGCGCGTTAGATTTTCATATTTCATCGTATGGCCGGTGACGCACCAACAATCCGCGACGTCCATGCATACCGGCAATCTCTTGTAGAAGCAGGCGAATCTTCAAAGGCGCGTGCCGGTAATCTTGATCGTTCAAAATTTTTTCGGTATCCGCAAGATACAGAGACTCTTCAGAAAGAGATTTCAAAAATCGTAGATGCCGGCGGGAAAGCAAAAATTTTGGAAATTGGAATAGGAAACTTAGAAGAACCGCTTTCATATCTTGGAGCAATCTATCCAACCCTCAAAGATAAAGGGAGGTCGCTTCAGAACAGTGTGGATTTTGCAATGATTGAATTACGTTCTCGGTCTGATGTCAGTCTTGCGAATAAGGGATTAGGGAAGACCTATAAAGATCCTGTTTCGGGAGTGAAAGTCGGTGCCGCATTTCTTAAGCCGCACGAGATGAGTGCATATCAGGCAATTCCTCTTGAACCGCAAAAAGATCTAAAATCAGCGTTTCAATTTTCTCCTGCGAGCGGAGAGTATGAATTTCATCCCGATATTATTTCATTCCTCGAAACAAATCTTAACGACCCATTGCACGGACACTTTGATACTGCGCTAGAAAATTATCTTGGATCACAGCAACAGGATAGATTTGATATAGTTACTTGCAATAACGTATTACAGCATCTTGGAGGGAAGGAAGCATATCCAACGCCTTTGAAGAATCGATATATGTCAAAAGAGCAAATGCAAACATTTTACGATGTAGTGAATTCCGTTCTTGACAGGGTAAAGCCGGGAGGACTTCTCATTATGCATACGGACGGCAATGATCCGGGGGATGCAAAAGGTTTACTCACTGACAAAATTTTAAAATATATCGGATTGTATAAAAAAGAATTTCGTAAGGAAGGTGATGGCCTCTATCGCCGCTTAACCCCGGAGGAAATACGAGAACGTTTTGAAAAGAAAGCTACCATAAAAGGACGTAAGATTTCACTTCGCACAAAAGAGGCACATATCAGCCAAAAGGATCGTACAAAGATAGAACATTTGAGGGTGGGTTTTAAGGAAAAGAAAAATATCAACAGTCGGCTTATCGAATCAGGTCAGCTTCCTGGATTTGAAAAACTTACAAAACAACAGCAGCAAACGCTTGCAAAAAGTATTGATGTTTCTCGGTTAGATAGATTTCCAACCATGGACATTGGCACGCAGGAATTGGATGGGTTTTATAAAAAGATAAAACCACTAACGTTTTTTCAACGAGTACAAGAAGGATGGAGAAGTATAGCAGGTCGATCAGAAATACGAGTGCAAGATATACAGCGTCTCGCGCAAGAGTACAATGTCGATCTTTTGTATTATCCTGGAAGCGGATTTGATACGATTGCGCGAGATGCATTGGGTAGAGAGCATGTGATCCATCTTTCAGCAGAAGATGATAATGGAAAGACTCCATGGTATTTTAAGATAAAGGAGGAACATGATCGAGAAAATGGCATACAAGGTCACGATATGAATGTAGTTGGAGATTTTCGCGATTCCCCTTTTCAGGACAAGATTTTTGACGCGATCCTTGTAAAAGGAATACCGACCCACTACGCCATAGATAGCGTTGATGATCTTGAGCGTGTATTAAAGAATGATGGGTATGTTTTTTTTGCACCCGGTAGGATGCCGGGTCTGGATCTTCTGAGAGAAAAGATTGCTGAAAAAATGACTTTGGTGAAAAAGTTTCGTGACATTGAAGTGTATTTGAATAGTTCAAATACTAGAGGAGCATAATATGAACTCTGATAGAAATAAAAAAGCGCGCATTCTTTGTGGTTCTACTGATCTTGGATCATCAGCATTTTGCGCCGATCTTTTGTGGTGTAGCGCATTTAAAGTTCCTGATCCGGTTACTTTGGTAGAAATCGACGATACACGCATTCTTCTTACCTCTTCACTTGAAGTGGCACGCGCGCAAAAAGAAGCAAAGGTTGATGAGGTCGTTTTGATTGAAGAGTATGCACAAAGGGCACGAGAAGAAGGCGTAAATCCGCTGATTATTTTTTTACGTGAACGTGGCGTTGGATCTGTTATGGTTCCGGGTTCTCTTGGTTATGATCTTGGAGGTAAACTTTCGAAGCATTTTTCAGTTAATGTCTGTATTGAACAATTTTATCCCGAACGTACTATAAAAAAAGAGTTTGAGATCGCAGAAATTGCAAAAGCGCAGGTAGCAGTAGATCATGCGCTTGATGAGGTGCGGACTATTCTCTCTGATGCACATATCAATGGCGACTATATTTTCCATCGCACGTTTGGAGATACGCCAATTACTTCTGAACATATTCGTGACGGCATAGAACATGCACTCTACAAAGAAGGGTATCTCGCTCTCGATACTATTGTCGCATGCGGTGTGCAGGCTGCAGATCCGCATATGCGGGGGGATGGACCACTGTACGCGCGTCAGCCGATCGTGTTAGATATTTTTCCGCGTTCTCGTTCGAGTTTGTATTTCACCGATTGTACCCGCACTTTTTTTAAGGGAGAACCATCTGGTGAAATGATCGCGCTTTATGAGAATGTGCGTGAAGCTCAAGAAGGTGCGCTTGAAAAAATACGTGCGGGTGTCGATGGATTTGACGTCTATACATGGGTGCGAGAGAATTTTGATAAAAAAGGATATTCAACTAACACGCAAGCACATCCTGTGCATGGGTTCATCCATGGTCTTGGGCATGGCGTCGGATTAGAGATACACGAAGCTCCTCGCCTTGGTGCATGTCATGCCATCTTACAAGAGGGGATGGTTGTTACGGTAGAACCCGGACTGTATTATCCTCAAGCCCAAGGCAGTATCCCCGCAGGAGGCGTGCGCATCGAAGATACAGTCGTTGTAACGAAAGAGGGAAATAAGAATCTTTCGAGTTTTTCAAAAGATTTAAGGAGTATTATAATGCAATAAGCTATATGCGCTATCATCGTATTATAGTTTTTTTGCTACTACTTGGTTTCACATTGATTTTTGGGATCACTATTGATGCTGCCCAAAAGAAGACAAGTTCTGTTGTTGTAAAAAAAATTCAGAAACAAAAAAAGATTTCGACAAAGAAAAAATCATCGGCGCCGCAGAACCAAAGCGCAGTAGGATGCAAGCCCACAGGCTGCAATGGTGAGATCTGTTCGGACTTTCCGGTCGTAAGTATCTGTGCCGTATTTCCCGAAGATGCGTGTTACAAACAATACGGCATCTGTACGCGTCTTTCCAATACACAGTGCGGATGGGTCCAATCGAAAAAATTAGTATCTTGCCTTCAAAAAAAACATGATCCCTCAAAACAACGAGCGCCGATAATTATTCTTAGTCCAAAAGTATTTATGAAAATTTCAAGCACTGCATTTGCGCACAATGCCTCCATTCCCGCAAAGTATACGTGCGATGGATCAGATATCAATCCACCTTTGCAGTTTTCTGACATTCCCCCTGAAGCAAAGAGCCTCGTCCTTCTCATGGACGATCCTGATGTTCCGAAATCTGTTCGTACTGACGGTATGTGGGATCATTGGATAGTATGGAACATCCCACCTACCACAACTTTAATTGCAGAGGGGAAGGCTCCGGCAGGCACAATTGGGAAAAGTAGCTTTGGAGAACAATCCTACGGCGGCCCCTGTCCACCCGATCGTGAACATCGATATTTTTTTAAACTCTACGCTCTTGATACCATGCTCGATCTGCCTGCAGGCTCGTCAAAGACCGAAGTCGAGAAAGTCATGGAAGGGCACATTCTCGTGCAAGCCATATTGATGGGTCGGTATAATCGCAATTGAATTGACTGAGCCTTAGAGCATACGTTGTGCGAGAGACGCATTCGGAACGACTCTGTGATGGTAGAGATATTTCACGAGTTCTGTTGTGAAAAAATACGCGCCTGCCACTCCAAGAATCATAAAAAGGTGAGCCTGGGTTGGAGGAACAAAATGGAAGAGATTTTTTCCTATTGCGGTAAAAGGGATAACGATAGTCAGAGCAAATACTCCCGCGGTAAGGATCAAGATTCCAGGCGGCGGTTTTTTTGCTTGTAAAAAAAATCTCGGTGTTCGAATAGAAAATAAGAAAAGGAGTTCTGTGATCACACTTCCGATAAACCAGTTTGTCTGTAATACAGAAATAGGCCCTGTGCGAAACAGCGTAAAATAAATAAAATCAAATACCGTACTCACCACACCAAGCACGATTGCTCCAAGCGCAATATCTTTCACGTCATACCCTCGAGGTTTTTTGAGTTCTTCAGGGTCCACTGTGTCGGTCGCAACAGCAATCATCGGAGCATCAGAGAGGAGATTAAGAAGAAGTATCTGAATCGGCAAAAGCGGCAGGCCGGTTGTCAGCAGAGAGGCGGCAGATACTGCAAAGAAATTCCCAAAATTTGATGACAGAGTTGCGCGGATATATTTTACTGTATTTGCGAATACCTCCCGTCCTTCGCGAATGCCGTCAATAATCGACATCAGACTTTTTTTCATAAGGATAATATCTGCCGCCTCGCGTGCGATATCCGTTGCATCCTGTACGACAATTCCTACCGTAGAGGCTCTGAGCGCCGGCGCATCATTGATTCCTTCGCCTAAAAATCCGACTTCCGCGTGTTCTCCAAGGAGCGCAACGATTTTATGTTTTTGTTCCGGCGTTACGCGGGCAAATACTGATGTGCGCTTCACCGTAGCATGCTGTTCTTCTGTCGATAGCGCATCAAGCTGTGCTCCAGTGAGCACTTCATCAGCCGACGAGATCATACCGAGCTTCAAAGCGATTGCGCCTGCAACATCCGGACTATCGCCTGTTAACACTTTGATCTGGACTCCTAATTTTTTTGCTGAAGTGATTGCATGCGCCGCAGTTTTTTTGAGCGGATCGGAAAACGCAATGCACCCCAAAAAATGAAAATTATTTTCTCCCTGTATTAAATCAATACCGATCTCGGATCCGTCGCGTTGCCCGATTGCGAGGACCCGGTTTCCGTTTTTCCCTTGTTCTTGTATCCACGCATGCAATACTTGATTTTTGAGAACCTCTTCTTCGCATAATGGGAGAACAGACTCTATTGCCCCACGTACGATAAAGCGGACTTTTCCCTCACATTCGACGAGCATACTATTTCTCCGCCGCACAGGATCGAATGGCAGTTCATTGATATGGCGGCATGAGGTAATACGTTCGCGGTCTTTTGGAGGAATTTTTGCAAGGATTGCGTGATCAAATGAGTTGTTTGAATGATTCATTTTTTTTAGAAAGGTGGGCGACCCAAGCGCGGCTGCACTTAGCACTTCCTCAATAGTGCCATACACTGTATCTACTGCCAGACGGTTTTCCGTCAATGTCCCTGTCTTATCGGTGCAGAGGATATCAATGCTTCCAAGATCTTCGATTGCTGAAAGCCGTTTTATGATGACTTTTTGTTTCACAAGCCGCCGTGCCCCACGTGCAAGGCAGAACGTAGTGACTATCGGCAGCGCTTCAGGAATTACACTGACCGCAAGAGCTATAGAAAACAGGATAAGATCAAAAACATGTACAGTGTCGCCTTTGATCAGTATATTTGCAGTAAGAATTATAACAATCGTAACCAGAATAAGTCGGAGAATAAATGCGCTAAATTGATTCATTCCTCTTTCAAAACTGCTTGTATGGTTGGTTTGGCGCACAAGCCGCGCAATGCCACCCATTGTAGTATTTGTCCCGACTGCAATTACAATGCCGATTGTCCATCCACTCGCTACAGATGTTCCCGCAAATCCGATATTATTCGCTTCAAAAATCTGTCGGGCTTCTATCGGAAGGGAATCTGCAGATTTTGCACTTGGCGCCGACTCTCCGGTGAGCGCTGATTCGTCAATCATTAAGTCCGTGCTTTGAGCAAATCGAATATCAGCAGGGATGTGGTCGCCTGCGCTGAGAATCACAATATCTCCGACCACCAATTCCTTACTCTCAATCATTTGCTCTTTTCCATCCCTCCGTACCTTGGTTTGCGGCACGAGATAATGCGTTAACAGTTTGAGGGTTTGTTCGGATCGGTATTCTTGATAAAAGCCGATTGATGCGTTGATCGCGACAAAAAGAAAAATCATGATTGCATCCCATCGCTCTCCCAGGGCAAATGCCACAAGCGCGGCGCAGGCAAGCAAGTAGATAAACGACGACTTTAGTTGGCGTGCAAGGATAGTATGCCATACCCCATTCTTCTCTGAAAACGTATTCTTCCCGCTTTGTATACCTCGTTCTTGCGCTTCATGAACAGTGAGCCCATCCGCAATCACGACATGATTTTCAGAAGAAACCTCCTCAATTGTTTTTCTTGTATAAGGCAGTATATTCATATGTGGGTAGTATATCAGATATTGAATTGTTTTATCCCCTTTGCAATTCTCGGCAGAGTGAATATAATACAGAGACTAAATACTAAGAATACACTTCTATGGCGCAAGTGACGATTTATTCCACCCCCACCTGTGGGTATTGCAAGATGGCAAAAGCATATTTTACTGAAAATAATGTCGCATACACTGAGAAAGACGTCAGTGTGGATGCTGTTGCTAGAGACGATATGATTAAAAAGAGCGGTCAACTTGGCGTTCCCGTGATTGATGTAGACGGGACATTGATTGTAGGTTTTGATAAGCCGAAACTCGCCCAACTTTTAGGGTTAGCATAAGTCATAATAATAAAATCTATGCACGATGACAAAAAAACATGCGCTTCCTGTGAAGGCGGTGTCTGTCAAGAAGGAGAATGCTGCCAGGGAGAATGCTGTGCGGCAGGGAACACATGTTGTGAAGAGAAGGAACAAGGCAAAGAAGAGGCAAAGTGTTGCATGAACCAGGGCGGCGCTGGTTGCAAGTGTTGCCACGACGAGGTGTAGGTGAACATTATTTATGGTTTACGATCTCATTATTGTAGGTTCTGGCGCAGCAGGCCTTTCGGCAGCTATTTATGCGGGACGGTATCGCATGCGTACCCTTGTGATTGGCGACGCATTTGGAGGCTATACAACTATTGCGGGACCAATAGAAAACTATCCCGGGTATCGCAAGATTGACGGATTTGACCTCATGATGAATATGAGAGCGCAGGTTGCTGAGCTTGGAGGAGAAATACAGGAAGGCCGTGTTTCTGAGCTTAAAAAAGAAGGCAGCGGGTGTTTTACCCTCAAAACTCAGAATGGGAAAGAATACTTTGCGAATACGGTCATTATTGCCACGGGTACTGAACACCGCAGATTGGGACTGCCAAATGAAAAAGAACTGACCGCCAAGGGCGTCCACTATTGCGTGACATGCGACGGCCCTTTATATAAGGATAAAACTATTGCTGTGGTAGGGGGAGGAGATTCTTCGATAAAAGGAGTAAATTTGGCAGCAGAATTTGCTAAGAAGATATACATTATCGTTCGTGGAAATAAGATCGCCACAGAGCCTATCAATTACGAGCGCATGCAGAAGCTTGGAGACAAAATTGAAGTCATTTTTCAAACAGAAGTCAAAGAGATTCACGGCAAAGAGAAATTCGAAAAAGTCGTGCTTTCCAAACCATTTAATGGCTCAACCGATTTAGCCGTTGACGGGCTTTTTATCGAGGTCGGCCTCATTCCCCGGAGTGAGCTTATTACTATGGTAGGAATCGAGCTTGATGAACGTAAATATGCCAAGGCCGATGCTATGATGCGCACCAATATTCCCGGCGCATTTGTGGCAGGAGACATTTTCAATCTTTTTGAAGGCTTCAAACAAGACATTACGGCAGCTGCCATGGGTGCAGTGGCTGCCACCTCCGCATATGAGTACTACAAGCTTCACGGGGATCTGTGCATACTTCACGCAAAGGCCCCTACAGTCTAAGATATCCACAAAAAACCTTCTTTACAGCTCCCCAGAATATTGATACGATACCAGTCCGCGCAAAACTAGTTTCGAACGAAACGCATACAAGACGTTCTCCCTAAAAACGGACATCCATCGAATAGATCATAGGATCCGTTTTTTTGTCGCCCCATTCATCCCTTATGCTCACCAATTATTATCACATCTATGCCTATCAGCAGGATCAAAAAGCGCAACGGTTCGGTTGTTGAATTCGATCGTGATCGCATTGACCGCGCAGTGCAAAAGGCATTTAATGCGATAGGCATCATTGTTGATTCTCATTTTTTTTCTACGCTTTCTGATGAAGTCGTTGCGCTCATGGAAGAACGGTTTCGCGATGGCCGTACTCCAAGTGTGGAAGACGTGCAGGATATTGTGGAGCACAAGATTGCGGAGCGTGGCTATTTTGATGTCGCGCGCGCATACATTATTTATCGCTATGAGCATACCAAACAACGGGTGCAAAAACAGCAGGAATTTTTAGAAAAAATTGAGCGCAACGAACTTGTCGTAAAAAAACGTTCCGGCGTGCAAGAACCTTTCTTTCTTGAAAAAATCGAACGATGTATCCGGTATTTCATTATTGGATTTGAAACTACCATTGATGTAAAAGTTTTGGCGCAGCAATGCCGCAATGAGGTTTATGACGGAGTCAAGACTCAAGAAGTCTTTCACGCTCTTATCATGGCATCACGTGCTATGATCGAAATGGATCCAGCGTATTCGCACCTCGCATCCCGTTTGTTGCTTCATTCGCTCTATCAAGAGGTGATCGGATACGATCGGTTTGATGTACGCCGACTTGAGGAACAATATCGCGAGGCGTTTATGCACAATGTGAAAAGAGGCGTAGAGATCGGACGCCTTGATCCGCGCCTTCTCACATTCGATCTTGATGAAATCAGCCGCATGCTCGTGCCGGAACGGGATAATCTCCTGATGTATCTTGGTACCCAGGTTCTCTATGATCGATACTTCTTGCGCGATCCGTATGCAAAACAAGTTCTTGAAACTCCTCAGGCATTTTGGATGCGCGTGGCAATGGGTCTTGCAATCAATGAAAAAGAAAAAACAACATGGGTGCGCGAGTTTTATGAAGTAACTTCTACTTTGCGTTATGTTCCTTCCACGCCAACCCTTTTCCATGCGGGTTCACTTCATCCTCAACTCTCTTCCTGCTACCTCAACACCGTAAAAGATTCTTTGGACCATATTTTTAAGGTGATTGGAGATAATGCCCAGCTTTCAAAATGGTCAGGCGGTATTGGTACTGATTGGACTAATGTACGAGCAACAGGCGCCCTTATCGAAGGCATTGGCGTCGAGAGCCAGGGGGTTGTTCCGTTTTTAAAAGTATCGAACGACGCAACGCATGCCATCAATCGAAGCGGCCGTCGCAGAGGAGCTGCCTGTGTCTATCTTGAGACATGGCACCATGATATCGAAGACTATCTCGAGCTTCGCAAAAATACCGGAGATGAACGACGTCGCACCCACGATATCAATACCGCAAACTGGATCCCGGATCTTTTCATGAAGCGCGTGCGTGCGGACGGCGAATGGACGCTTTTTTCTCCCCACGACGTGCCTGACCTACATCATGTGTACGGTAAGCGTTTTGAAGAGCGCTATATAAAATATGAGCAGATGGCGCGTGAAGGAGCCTTTCAATTGACAAAAACTATCAAAGCTCGCGATCTGTGGAAGAAGATGCTCTCGATGCTCTATGAAACCGGCCATCCATGGCTTACCTTTAAAGATGTATGCAATGTGCGTTCACCTCAGGATCATGTCGGCATCGTCCACTCTTCAAATCTCTGCACCGAGATTACCCTGAATACTTCGGAAGATGAAACCGCAGTCTGCAATCTCGGGTCAGTGAATTTTGCGCGCCACATGAAGAATGGCGAACTCGACAGCCAGCTTCTTTCTCAAACCGTTCCTATTGCCATGCACATGCTCGACAATGTCATTAACGTGAATTTTTATCCGACAAAAGAAGCGCGAACATCGAATATCCGCCATCGTCCGGTAGGATTGGGGATTATGGGATTTCAAGATGCGCTTTACCTCAAAGGAATCCAATTCGATTCAGACGAATCTGTTCGATTCGCTGACGAAAGCATGGAGATCGTCGCGTACCATGCGATCCTTGCGTCGAGCCAATTGGCGCGCGAAAGAGGCACGTATGAAACCTATACAGGATCGAAATGGGATCGAGGGATTTTTCCGGTAGACACGATTTCGCTACTTGAGCAAGAACGCGGTGAATCCATTGATACGCCACGCACAGGCATTTTGGATTGGAGCGTAGTGCGCGAATCAGTTCGCCGTTACGGAATGAGAAATTCCAATTGCCTTGCGATCGCTCCTACCGCTACTATCTCAAATATCGCAGGCACGGTTCCCTCTATTGAGCCCATTTACAAAAATATTTACGTAAAATCAAACATGAGCGGTGATTTTACCGTAGTGAATCCGTACTTGATCGAGGATCTCAAAGCGTTGAATCTATGGGACTACGAGATGCTGGGTAAAGTGAAGTATCATGACGGAAATATTCAGGAAATTCATGAAATTCCCCAGCACTTGAGAGAAAAATATAAAGAGGTGTTTGAGATAGATCCAGTATGGATCATTAAAACCGCAGCATATCGAGGAAAATGGATTGACCAGAGCCAATCATTGAATGTGTTTTTTCACGGAGCTTCTGGAAAAAAACTTTCCGACACCTACCTCTATGCATGGCAGATCGGACTAAAGACCACCTATTATCTTAGAACACTTGCCGCTTCACAGGTGGAGAAATCAACAGTCAATGCGGCAGAATACGGATCAACTCATGTGCGTAATACAAGTACGCAGCCTCAGCAACGCGAACCGGCGATTGCGCTGAATGTAAATTCTGTTCAGTCTTCATCAGCGGAATCCTTCACAAGCGTATCTGTAGCTGCCGCAGTTGCCACGACAATTTCGTCCTCACAACCGATACCGTTGTGCAAGATCAATGATCCCGAATGTGAAGCGTGCCAATAATACATAATATCTTCCCTCTGTGCCAATTCAGAAAACATCCCAGCGCGTGAATATCAACAAACGCCGCATTATCAATGGTTATGACGCTGACGTTATTCAGCTGTATCCCATGAAGCACACATTTGCGTGGACTGCATATAATGTCGGTAATTCAAATCATTGGCTTCCCACAGAGATCACCATGCAAAACGATATTGAACAGTGGAAAGCAAAGGGCGTATTGTCTGATGAAGAGCGTCAGGCATTTAAAGTAGTTCTTGGATTTTTTACAACAGGGGATTCTATTGCTGCAAACAATATCGTTATCGCCATGTATCGCCATATCACGTCTCCTGAATGCCGCATGTATCTTTTGCGCCAGGCGTATGAAGAAGCAATTCACACACATTCCTATCAATACATCGTGGAGAGCCTCGGTCTTGATGAGGGCGAGATTTTCAATATGTATCGAGAGGTAGACGCGATTTATAATAAAGACGAATTTATTCTGAGCTTTAATGAAGGGATTTTTGATCCTGATTTTAAAACAGGGACACTTGAAGCAGACCAGAAGTTTGTCGAAAATATAGTCGTGTTCTCAATTATCATGGAAGGGATTTTCTTTTACTCTTCTTTTGCCGTAATGTTTGGATTCCAGCGACAGAATAAAATGGTGGGGTCCGCCGAGCAGATCCAGTACATCATGCGAGATGAATCCCAACATCTTAATTTCGGAATCAATCTTATCAATACGATCAAAGAAGAACAACCCGAGATTTGGACGCCCGCGTTTCAAAATCATCTTGCACAACTCATCCGCAAAGGTACAGAGCTTGAGTATACCTTTGCTCGCGATGTGTTTCCTCGAGGAATCTTCGGCATGAACGCGGATAATTTTAAAGAGTATATTCAATACATAGCAGATCGACGTTTGGTCCGTATCGGCCTTCCCGTGCAATATGGAAGCCAGAATCCGTTTCCCTGGATGTCCGAAGCAATCGACCTTTCAAAAGAAAAGAATTTTTTCGAGACTCGTGTGACTGAGTATTCCACTGGCGGAACCTTAGAATGGTAATTGAATTACCCCGAGTATACCTGAGGGGCGGTACCCTGGAGTGGTAATACGAATAGTGGGGGATACGCTGGCGTTATTAACCCACCCTATTGCAGAGAGAGAGAGAGAGTTTGTCAAGTACCCATTTTTTAGACACTCAGTACCTCCGCTTTCACCTCGGTTAATTGAGTAA
>JACQSA010000044.1 GCA_016206145.1 Candidatus Uhrbacteria bacterium
CAGATACCCGAAGGGGGTGGTATAATGAAAATAGTATGAAACGTCTTTTCGATATTATGTTCTCTCTTTTTGGTCTGCTTCTCATTTGGCCGATTCTTCTTATTGTCTCAATCCTAATCAAACTCACTGATGGCGGCTCTGTTTTTTATCGTGGCGTGCGCGTAGGCAGGAACGGCAAACCATTCCGCATGTTCAAATTTCGTTCCATGGTAGTCAATGCGGATAAAATCGGAGGGCCCTCCACAGCAGGAGATGACCCCCGTTTTACTCCCATAGGCATATTCTTACGAAAATGGAAACTTGACGAACTCCCTCAATTGATTGACGTATTTCGCGGGACAATGAGTTTCGTAGGGCCCCGACCGGAAGTTCCCTTTTATATCAATCTGTTGACCGATGAAGAGAAAAAACTTATCCTCTCTGTGCGGCCCGGGATCACAGACTATGCCTCATTATGGAATTTTAATGAAGCAGAAATCTTACGAGGGGCAGCAGATCCAGAAAAAGCATATCAAGAAAAGATCTGGCCAGAAAAAAAACGATTACAGATCAAATATGTGCAAGAACGATCTTTCTTTCTCGACATAACACTCATCTTGCAAACCGCAGTAAAAATCTTCCGTTAATATCTTCACCCATCATGCACTCTAAAGATTTTCTCCTTACTCTGTATCGCACAATGTTCCTCATTAGAACCTGTGAGGAGAGTTTTGTGCCGGGTATTCATTCAGGAGAAATACGATGCCCTGTGCATCTTTCTTCGGGACAGGAAGCTATTGCTGCTGGAGTGTGTGCGGCTTTGGAAAAGAACGACATGATATTTGGCACTCATCGCTCCCACGGACACTATCTGGCTAAGGGCGGAGATCTCAATGCACTCGTAGCAGAGATATATGGAAAAGAGAAAGGATGCTCAAGAGGGCGTGGTGGCTCCATGCATGTACTCATCACTGACAAAGGCTATCTTGCGTCGGTACCGATCGTTGCGGGAACAATCTCACTTGCTGTAGGAGCAGCGCTTGCGGCAAAAATACGAAAAGACAAAACAATTGCCGTCAGTTTTTTTGGTGATGGCGCGGCAGGAGAAGGAGTGCTCTATGAGGCAATGAATTTTGCATCCCTAAAAAAGTTACCCATTCTTTTTGTATGTGAGAATAATTACTATTCTACTCATATGCCGATTCGAGAGTGCAGGCCAGATGATACGGTACATACGATCAGTACACCCTTTGGAATACCAAGCTTCAGTATTGATGGGAACGATGTTGTAGGGGTGTATGAAACGGCAAAAAATCTGAGTGAAACAATCAGAAACGGTGGGTGTCCGGCATTTCTTGAATGCCGTACCTATCGCTTCCGAGGGCATGTCGGCCCTGATGATAATATTCAAGGATCCCACCAAGATATCAGGCCACAGGAAGAAATAGATGAATGGAAAACGCGCGACCCAATTCCACGACTTGCCGAATATCTAAAAGAAACCTTCTCTATTAATGAAGGTGAGTTTGCGCAAATACATTCGGCCATAGAGAACCAAGTTACCCAAGCACATCAATTTGCAAAAGCAAGCCCATATCCGGATCCTTTAGAACTTACACGATATGTCTTTAGAAAATAGACCTCTCACATACAGCCTTGCCATCAATGAGGCGCTTAAACAAATGATGGAAAAAGACCCATCTGTGATCCTTATAGGCCAAGGCGTAAAAAGTCCGTGGTATGTAGGAAATACATGCAAAGATCTTATCGAAACCTTTGGACAAGACCGCGTCATCGACACGCCTGTATCAGAAAACGGGATAACGGGCGTTGCGGTCGGAGCGGCTGTCGTAGGCATGAAAACAATCGTGGTTCATCCTCGTGTAGATTTTATGATGTATGCTATGGACCCGATTATCAATGAAGCAGCAAATTGGCATTATATGTTTGGGGGCAAATCGTCTGTGCCGGTTGTATTTTGGGGTATTATCAATCGTCATGGAGAACAAGCTGCACAGCATTCGCAGGCGCTACAAGCGTTGTTTGCGCATATTCCAGGGCTCAAAGTCGTGATGCCGGCAACTCCGTATGATGCAAAGGGGCTTATGATCGCGGCGATAGAAGACCCAAACCCAGTTGTATTTATTGATGACCGTGATCTCTATGGAATGGAAGATCATGTCCCCCAAGAATACTACTCGATTCCCATTGGAAAAGGAGAAATCCGTAAACAGGGAATAGACATCACTGTCGTTGCGATCTCAGCAATGGGTCCTCTTGCACTCGAAGCAGGGCAAACGCTCGAAAAAGAAGGGATCTCGTGTGAAGTCATCGACCCGCGGACTCTCAAGCCATTAGACGAGGATCTTATTTTTTCTTCTGTAAAAAAAACGGGTCGACTTGCAGTAATTGAGAGCGCTTGGAAAACTGGAGGTGTTGCCGGTGAAATCGTTGCGCGTGTAGCGGAGGAATGTTTTTCCTTTCTTAAAGCCCCGATACAACGCATTACTCTGCCGGATACTCCTGCACCGATGAGCCGCACCCTTGAAGATGCGTACTATCTCAAACTGAAGGACATAATAGAAAAAATACGATCGTTGACGAAAGGATAATGGCTGCTATAATACTAAAAATATGAAAAAACCTCTGAGAAAAAAAGTGCAGGTATCAACGATATATGGGGAATTTGAGTGCCTCTTCGAATCAAATCACCCGGAACGCGGGTATACCGTCACTGTGTCAAAGATCCGTGGAGTAGTCACATGCGGAGATACAATGAAAGAAGCTCGCGCAATGGCTCGCGAAGCGATTGAGCTCCATTGCGAATGCCTCATTGAAGAAGGGTTGGCTGAACTTCATATTTTTGAACCCATGAAACACAGACAAAGGATCAAACAAGTTGTTGCATGAGCTATATTCCTATTATCACAGCTCGAAAACTGATACCCATTCTCCAAAGAATGGGTTTTGTTATCGTACGACAACGAGGCAGTCACATCCATCTCCTTCATGGAATAAACAAAAATATTAAGATAACCGTTCCTATGCACTCTCGCGATCTTGCCAAGCCAACAATTGTGTCAATTCTCAAACAAGCAGGGATTTCTATAGAGGAGTTCATATTAGTGGTAAGAAAATGATATGAACTCTCGTTCGGCAATCGCCGTAAGCGGAAAAACATTTCGCGCAAAAAACATTTCGCAGACGGTTCAAAAAATCGTCATTTCGCCAATCAAAGAAATGTCGATCTTGGCAGATCTCCTTGAAGACGAGATAGGCGGAGGGAAAGTAATTTCTTTTGGCCAGGGTATCCCCTATTTTGATACACCCGAACACATAAAACAAGCGCTTCGCCAAGCCCTTGAAGAACTTGAAACGGCAAAATATACCCTCGAACCGGGCATGACCGAACTGCGAGTACTTCTCGCAAAACATCTCGAAACATCTCGAAACATCGTGCACATCGTGCCAAAAAAAGAAATCATGGTGACTGCCGGCTGCCAAGAAGCTGTTGCCTGCGCTCTGAGATCGATCATTGATCCTGGCGATGAAGTACTTCTCCCCTCTCCTTGTTTTGCATCTCATATCGAGCAAGTCATTCAATTCGGCGGAGTGCCGGTGCATGTGCCTCTCAAAGAAGCAGAAGGCTGGCGTCTTGATATAGATGAATGTGAAAAATATATCACTTCAAAAACGCGGGCAATTCTTTTTTCGAATCCATCAAACCCGACAGGTGCAGTATTTGGCGAACAAGAGTTGCGCGATATTGCCGATCTTGCAAAACGACACGACCTTATTATTGTCACTGACGAGACCTACGACTTTCTTACGTATGATGGCACTCCCCACACATCCCCTGCCTCCTTTAAGGATATCCGCGATCGAGTAATACTGTGTGGAAGTTTTTCAAAAAAATACGCAATGACGGGCTATCGAGTGGGATTTGCGTATGCTGATGAAGGCATTATTGATCACATGCTAAAAGTACACGACGCGCTCACTATCTGCGCACCAGCGATTTCGCAAAAAGGCGCGATCGCTGCGCTCAAAGGATCAGATGAGAGCGTGAAAAGATTTTCGCAAAAACTTTCAGAAAATCGATCCATGATGTGCGTAGAACTCGATACAATATCAAATTTTTTTGAGTATCAAAAGCCAATGGGCTCCTACTATATCCTTGCAAAAGCAACACATCAAAAATTCCAAGATTCATTTGATCTTGCTTTGCGAATCCTGAACGAAGCGCATGTTATTGTGATTCCAGGCGCTGCATTCGGCCCTACCGGCGAAGGCCATGTACGATTTTCGTTTGCGGGACATCCAGAAAATATTGCCGAAGGATTCCAAAGACTCCGCAGCTGGATAGAAAAAAATTTCTGACATCTGTCGATTACAAAACAAATCGCTATTCATAATAACTCGACAACCGAGCGATTATGCGGTAGTGAGGAAAGTGTTTGAAAAAATCTTCAAAGCGCAATTTCTCAGGGGTATGATATGCTGTATGTATAGATGAGATACATTATTAACGTGCTTCCCTCTATTGTACCAGTTTTGGCACGACAGGGGGTGTTACTGATGTATCTCATTTTTGCACCAGTGGCAAAAAAACATTCGAGATATCATTGACGAACCATATCCTTTTATGATAGTTTTTTTTATATAAATAAAGACCTTTTATGCAAAAAGTACGTTTTGTAAACCCTCAAAAACAGTATCAAGATCATAAAGAAGAATTTATTGCCGCATTTGATGATGTGCTTTCTCGAGGCGCTATTGTCATGCAAAAGGACCTTACAGAACTTGAAAAAAACTTTGCGGATTTCGTAGGGACGAAATATGCGATCGGAGTCAATTCAGGCACGTCTGCAGTATACCTGGGTCTACGGGCCGCAGGAGTCAAATCTGGCGATGAAGTGCTTACTGTTGCACATACATTTATCGCAAGTATTTCATGCGTGTACCTTGCAGGAGCAACACCTGTACTGCTTGATGTGGGGCAAGATTTCAATATGGATGTAAAGCTCATTGAAAAAGCCCTTACCCCAAAAACTAGCGCGATAGAGCCAGTACATCTGAACGGCCGACTCTGCGACATGGAGGTAATTATGGATATTGCAAAACGAAAGGGACTTCTTGTGGTGGAAGATGCGGCGCAAGCTCTCGGAGCATCCTTGAAGGGTTCTGATGGCACGGTAAAAAAAGCCGGCTCGTTTGGTAATGCGGGATGTTTCAGCTTGTACTGGGCAAAGGCGCTTGGCGGGTGGGGCAATAACGGAATGCTTGTAACCAATGACGACGCGGTAGCGGCAAAAGTACGCTTGATGCGCTACAACGGAGAAGATCGGGAACGACGACACTTTTATTATCACGGTCATAATCTTCTGATGGATAATCTTCACGCCGCACTCCTGAATGTAAAAATGAAATATTTTCCCTCTTGGCTCGCCCGTAGAAAAGAGCTTGCAGAATTGTATCGGGTAGGACTTGCGGATATACCTCAAGTGCGCACTCCGCATTTTGCTGACGACCGTTTTTCAGATATCTATACAAATTATGTAATTCGCGCAGAGCGGCGGGATGAGCTTAAAAAATATCTTGATGAGCAAGGCATTGAAACTCTTGTCTCATGGCCTGTGCCGACCTACACAGAACCTGTGTTTACTGATCCGAAGATTAATAGTGAGTATGGTATACCGCGCCTCATATCTTCTGAGGGAGAATGCAACACGCTTGCACACACAGAAAAAATCTGCAAAGAAGTAATCTCGCTGCCGATGTATCCTGAGCTTACACACGAAGACGTCCACACAGTGGTGCGGGCCATACAAGCATTTTACTTAAGGCCCGCCACATAATGAACTTTCTTGTTAGGCTTTTTACCGGTAATCCCCTCCTCAGGCTCATCATTCTCGCTGTGCTTGATGCGCTTGTGATTATCGGAAGCGTATGGATTGCGTTTCTTTTGCGCTTTGAAGGATTCGTGCCGTCCGAGCATATTGCAAACGCGGTGGCATTTACTGTTCTGACACTCGCCGTGGCAATCCCCCTCTTTGTATATCTGAAACTTTATGCGTTTTCTTTTTCCTACGTAAGCACGGATGAACTCATACACATCGCACGAGCAAACCTTCTTGCGTTTTTATGCGTCGGTTTGCTTCTTTTTCTCTTGCGCGAAACTCCTTTGTTTTCTGGATTCCCCCGATCAGCGCTCCTTCTGAGTTTTATTCTTATTTTCCTCCTCACCAGTTTTTTACGGTTTGGAAAACGGATATTTCGTGAAATCATCCGTGGAAAATATGATGGAAAAAAAGAACGTACGCTCATTGTAGGCGCGGGAGATGCGGGCGTACAAATCCTCAGAAGCATCCGGGAAAACCCCGATAGCCCCTATGCACCCGTAGGATTTATTGATGACGATCAAAATAAAAAGGGTCGCATCATATACGGCATCCCTATTCTTGGCCGACTTGAAGATATCGGGGGGTGCGTAAAAACAAATATGATTGAGCGCATGATCGTGGCGTTGCCTTCTGCCGGTTCGACGATTATAAAGCACACAGTGGAGCGTGGAAGAGAGGCAGGGATTAAAAAAATAAAAATCGTGCCATCAATGGCAGAACTGATGAGTGATGAAATCACTTTGCAAAGCCTGCAAGAAGTCCATGTGGAGGACTTGCTCGGCCGAGAGCCGGTGATTGCTGATGAAGAACGAATTAAAGAATTAGTGAATAAAAAAACCGTGCTTATCACAGGCGCAGCCGGATCAATCGGATCAGAACTGTCACGACAAATCGCCCGTTTTCAGCCAGAACACTTGCTACTGCTCGACAACGATGAAACGCGGATGTTTCATATCGGAGGAGAATTGCAAAATAAATTCCCCTCCCTGCCGATCCAACAACTCGTGGTCAATATCCGAGATGCCCAAAAAATCGAGTCGCTTTTCAAAACCTTCCGACCGCACCTTGTGTTTCATGCCGCGGCGTTTAAGCATGTGCCCCTGATGGAACAACACCCGGACGAGGCAGTAAAAAATAATGTGTTTGGAACGCGCATCATCCTGGAAGCGGCGGTGCGAAATCTTGCTGAGAAAGTAGTCCTCATTTCTACCGATAAAGCGGTCAATCCTTCTTCAGTAATGGGTATGACAAAACGCATTGGAGAAAAAATGTTTCAAGCATGCGACAAAATAAAATATACAAGATGTATTTGTGTACGTTTTGGCAATGTCTTAGACAGCCGCGGCAGTGTCATTCCCATTTTTAAAGAACAAATCCGCAAAGGCGGTCCGGTACAAGTGACTCATCCGGAAATGGAGCGTTATTTTATGCTGACAGAAGAGGCGTGCCTTTTAGTTTTGCAGGCTGGCGCCATTGGCAATGGCGGAGAAATTTTTGTGCTTGATATGGGAAAACCGGTAAAGATCCTCACTCTTGCGCAAGAACTCATAAGGCTTTCAGGGTTTGAACCTGACCAAGACATCCCAATCGTATTTACAAATCCTCGCCCCGGTGAAAAATTTACAGAAGAACTCATTACAGAAATAGACGCAGTCATTCAGACTGAATATTCAAAGATAGTAAAAATAAAAGATGGGGGTACTGTAGATGGCGAAACATTGTTTGCACACGTTGACACGCTCGATCAATATTTTAATGATCACACAGCACTAAAAACAAAACTCAAAGAGCTTGCGAGTTGATACAGAAACACTCCGACTAAAAATCGGAGTGTTTCTGTATGGTGTAAATATCAATACTTACTTTCCTGCGTTTCTGAGAGTTTCAAGGACTTTACTGTCATCCCGTAAAGGGCCGTAGTAAAGAACCTGACTGCGTTCGAGAAAAAGTTTCTTTGGCGCCCAGACTGATTCGCTGATCGGGGTCAATTGGAAATTATTGTTCTTTTTTGCATCCTGCACAAGAACGAGAAGATAAGGATCTTCCATTACAAGTTTTGGGAATACTGAAATTTTCGCCACATAGATCTCTCCGCTTGAGAGATATACTACTGAATACGTGTTTCGAAATTCAGCGTTTTTTTGCATACCCAGAAATCCCACAACTACTGCGACGACAACTACCAAAGCCACAAGGCCAAGAAGTGTCTGCTTTGCATTTTGCATAGACTCAATTACATTAAGTTAATAACTTACCATAACGAAAGGAAGTGAAGCGACCGCATCAATCCCGCTATTATTTCAGGATTCTTCACTCCTGCTTGGAATGGCTACAATTGAATAGGTGTACTCTATCAACCACAGCACATTCTTGTCAATTAAAGTTTTCCACACCCTACCCTATTCTCTACAACCGTAATTTTCTCAATTCTTCGCTTACATCCACTGTCGGTTCGAGCCGAAAAAGTTGGTCAAAATACTGTATTGCTTTTGCTTTATCTCCTTGATCTCGATAATACACCCCAAGACGGGCGATAAGATCCCGATTGTCCGGACTTTTCTCTAAACACTTTTGATATACCACAGGCTCTTCTGCGCGCTTCTCGATATAATCATTGCGATAAAGTTCCCCAAGCGCAAGGCATCCATTAAGCTCTCCTGTCTTTGCATACTCTATAGATGTCAAATAGGCTTCTTCTGCTTTTTTCAGATTTTTCAGCCGCCGATACGCATTACCAAGATTATACCATCCGATCTCATTATCACGTTTCATGCGCAATCCTTTCTCCCACCAATGAATCGCGCGGCTATATTCCCCGACCACATACCACTGCAATCCAAGGTCTATGGTATAAGTGATCCTGTCATTGGAAGAAAGATTCTTTTTTAACTCTCGCTGGTCGCGCTTCAAGAAATCTACAAATTCTTTCTTGCCCGGGTCTGCGGAAACAATTCTTTCTAACGTCTTTCCTTCTTCCCATGCTGTATATCCATACCACCCGCTGACGACAAGTATGACAACAAGCACAATAGTGA
>JACQSA010000045.1 GCA_016206145.1 Candidatus Uhrbacteria bacterium
TCCCTGCGGTCCGATACTCATCGGACCGCTTTCAATGGTGCGCCCGAAGGGAACCCCCATCGCGTCCGACTCAGGGTCCTGGGCGCTGCACGTATTCGCGCCCTTCGATTCCCTGCGGTCCGATACTCATCGGACCGCTTTCAATGGTGCGCCCGAAGGGAATCGAACCCCTATCTTCAGGTTCGAAGCCTGACATTCTATCCGTTGAACTACGGGCGCGTATTAGACCATCTTTTCTAGAAACTCGGGATGCAACATATGTGCACAAGCTGTTTCTTTGGTAATCGTCTTATTTTTATAGAGCGATATGAGATGCTGATCCATGGTCATCATGCCGGTCGAATTGCCTGTCTGCAATATCGTAGGAATCTGTTCTACTTTATTCTCTCTGATCAAATTTGCAACTGCCGCATTGTTAATAAGAATCTCCCGAGCGGCCACCCTGCCTTTGCCTGCAGCGCGCGGGATCAAACGCTGAGAGATAATCCCTCGCAAAGTCATCGCAAGCTGTAAACGAATCTGCGTTTGCTGCTCAGGAGGGAAAGAATCAATGATACGATGAATCGTCTGTGACGCATCAAACGTATGCAAGGTAGAAAACACCAAATGGCCGGTTTCGGCAAGAGTGATGGTCATTGAGATCGTTTCCGAATCTCGCATTTCCCCTACCACAATCACATCAGGATCATGTCGCACCACGTATTTCAAGCTCTCTTTTACCGAATTGATATCAGAGCCCAATTCTCGTTGACGCACAATTGATTTTTTGGGAGGTATGAGAAATTCAATCGGATCTTCAAACGTGATAATATTCAATGCGCGATCTTGATTGATATGATCGATCATTGCTGCAAGTGTTGTTGATTTGCCATTGCCTGTTTGGCCGGTGACCAAAACCAATCCTTGATCAAGCTGAGTAAATGCAACAGCAGGAGCAGGAAGTTCTACATCCTGCATTGTCGGTATTACCACGGGCACAAGCCGCGCGGCCAACGCAAGATGCCCTCTTTCCCAAAAAAGATTCACTCTGAAACGGTGCCCACTGGGCATATGTTCGACAAACCCCAATTCACGAACATTTTTCAAAAACTCTTGCTGGGCCTGTGAAAGTTCTGAAAGCATGAGTTTTTCGAAATGATCAGGGTCTACAACATCAAACTCCTGGCTTTCTATCAATACGCCATCTACCCGGATAATCGGACGGCGGTAGGCCATAATATGAATATCTGATGCCGCCTTATCAATAGAAAGCTGCAATATGGTGCGTAATGAAAATTCTTTTTGAACAGGCATACGTGTGACATGTAAGTCTAATACCGGCGTCGAAGCTCCACACCAGTATAGTAGTATTTCAAGATATTCTCAAATGTGTTTCCTTCAAGCGCCAAGGAAATCGCTCCGCGCGCCGGCATACCAACTCCATGGCCGAGTAACGGCAATCCCCTGCCTGGGGGATCATCTTTGCTCACAAGCCAAGGTTTTGGTGTGCCTGCCCATACTTCTTCCCACGAACGTGTGCGTCCATCGCTTTGCGAATAATACGGAGTGATGGCAAGCGATCCTTGATAGTACACAATAACGCCACGTGTTTCATTCACGGCTCTCGTTACATTGGGAAGCCGGGACTCTGCTCCATACCCACGATATACTTGGTCATGGTCTGTCGATCGTATCGTAAAATATTCTCCTGCGTATTTCGTGCTATGATCGATATGATACTTCGCATACGTACGCGCGGCAATAAGGAGAGCTTTTTGAAATTCATAGGGAGAATTATTTGAAGTTTCCGCAAGGCCTCGAAGATAATATTCTAGTGGCAATTCGTTTATGACCCATATTTTTTCTGACTTTTCAGAATATCGCACTTCCACTGCCCCCCGCACTGTATTGTCATTTATTGAAGAGCTCCATGCCGGCCTGTTTGAATAAGATACTATTTCAAAAATAGTATTCGGATCAAATGAATCGCCTCCCGATGTAAGAACCCCGGTAAAGCGTGGATGAGTTTGCAGTGTCTGTATCCCCGCAGAGGTTTGAATAGTATATGTTTTTGCTCCCATGTCAAACGTTACAGTACTTATCGCTCCCGCTTGTTCTGTGGCAAGAAGAATATTCTGTGCATCACGAATCTCATACGGAGAGGAAGATGTAATACGAACCGGATCCTTGGTAAAGAAATACCCAATACGGATTTTTTGCTCTTGTTCAACCTTGTCATCAATGATTGAAGGGGTTTGCGTGGATAACGACGGCGCCAAAGCAAGAATCGTATCTGAAGCAGGAGGAGGAGATAAAGAAGGTATCTGCATATCAACCGGTGTTGCTTCTTGAGGACGAGGTACAATTTGAGAAGAAGTAGGTGAGCCTATCACTTCAATGGGAAGAGAGAAATCAGAACCAAGAATTGGCTCTTCTCCATATGAGAGAAAAAAATCTGCGCGATATATCCCTGCGTGAGGGGGCGCATGAATTAAAAAACGGAAATACGCTATTTCACCCGGAAGGGTATCAACCGAAAGCGCAGCCGGGATAACGGACTGATACCAACTTTGATCCAAAAATTGACTCGTCCCGCCTTGTGATTTTATTCTCAGTGTTACCTTTGGCATATCATCAACACGCCATGCACGCTTGCCGGTATTTTTGTATCCCACTTCAAATACTGTGGTGCTCCCCGATTCCAATGAAAGAGAAAAATGGCTCTGGATCAATTTTTGTGCCTGCAAAAACTGCTGCTGTCCCATGGATGCAAGTACGACGTCGCTGTGTCTCGGCTCTTCTACACGACGCGCAAGTGATATGCCACGCACTTCTATCGGTAATAGGACGTCAGAAGAAGGAAGTTTTTTTTTGCCCTGATACAACGAAAACCTTTCGGTGTAAGAACCTGCCTTCTTTGGGGCTTCAAGAATAAAACGAAAAAACACAACCTCTCCGGGTTGTGCATCTTCCTCTTTCCCAAAAACGCGGACAATGTTGCCGCTCTTCCAGGAAGGATCATAAAAATAGCTTTCTGCTTTTGCGCTTGATCGAAGAGTGAGTGAACTGCCGTTTGTCACGCCTTGCCTCCAAGAAATTGTTCCCGTATTTTTGTATCCAATCTCAAAGGTTCTCTTCTCAAATGGCGCAAGGTAAAGTTCACGATCGCTGAGTATTATTTTTTTTGCATCAAACGTTTTTTTTTCCACGGACGCTTTGCCTAGAGATACGGCTTCTGCTATAGTGCCTCCAAGAAAGCTCGTGCGCCGGACTTGATGGGTCGCGGTACTAGGAAGAAAATCCCCCACCATACGTACGGTAAAGGAAAAAAGAGTAACAATTCCAATACATAAAAGGACTGCAAGCGAAATGCTACTCTGTTTTCGAGGATAATACTGTCTCATGTGATTTTGTTTTTATTTTTGTTTTTCTGCAACGCTTTCATAATAGTATACCATATAAATCTTTCTCGGTCAATAAGATTGAACACAAAATGTGTTCA
>JACQSA010000046.1 GCA_016206145.1 Candidatus Uhrbacteria bacterium
GGGTGAAATTGGGCAGAAAGGAGCCGGAAGAAATACATAATGTTATTTTGCAAAGGGTCTATAGTTATGGCCGTAATGATGAAATTCGTTTTAAGGCATGCGAAACACGTTCAAGTGTTTTTTTCTTGCCAAGTATGGCAGCCACATCAAATGGGCTCGGGCTTGCGGCAAGGCCCGTGAGGGAAACTCTCAACGGCCAAAGCACCACTCCATTTTTCAGCTTTCCCTCCACGATCGCCTGTTTTAATTTCTGTTCAATTTTCGATGCGGTGAAATCCGACTCATCAAGAGAAAGAAGTACCTTCTCAGCAATGCGAAGGCCCTCTTGGGTCGCCTGCGGAGAAGTATTTTTCCAAAGCAAGAGATGATCGTCGTATTCAACGTCAGTAAGAAAGAAATACGACGTATGAAGCGGAATTTCCGAAATCTTGTGTATGCGTTCACGTTCAAGATCTACGATTTTTTCAATCTTGGCATCCTCGTGCTTCGCTGAGGCTTCTTTCTCTGTAAGATATCCTGCCGATATGAAATACGGCGTGCACAATGACGTGAGTTTCGATATATCCATTTCTCGAATATAGTGAGCATTAAACCAATCGAGCTTATGGGTGTCGAAAATAGAACCCGATTTATTCACTCGCGTAAGATCAAATATTTCTTCAAGCTCCGCAAGCGTAAAAATCTCCCTATCCCCTCCCGGATTCCATCCCAATAGAACCATAAAATTGATAAGCGCTTCGCTCAAATACCCATCTGTCCGATATTCAAGAAGTGAAACTTTATTTTGCCGTTTTGAAAGTTTTGTACGATCAGGGTTGAGGATTAGCGGAAGGTGCGCAAATTCAGGGGTGGAGAAATCCAGAGCTTCGGCAAGAAGAGCCTGCTTGGGAACATTTGAAATATGCTCCTCGCCCCTGATGATATGCGAGATTTTCATCAAATGGTCATCAATAACAACCGCAAAATTATATAGGGGGGTATCAAAATCTTTTGCGATAATAAAATCATCGAGTATGTCGGTGTCAAAAGTTAAATCTCCTCTGATATGATCCTTGATAGTGAGTTTACGATTACGTTCGATCCGAAAACGCAATGTTGAAGTGCGTCCTTCTTTTTCTAATGCATGTTGCTCTGCGGCAGTACGCGCACTGCATTTTCCGCTATATCGCGGAGGCTGTCGAGAAAGCACTTGCATTTCCCTTTCTTCTTCAAGCTCTTCTTTTGTGCAATAACATTTATATAATAAAGATTTGTTATTTAATTCCTCAAGATACCTGCGGTATAGGGCAAAACGCTCGCTCTGATGATATGGCCCATATTCACCTTTTTTATCAGGTCCTTCATCCCATTGCATCCCAAGCCATGTAAGTCCTTCGAGGATATCACGTTCAAACTCAGGCTTTGAGCGTTCTTTATCTGTATCTTCAATGCGGACAATAAATGAACCGTTATTTTTTTTTGCAAAGAGATAATTAAATAGCGCGGTACGTGCGGTACCGATATGGAAAAAACCTGTGGGAGATGGGGCTATTCTCGTACGAACCATAAAATATAAATCACTTCCTGATAATAAGCTTTGTTCCGATTGATGTCCAGTCGTATATCTTTTTTGCCTCCCCTATCCCCAATCTGACGCACCCTCCCGAAACGGGAATGCCCAAATGGTTTGCTCCTTCTTTTTTTCCTCCCGGCCATTCGGGAAGTTCGTGCAACCCATATTTTCCTCCGGCAAACCCCATCCAATAAGGCATCCATAATTTTGCAATCCGCGACCATGCCCGAGGCGACTTATTCATAATAGCAAATTCCCCTACTGGTGTCGGAGTTGACTGCTTGCCAGTAGAAACTTGGGTTGACCGTATGGTAATATCTCCCAAATAATACGTGAGACGCTGTTCGGATATATCGACTTCGATTCTTTTTTTAAGTTTTTTTCGATCCGTGCTGAGCGGATTATATCCTTTCTCAAGTTCTTTCCTGTCACTAAATCCGTCCTCATCTGTATCTGCATTAGCCGGATCAGTCCCAAAGAGAAGTTCTTCTTCATCTGTCAAACCATCGTGATCAGAATCCGCCACTCTAAGGCGTACACCTTTCTTGCTGAGTGGGGAATAGCCATTACGCGCTTCAATGCCATCTCGATATCCGTCCCCATCACTATCCGAATTATTCTTATCAGTGCCATACTTTATTTCATCATGATCTTGCAATCCGTCTTCATCAGAATCTTGCACGGTACGCGCATACACACTCAGAGTGGTGCCGAAACACACCACGCACATCAAAAAAATAACATACAAGAATCGATACGGCATTCTTTCTTATCCTTCCTTTATGACAGCGCCTAATACCCTGTAGGCGGTAAGGGTTGCGCTTCTATCGGCGCTTGTTTCTCTCTTTTCAGTGTCCCAAGAAAATCAGATATTTTATCCACATTGCTTTGAGAATTGGCAAGAAAGGGTAACATGATTTTTACTGCACGCGCAGACAACGTGCTTACAACTCTCGTACGAGCCTGTTCGGTGAGCATGGAAAGAAATAATCCAATCACCATAATAACCAAACCAAGCGCCGCCCAACACGCGATTGCAACCTTTTCTCCTTTGAAAAATTCGAATGCGGTGGTACGCTCAACGGCAGAGGTATCATGATATTGAAGATATCCGTATGCGATGAAAAAAGGAAAAGAGAAATACAAAAGAATGAATGAGAGGAGTAACGCAAGTACCCACCCCCCGGGAAGTCCGAGTAGAAGATTGTAAAGAATCAGAAAAAAAACAGTGTATGCGGCAATGATTGCAGAGTATCTGCCAAATACTTTTACAAACAACCCATGAAGAAGGTATCTGCTTTTTGCAAGAGACGCAGCTCCTTTTTCCGGTTCGAAGAGTACAATGTATACGCTAAAATAGTACCAGACTCCGAAGAGAATAGGCAGAATCCCTGTAAATGAAGACCCATAAAACATGAGGGACAATATAATTGCCACCCAGTACAGCGCACTAAATCGGTCCCTTGAAAGCTCGAGGGCCTGCCTGATCGATAGCGTACGCCCTTGTGAATACCATTCATGTATCAAATGCGAGGCTGCAGCAAAAAAATAACTATAGAGAAAGCCGAAAATAATAAAAATTGCGAGGTTGATTATTGATACAAAAAACAATATGAACGCTCTTTGTCCATCAACAAGGGAAGACAAAAAGCCAGTCAGTAGCAAATTCGCAAATCCTGCAAGTGCAAGCAGGCCTGTCAATCCGGCAAGCTGTGGAAATAGCTGCCGATAAATATGCAATGATCTTGCTACAAGTGATCCTACCCCCGGAAGGTATACGATCGCTATGTAGCCATTCTCTTTTTTTCTCATACGCATGGGGATGATGAGTTATAAAGTGTAAGGCGTTAGCGCAGTTTACGGGTTTTTTATTCAATTTTGCGCCCAACAGGGATCGAACCTGTGACCATCAGCTTAAAAGGCTGCTGCTCTACCGACTGAGCTATGGGCGCACTCTATTTGTGTGAATGGCTGGGCAAAAAACATTTCTCTACAGTAAGAATTATAACGCAATTCAAAAGAGTATTCAAGGGGTATATTCTATCCCCATTCTACCCACAGAATAATAGAAACTCTTTCTTGATAAAATCAGAATATCAGCTAGAATGATTTTACCTCAAGACAATCAAATCTGACTATGGAACAAAATAAAGAAATGCAAGGGAAAATACCTCCGCATAATATCGAAGCTGAACAATCCCTGCTTGGCGCGCTTCTCATTGATAAAGATGCCATTGGCCGTATCGCTGATGCCATAACCCCGCTCGATTTTTATAAAACCAGCCATACCATGATTTTTGAAGCAATGCTGGACTTATTTGAAAAGCGGGATCCTATTGACCTACTAAGCCTTGGGAACCGTTTGGATGAAAAAAAGAACCTTGAAGCAGTGGGAGGACGGAGCTATCTGATCGGCCTTGCGCAGATAGTGCCTACATCAAGCAATGTGGTTCATTACGCAAGCATCATACACAAAAAAGCAACCTTGCGTCGCTTGCAGGCAGCTGCGTCGGAAATTACCGAGCTTTCCTATACTGATGAGGATATTGAGCAGGTTCTTGATAAGGCTGAAGAGCGCGTATTTGCTGTTGCTCAAAAATTGAATAAGCAAGTATTCACCCCGCTCAAAACGATACTCGGCGAAGCATTTGAACGTATTGATGAAATTCATAAAGAGAAAGGAAAACTGCGCGGGATTCCTACAGGATTCTCCAGTCTTGATAACCTCCTGGCAGGCCTGCAAAAATCAGATCTTATCGTGATTGCCGCGCGGCCCAGCGTGGGAAAAACAAGTTTTGCTCTCGATATTGCGCGCAAAATGTCAATACAACGCAAAGCTTCGGTAGGCATATTCAGTCTTGAAATGTCAAAAGAACAGCTCGTAGATCGCTTAATCTGTTCGGAAGCGGGGGTGGATCTGTGGAAAATGCGCACAGGCCGCCTTTCTGATCGGGGAGAAAGCGATGACTTTGTGCGTATCGGGCACGCAATGAATACTCTTTCTGAAGCGCGGATGTATATTGATGATTCTGCATCGGCAAACATTTTGGAAATCAAGGCAAAAGCCCGCCGACTACAAAGCGAACATGGGCTTGACTGTATTATCCTTGATTATCTTCAGCTTATGGAGGGAAAATCAAAGCCAGAAGGTCGCGTGCAAGAAGTTGCGGAGATTACCCGCGGATTAAAATCCATTGCACGCGAACTGGGTATTCCGGTAGTTGCACTCTCACAACTCTCACGCGCAGTCGAATTGAATAAGCCTGCGCTTCCGCGTCTTGCGCATTTACGAGAAAGTGGATCCATAGAACAAGATTCGGACGTGGTGATCTTTATCTATCGAAAGTCTTCAGATAGAAACTACCGCTATGACGAACTTACCGAGGAAGAGAAACACACAGCTGAAATCATTGTTGCAAAACACAGAAACGGACCAACCGGAAGCGTAAAACTTTTTTGGGATGAAAAGCGTGTCAGCTTTCGCAGTCTTGATCAGCAAACCCAGCAAGAAGAACCGCTATTTCAGTTACCCTTTTAATTCATGTCATACCCTTCTACAATTCAGCAGCTTGTTGACTCTTTCGCCAAATTCCCCGGGATCGGCGAAAAATCCGCGCAACGCTTTGTATTCTACTTGCTTCGCCAACCATCGCAGGAACTCATACGTTTTGCAAAACTCATCATGAATTTGCCGGATGCGATTACAGTGTGTAGAGTGTGTTGCAATTACTCTGAAAAAAATCCGTGCGCATACTGCGTAAGTTCATCACGCGAGCAGTCAATGATTTGCGTAGTGGCTTATAGCCATGATGTGCGCGCCCTTGAGCGCACAGGGGCCTATCGCGGTCTCTATCATGTGCTGGGAGGAACGCTCAATATCCTCGACGGTGTGACTCCGGATAAACTACGGATCAAAGAACTCATGGAACGTCTCAGAAACGCAAATAAAAAAATCCAGGAAATTATTCTCGGATTTAATCCTGACCTCGAAGGTGAAAGCACTGCGCTCTATCTTTCCAAACTTATCAAACCGTATGATCTCAAGATTACAAAACTTGCGAGAGGGCTTCCACGTGGCGCTGATATCGAGTATGCAGACGATATTACGCTCGCCGAAGCACTCAAAGCACGGCGGGAATTATAAGGCTCAACGGCTAAACCGGTTTAGCCGTTGAATATTAAACAGAAAGGATCTGCAGTTTTGTATAAAATTGCCGATGCCCTCGCTTTCTACGATATCGTACCTTTGGCTTGAATTTAATGATGGAAACCTTCTTGCCTCTCCCCTGCTCTATTATTTTTGCAGTGACGGTTTTGCCTGTAAGTAACGGTGTCCCTACCTGCACATCTGCGCCATCCTCTGATGCAGTCAGTAATACAGAATCGAATTTCAATTCCGATCCTGCCTCGCCGCCGACTTTTTCGACTTTCAATATATCCCCTTCTTTTACCAAATATTGTTTCCCTCCTGTGTTCACTACTGCGTACATATATATACGATTTATTACGATCTGTATGATTTTTTTCAGATTAAAGATTGCATGGAAAATAAGATGAAATAAGTATGTCAGTAATTTAACGACCTGTCAAATCATGCCTTCTCTTTACTAAAAGGA
>JACQSA010000047.1 GCA_016206145.1 Candidatus Uhrbacteria bacterium
GGAGGAATCTATATGGCTATAAGGTAAACGTAGATTCCTCGACTTCGCTTGCGCTCCGTTCGGGATGACATTCTAGTGGTTTCGTAAATTCAAGGTATCTAATCACGAAATATGTATTTTCTCAAATTATTTTTTACCATTACCAATCTTATGCACAGATGAATGGTTGAATATAGTAGGAAAGTGGTGTATAATAGTTCTTACGTGGTGAAAAGTGGGAAAAAGTGGGGATAAGTCGGGTTATTTGTGAATAACCTCTATCCCAAAAAAGTAATACACCATTCTCACATAACGCTACGGTTTTAAACCATTTTTCCATGCTTGTCGTGTCGTACTTCCTCACCCACAGTGAGGCAATGATGGCCTATGTCCGTTCCACGCTCCACTTGCGTGTTGCAAAGGGCGGACATGGGCTGCCGTTCGATATGTGTGCGAGCGCTCGGAAATACTGCAATGTTTATCGGAGAATACTCTCACTCCCTTGATGCAAAGGGCCGTCTCGCGGTTCCTGCGAAGTTTCGAGGGGATTTAGAAAAAGGAGCAGTGGTTACACGCGGGCTTGACCATTGTCTTTTTATTTATCCACTCAAAGAGTGGGGAGTGTTGGCAGAGAAACTTGCAGGATTGCCGTTTAGTCAGGCAAATTCACGGGCATTCAGCAGACTTATGCTCGCCGGCGCAATGGATGTGCAAATAGATAAACAAGGACGCATTATACTCCCTGATTATCTGAGGCAGTATGCAACTCTCAAAAAGAAAGTGGTTGTTGCCGGTTTGTACAACAGATTGGAAGTGTGGGATGAAACAGCATGGAATACCTATAAATCAAATACAGAATCCGATAGCAATGATATCGCAGAAAAGCTTGGGGAGTTAGGGGTGTAGGCTATGATCCTGCACAAATCAGTCCTTTTACAAGAAGCGATTTTTTACCTCGACGTAAAACCAAATCACAATTACATTGACGCGACGTTGGGCGGCGGAGGGCATACAGAAGCGATGTTGGAGCAAAATGGACCGCGGGGGAAGGTGGTTGCCTTTGAGCTTGATGATAGGACAATGCGGAACACACGCGCCAAACTTGCGCGATTTTCCTCTCGCCTGATCATCATGCGACAGAATTTTCGAAATATTGCCATGATCTCCCGGCTGAGAATCCCGTTTTCAGGGATTCTCTATGACCTCGGCCTCTCAACCGATCTTATCAAAAAAAGCGGAAGAGGGTTTAGTTTTTTACAAAATGAACCGCTTGATATGCGGTTTAGTGTGAGCCAGAGATTGGATGCGCGCCAGATCGTGAATTCGTATTCGCAGACCGATCTTGCAAAAGTGATTCGCGAGTACGGCGAGGAACGGTTTGCACTATCAATCGCTCGGCATATATGCGAAACAAGAAAACGAAAACCAATCCTCACAAGCGGCGATTTGGTAGAAGTGATAGAAAAAGCAGTCCCAGGCCGTTACCGCCATGGCCGTATTCATTGCGCCACACGAACATTTCAGGCGCTGCGCATTGTAGTCAATGATGAGCTGGAGGGCCTGAAGAAATCCTTATTAAGCGCGGTTGATATACTGGGGCCGGATTCAAGAGTCGTGGTGATCTCGTTTCACTCCCTGGAAGATCGAATCGTAAAACATTATTTTCGGCAATTAAAAATCGAAGGCCGTGCAGAAATCCTTACAAAAAAACCAATCACTGCTTCGAAAGAAGAATGTGAAAAAAATCCCAATGCGCGAAGCGCAAAATTACGAGCAATACAATGTCTTCCTTCTATAAAAACGTAACACAAAAGTTTACTACCGCTCCCTTTGTGCGAAAGAAAAAGGCGGATAAGGAGAATCAGCGGACTAAAACGTTGAACACAGCGTTACTCTTGACAGTTTTGGCAATGGGCGTATTTTATCTTTCACAGATCAATACCCTTGCGACAAAAGGGTATGTGATTAAGGGTCTGGAAAAACAGATTCAGGAATTTCAAAACGAGCATATCAAGCTTGAGCATCAGATCGCACAAGAAAGCAGCCTTGACGCCCTCAAGGGCCGTATCGAGTCGTTGCATCTGGTGCGCGCGGAACGCATAGACTATATTACATCCGAGCATCCTGTGGCCATAGCACGATAGGGGAGCATATGATTTCTATGGCATGAGGACAACCAGCGTCTTTTCTGTTCGCTGGTTGTCTTTATTATGGGCTGAGTACGCTTGACATTTTCATTGAATCATTTTGATTTTTCCCATACGATTTAATAAATACTCATACGCATGAAACACAGCCTTCGTTTTTTTTCGTCACTGAGGAAAAAAAAACATACCGACTCAAACGATCCGAAACGCAGATTGATGATATTTCGGATTACGATTTTTGTATGCGGCGCATTTTTAATACTTCGCCTTTTTGATCTTCAGGTCATCAGTAGTGCGGATTATCGTGCAGCAGCTGATGGAGAACATAAATTTTTTCAGCGATTAATTCCCACGCGCGGCGAGATTTTTTTGCATGACCGTAAAAGTGACGACGCGGTAGCCGACGCTCTCGGAAGAGCACAAGGAGACGAGCGACTATTTCCCGCCTTGACAAACCGTGAGTATGCGACTGTATACGCAATTCCAAAAACAATAAAGGAGCCTGAAAAAGTCGCAGAGCAGATTGCGCCGCTGCTTGGCGTAGAAAAAGATGAGATACTTCCTCGCCTTATGAAACAAGGCGACCCATATGAAGTTTTGAAGAAAAAAATTTCAGATGAAACCGTTGAAGCGATTAAAGCGCTTGGTATCCAAGGGATAGGATTTACCAGTTCGCCTTATCGCTATTTTCCGGAGAAAGGCCTTGGCGGGCATATATTTGGATATGTGGGATACCACGGGGACAAGGAACGCGGCCTGTATGGCCTTGAAGGATATTTTGACGATATCCTCAAAGGCAAGGAAGGTTCGTTGCGGCTTGAAACTGATGCTCATGGTGCGCTTATTCCTATTGGCGAGAGAAGGGTTGTCGACGCAGTACATGGAAGCAGTCTTGTACTTACGGTGGATCGCACTATTCAGCTCGTTACCTGTGATCGCCTCAACGCGTGGGTTGGAAAACATGGTGCAGACGGAGGAACTGTGATTATTATGGATCCTCACACGGGCGCAATTCTTAGTATGTGTTCTGTTCCGGATTATAATCCTCAAGAGTACGCAAAATCATCTTTAGACAGATTCGATATTCCCGCAATTTTTACTGCATATGAACCTGGCTCGATTTTTAAGCCCATTACTATGAGTATTGGTCTGGATCTTGGGCTCGTAGATACATCAACCACATATGTGGATAAGGGAAAATTGATCATAAACGGCTTTACGATTCAAAATTCAGATCGTAAAGTCCATGGCCGCCAGACTATGATGGAAGTATTAAATGAGTCCCTTAATACTGGAGCGATTTTTGTTGCAAAGAAGATAGGGATCGAACGGTTCCGTTCTTATGTAAAAGCGTTTGGGTTTGGATCTCTTACGGGAATTGAGTTGGATACCGAATCTGCAGGAAACATCAATGCGCTCAATGAATCGCGAGAAATATATCTTGCAACATCTTCATTTGGACAAGGAATCACGGTGACTCCTTTACAGATGGTAACGGCGTTTGGCGCTCTGGCAAATGGCGGTACACTCATGCAGCCGTATATTGTGGACGAGATTATACGCCCGGATGGTTCGCGAAAAAAAACGCAACCCAAGGTCGTGCGGAAGGTAATCAAAGAACGAAGCGCCACACTTTTGGGAGGTATGCTTGTCAATGTCGTGCGCAAGGGCCATGGGAAGCACGCAGGCGTGGGAGGATATTTTGTTGCGGGAAAGACCGGCACTGCACAAGTGCCGAAAAAAGATGGGCGCGGATACGACCCCCATATTACTATCGGCTCGTTTGCCGGATTTGCTCCCGTGGACGATCCTCGATTTGTCATGTTGGTGAAAATTGATCGGCCACGAGATGTTCAATGGGCAGAGAGTTCAGCCGCGCCTTTGTTTGGCGAACTTGCGCAATTCTTGGTACAATACCTTGAGATTCCCCCGGACGAAAAGATAGAAGATAAGTGATTTTTATCTATATGAAACGTCTATTCATTCAGAAAATTCTCGCTTTTTTAGCAAGGAATATTCTTAGTCAATACAAACCCGATGTGATCGGTATCACAGGTTCTGTCGGTAAGACATCTACAAAGGAAGCGATCTCTCTTGTCTTGGCTGCGCATTTCCGGGTGCGTGCAAGTCCAAAGAATTTCAATACTGAAATCGGAGTACCTCTTACTATTATTGGTGTGTCAGAGATCCCTCGATCCTTGTTTGGATGGGTACGAGTTTTTTTTCGCGCGCTTTCACTTACTTTAATCCACAATGGCACCTATCCTTCCATTCTTGTCCTTGAAATGGGTGCGGATACACCCGGAGATATTGCATATCTTACATCGATTGCTCCTTGCAAGATTGGCGTACTTACTGCCATCAGCCCAGTGCATCTTGAACAATTTGAAACAATGGAAAAACTTTCTGAGGAAAAGAAAATAATATGTCGCCACCTTTCCTCTGATGGAATTGCAATACTCAATGCCGATGATCCGACGATTTTCCCGCCTACGGAATCATTCGCTGCTTCCATACGCACATTTGGATTAAATCCAGATGCAAACGTGCAAGCAAATGAAATAAAGCGCACACTGCGATTTAAAGAAGGGAGCGAGAGTTATGGAGGAACTCGGTGCGTGATCAACATTGATGATAAAAGTATGGATGCCATCTTTCCTTTGATTTTTCGCATTGAACATCTTTCGTGCATCCTTGCCGCACTTGCTGTCGGAGACTCGTATCATATTCCGCTTCCTCAGATGCTTGAATGGCTCACTCATTTCCAAGCACCACCCGGAAGATCGCGGCTTTTGCCAGGCGTGAAGCATACTCTCCTCATCGATGATTCTTATAACTCTTCTCCGCGTGCCGCGCGAGGAGCCATTGACGCGCTTATGGAATGGGAAATACAAGAACGAGCAAAACATATTGCTGTATTGGGGGACATGAGAGAGCTGGGAACCCAATCCGAGCATGAACATCGAGAGCTTGGAGAATATGTTGCAAGCAAAGAAATAGATTTGTTAGTTACCGTAGGAGCAGAGGCGAAATATATTGCCGCATCAGCCAAAAAAGCCGGGATGAATCCTGACAATATAGAAGAGTTTGATAATGCGTATTCAGCAGGGAAGTACTTGCAAGGGAAAATAGCACGCGGTGATGTGATCTTGATAAAAGGCTCGCAAGATGTAAGACTTGAAAAAATCGCAGAAGAGCTTATGGCACAACCTCAGCGAGCAGGAGAATTATTGGTTCGACAAGAAGAGTACTGGAAAAGGTAATAGATTTCATCTTAGATATGGCCCTATCGTCTAGCGGCTAGGACGTCGCCCTCTCACGGCGAAAACTGGGGTTCAATTCCCCATAGGGCTACCAAAATCAAACAATATGTCCAAGCAAAACCATGTCTATGAATCTTCTCTATAACAAAGAGTGTGTGGAATATTTCCAGGCAGGCATCAATGCATGCGCATAGCTCTCATTCCTACCTTTTTTTGACACAGATCTTGATTTTTGTTAATAATAGAAAATAATTGCATCGTTTTGATGTCGAAAGGAGGGTCGGCAGTTGATCCAGCGATTTGCAAGTGTACTTATACTGCCACAATATCGCGCACTTACGCCGCGAAACATATTTGGAATAGTTGCTTTATCTGAGAACGACATAATGTCCTCACTTAGAGCATACGAGCTAAAGACAGAGGATGATTATCTTGATTGGGTATTTGGGTGGTATCCGCTCAAATACAAAGAGGTAAAAACACCCGAAGATCTCGAGGGTGTGGATCCTCGGCACATTGAGTGGAGAAGAGTTTATCGAGGCGAAAAGGTGACCTCAGAGATTTGGCGTCTCAAAGAAAAACTTGAGGGTGCGTGGTATGTACCTTACAGGATCCCCGATGTCGAAAAGTATGAGGGTTTACGGTCGGGAGATGTATGCGCAACGATCGTAAGAAATCCTCAGGAGAGCGCGATCCTGAAATTGAGACAAAGGGCAGAGAAAATAGGGGCTACTCTGTACGAATTAAATAATTTTCCTGTTGATATCCCCGGGCATTTTCCTGACCCTGAGTATTATAAGAGAAACGCCGATATATGTCGGCTTTGGATTTGTTGTGTACAGATGCACCGTCTCGGGGGCCGGGGGTTTGATGAGGGGCGGTAGTGGATCAATGATACGCGAGCGAGAAAGATGTATGCGGGCGACGGCTGTGAGTTTTTACACTCATCATCCCATCGCCCGCCTTGTTTTATTCATTGTGTATAGTATAATTTTTTCATATGCAAAAAGTTTTTTTTCTCATATGTGTCAGTATTTTTTTACCACTTGTTGCCAATGCTCAGACAATACAAGAGTATGATGTTGCGGCAACAGTTGGCAGTATCACATTTGTCCCATCGGAAATCCACGCGGGAGAACAAACAAGGATTTATGGATCCATTGTGAATGTAGGGAGAAAGGATATCTCAGGATATGTCGGGTTTTATCAAGGGGTGATTCTTTTGGGAAAGCCGCAGCCTTTTTCCCTCAAAGCAAATGGCGTGCCGGAAGAATTTTGGGTGGATTGGGTTCCGACAGAAGGTACCTACAATGTCATGATGACTGTGATTGAGACAGAACCGGCAGACCAAAATCCCGGGAATAATGTTTCGATCACTCGGATGCTAACCATCACAAAGCGTCCTCCGCCGGTATCGCTTGCGCCCATCCCTCCGTCACAAGTTGCACCTCCTTCTCAATCTCTGTCCTCACCAATTTCCCCTCCTTCAAAAAAACAGGAGCCCCTCACTCCGACAGATAAAGGTATTACGCCTCCTCAACAGAAATCGTCAGACAAAAAGGTTGTTGTTACACCGATCCAACCTATTGTTCCACAGAAAAAATCCGACCAAGCGTCAAAGATTGCTCTGAAACATTTTATTTTGCCAGGCACTACCACTACTCTTGGACAGGCAACTACCACACCGGCACGCGCACCGTTTGCAGAGGCATTTTCAAACGAATTTACAAAAAGTGTAGGATTGTTTCAGTCAGAATCCCCCACGAGCTCGACTCCGACTCTTCAGGCCGAAGATCCTGCACCAGTAGTGCAGCCAAAGGACAGTTCTTCATCGAGCGGTATTATGGTGGGCGGAATCATTGCGGTACTATTATTTTTGATCGGACTTCTGTTTCTTAAAAAAAGTAAACCGGAATGAATACTCCACAGGCAGACATTGGCCTTATCGGCCTTGCAGTGATGGGAGAAAATCTGGTCTTAAATATGGAGGAGCGCGGATATACCGTGGCGGTATACAATCGCACCTCATCCAAGACAGATGAATTTCTTTCTTCAAAAGCAAAAAGGAAAAAAATCGTAGGCGGACACTCTCTTGAACAATTTGTTTCTTTGTTGAAGAAACCTCGCAAGATCATGTTCATGGTAAAAGCGGGCAGTGCTGTCGACGAGATGATCGAGCAACTTCTCCCATACTTGGATAAGGAAGATATTATTATTGATGGAGGGAATGCCTTTTTTAAGGATACGATCAAGAGAGTGAAATATATCGAAGAGAAAGGCTTAAGATATATTGGCACAGGAGTATCAGGCGGAGAGGAAGGCGCCCGTCATGGCCCTTCCATTATGCCGGGGGGTTCTGCATCTGCATGGCCGGAAGTAAAAGAAATTTTTCAGGCGATTTCTGCAAAAGTCGGCACGAACAAAGATATCCCTTGTTGTGACTGGGTTGGCCCGAATGGTGCAGGGCATTATGTGAAGATGGTGCACAACGGCATCGAGTACGCAGACATGGAGTTGATTTCTGAAAGTTATTTTTTGATGAAAAAACTTCTTGGCATGCAGCCGGATGACATACATAAAATATTTCTAGAGTGGAACAAAGGAGTTTTGGATTCCTACCTTATTAAAATCACGGCGGATATTCTCAAGAAAAGGGACCCGCATACAAAAAAATTTTTAATTGACTTCATTTTAGACAAAGCGGGACAGAAAGGTACGGGAGTCTGGACTTCTCAAAATGCGTTAGAACTTGGCGTACCCATCCCTACACTTATTGAAGCGACGGTTGCGCGTTCATTGAGTGCACTGAAAAATGAACGGCTCAATGCCACTAAGGTGCTTGGCGCTCCGAAAGGCATAGAAACCAATATATCTCGCGAGTCGTTCATCCCCCTTATCCATAATGCCCTCTATACATCAAAAATACTTTCGTATGCTCAGGGTTTTCAATTGCTCAGAGCCGCATCAAATGAATACGGATGGGATCTTCAATACGGCAGAATCGCATACTTGTGGCGCGGTGGATGCATTATTCGAGCGCAATTTTTAGAAGAGATCAAACAGGCGTATGAGACAAAGCCCGACTTGCAAAATTTAGTACTTGCCCCCTATTTTTCAGAAGCACTAAAAAAATATGAGCAGGATCTGCGAGAAGTAGTTTCTACTTCATTGAGAGTCGGCATACCCATACCAGCCCATTGCTCTTCTCTTACGTATTATGACGCATATCGCACGGCTGTGTTATCTGCAAATATGATCCAAGCCCAACGTGATTATTTTGGCGCCCATACCTATGAGCGCACAGATATGCCAGGCTCGTTTCATACTGAATGGACCAAAGAATGAACATTCGCGTCCCATTAACCATTGCGATTTTCACCGCATCATTTGTTATTTTCACTGCGCCGGCTCACGCAGTAACGACACTCTCCATTGGTGAACTTTCGGTAAACGATACGTTCACGATTACGGGAGAGAATTTTGGCGCTGGCGATGCGGCGACAAGCTATGCGTGTTTCAATGACACTACTCACTGTGTCCGCGCAAATAGTTTTGGCGAGCATCAGGGATGGAGCTGGTCAGACACTTCCATTACCGCACAAGTCCCCACCGCGATTGCAGTTTCCGGAGACGTACTTGTGTTTGTGCAGATCAAAAAAGAAGAATGTTTTCCCGAAAAAGGATTTTGTGAAATCAAATCAGTGCTCGATGAACGCGGACGCGCTCCGTATAAAATCATTCCAAAAATTTTTTCTATCACTCCTGCGCCATCAGGGAAAAAAGGAGAAGCAATCACATTGAAAGGAACCGGGTTCGGCGACGGGGTGGGGGAAGTGTATCTTGATTCGTATCTTGCCACCATTACGCAATGGGCATACGGATCAATAGATATTGTAACTCCGCCTCAATTTGTTGGCAGTACAAAGACAGTATCCATAAAGAGTTCAAATGGATTGCAATCTACAAAACCATATCGTGTCGCCGCAGGGATTTCAAACGATGAGTTTTCTTACCAGCAGGAGTATTTGGAACAGGTTTTGATGCCTGAGGCGTGGCAGATTGCAGGGACGCAAGAGGTCACAGTTGCAGTCCTTGATGATGGAGTGCTCATTACTCATCCTGATTTGGAAGCGAATATATGGAAAAATACAAAAGAAATTGCAGGTAATCTTATTGATGATGACTTGAACGGATTTATTGATGATGTACACGGATATAACTTTTTGGATACCAATACGGTGTTGGATCCAAAAGGATTTCATGGTACTGCTGTTGCAGGAATCATTGGCGCGGTGAGAGATAATGGCATAGGAATCGGGGGAATCGTGAAAAATGTGAAAATCATGCCGCTACTGGTTGCAGACGCAAAGGGGACGACCAATTCAGGGATTGTGGATCGCGCGATTCGCTACGCTGCGGATAATGGCGCGCATGTGATCAATTTGAGTTTTAGCACCACGGGTGAAAACGGTTTTTTTGCACAACTTGATGAAGCAATTTTGTATGCTCATGATAAAGGTTCTGTGGTAGTGGCAGCTGCGGGAAATGGAGATGTGGAAACCGGCGTCGGACTTAATCTTAATAATCGTCCGCAAAGTCCGGTGTGCAATACAAAGCGAGGTACAAGCGCGCTTGGAGCCGCGGCCCTTGATAACACTGACACAGCAACGAATGGTAATAAAATCGCGAAATGGTCGAATTATGGGAGTAACTGCGTTTCGATTTCTGCGCCGGGTACTCGACTCGTCACCACTGTCCCTGCGCAATTTCATAAGGAAGGAAAATTGTACGCGCTTGAGAGCGGGACTTCGTTTGCCGCTCCGATTGTGAGTGGCGTTGCGGGATTACTGAAAGCGACATATCCTACCATGCGAGTAGATGAGATTCTTGATCGCATCAAGGCAACAGCCGATCCTATTGATGCATATAATACTACGGATCATCAAGGTAATCTTGGGGGAAGAATCAATACGTATCGCGCGCTTGCTCTCGGGAGACCGCAGGCCGCACTGGAATCTTTTCAGCCGACGAGTCTTACTACTGCACAGAAAATATTTATTACTATTCGAAATTATGATCCGACCAATCGTATCGCGTTAACTCCTGTCTCAGGTGGCGTTGATATTGTATTGCAACCATTGGGATCGTTTACCGGCACTCTCGATACATTCGAAATTGCTCTGCCCCCATCTCTAGAGAGCGGGACATATCACTTGCGCATCCTTTCTCAATCACAAGAATTGATCAGTACTCTTGCGCAATCTCTTGAGATTCTTGCGCAAGAGCAAATAAAAGCGGAAGAGTTAAAGAAACTGCCAGTACAGGAAACACCTATTATTGAGATGCCGATTTCTCTTCCTGATGTCATAGTGCAACCTCCTATTCAGACACCGGCAAAAGAAAAAGAACCTACGAATGAATCGGGTGACAAACCCTCAGTACCGGTAAAGGCTTCTATACAATCAAGTGTTCTTCCAAAGAACTTACAGGGATTGCGAGGGAGAATCTTATTACAAGTCGAAGGGAAAGGCGAGGCATGGTATGTGCGGCCGGATACACATCAAAGAGTGTTTATGGGGCGTCCGAGGGATGCGTTTGCGCTTATGCGCGCCCTAGGTGTAGGAATCACAACAAAAAATTTGGAGCGGATCCGTTCTTGGAATGAAGGGACGGTTCCCTTGAAGTATGATCTTGTATTTGCAAAAAAGAACGCGGGAAAAATATTTCTTAATATCGAAAAAAAGGGCGAAGCGTGGTATATTCATCCAAAGGAATTGGTACGATACTTTTTAGGTAGGCCGCAGGATGCATTTTCGGTAATGCGTAATACGGGTTTGGGGATTCTCAATAAAGATTTACACTTGATCCCTATTGAACAGGAAAGATAGCAGGTGTATTATGTGAATATGTTACTCAACTATTTAAAGACAAAATACGGACAAGAACTTGAAGAAGGGTGGGCAGCCTTTGAGATTGGAAATATTGCAAAGGCAGAAGAGCACTTTCGTGCCATTATTCAGAATGAAGATAATCCTCAGAATTCTGCGAATTGTTGCATTGAAGCGCATGCGGGCTTAGGAGCGACAAACCTCAAACATCGAGATTTGTTTGAGGCGAATCGTTGGTATATGGAGGCGTATTATCTTTTGGATCAGTTATATCATGGCACTTGGCCCAGTCGGTTGGAGTGGAAAAAACTTGAGGATCGCGGGGCATTACGAACTTTGATCGGGCTTGCACATCTTGCATATGTAAGAAAAGACCATATCCGCGCTCGATCGTTATATAATCGACTTTTGAAACTGGATCATCGCGATGAACTCGGAGTTCGTAGATTCCTTGATTCGCTTGATTCCGGGATTCCATTTGAACAACTCGAATTTTTTTAAAATCTTATACGCGGCATGCTCATCGCGATTGAAGGCACAGACGGAAGCGGCAAGCACACGCAGGTGAACCTCTTGCGCGAACGTTTCATTCAAGAGGGTCGCACGTGCGTTGTGTTTGGTTTCCCGCAGTATGGAAAAAAATCAGCAGGTCTTGTGGAAGAATATTTGAATGGAAAATATGGCGGATCCGACGATGTTACTCCCCATACAGCTTCATTGTTTTTCGCGTTGGATCGTTTTGATGGATCAGCGCAAATCCGAACGCATTTGGAGGCAGGGGATATTGTTCTGCTTGATCGATATGTGGATTCCAATGTAGGGCATCAGGGCGGAAAGATTCGTGATCAAGACACGCGTTCTGCGTATGTGGACTGGTTGTATGATCTTGAATTTCGTATTCTCAATAATCCACGCCCCGACCTCACTTTGGTTTTGCACATGCCTCCTTCGGTTGGCCAAGAGCTCATCAAAAAGAAATCCAAACGCGAATATATCGAAGGAGGCAAGACCCATGATATCCATGAGTGTGATCTTACTCACCTTCAGCATGCACAAGAAGCATTTTTGTGGCTCGTGAAAAAATTTCCTCAGACTCATTGTACTATCGAATGTTATACTGACCACCTTCTTCCCATTGAAGAAATCCATCAAAAAATATGGTGTGAGATTACGAGCAGGCTGGAAGTTCAAATTTGACAAAGAGTGTACGACATTGTTATCCTGCAAGTCCAATGCAACATGTATGGATCACCCAATCAAAGAAATTATTGAAGATATCAAAATAGGCAAACCAGTGATTATCACCGATGACGAATCTCGAGAAAATGAAGGCGACCTTATTTTCGCCGCTGAATTTGCCACGCCGGAGAACGTAAATTTCATGATTAAGGAATGTAGGGGGCTCATCTGCGTTCCGCTTTCCGATGAGCGCGTACTACAGTTGGGTTTGCATAATATGGTGAGCGAAACACGCGATCGTATGAATACTGCATTTACTGTATCCGTAGACGCAACTGAAGAAATCACTACCGGAATCTCGGCGTACGATCGCTCTCGTACGATCCGTGTGCTTGCCGATCCGTCATCCCGACCGTCGGATCTTGTTACTCCTGGACATATTTTTCCATTGAGAGGGAAAAAAGGAGGCGTACTCGTGCGCGCCGGGCATACCGAAACCGCACTTGATCTTATGCATCTTGCAGGTTTGGAATCGGCGGCTGTCATCTGTGAGATCATCAATGATGACGGTACCATGGCGCGCCGTATGGATTTGGAAATGTTCGCAAAAAAACATAATCTCAAAATTTCCTCTGTCCAAGATTTGATCAAATACCGCCGCAATACTGAAGTGCTTGTCGAATATATCAGCGAGGCTCCAATCCCCACTGATACGGGGAACTGGACAATGAAATTGTTTCGTTCAAGAATCGATGGGTTTGAACATATTGCGCTTATAAAAGGAGATATCACTACAGAGCCGATTCTTGTACGCGCACACTCGGAATGTTTTACCTCTGAAGTGTTCGGCTCGCAAAGATGCGATTGTCGCGAGCAATTGTCGCGCGCCATGCACAAAATAGATCAAGAAGGAAACGGAGTGATTTTGTATATGCGTCAAGAAGGCAGAGGCATAGGCCTTGCAAATAAACTCAAGGCGTATCAATTGCAAGATCTTGGCATGGATACGGTTCAGGCAAATGAACTGCTTGGATTCAATGCAGACCTTCGAGAATATGGGATCGGCGCTCAGATTTTAAAACTGCTTGGCATATCAAGGATTCGCCTTCTTACCAACAATCCCAGAAAAATCATTGGCCTTGCGGGGCATGATCTGGAAATCGTAGAACGCGTAAAGATTGAGATGAAGCCGAATCGAGAAAATAAAAAATATTTGAAGACAAAGAAAGACAAGCTCGGGCATCTCTTGGAGTATGCATGACCTTGAGTGCATGCAGTTGTGCCTCGATGAGGCAATGCAAGGGACGGGATATGTAAGTCCAAACCCTAGAGTCGGCTCTGTGATTCTAAAGGAGGGTCGTATCATAGGAAAAGGATATCACGCGCACGCCGGCGGCGCTCATGCAGAGATAGGGGCTCTAAGATCATGCAAAGTGGATCCTCGAGGCGCGACGTTGTATGTGAACCTTGAGCCGTGCTGTCATTTTGGGAAAACTCCGCCATGCGTCGATGAGATCATCAAGGCGGGCATTTCGCGTGTTGTGTGTGGAATGGAGGATCCGAACCCGGAGGTGCAAGGGAAAGGCGCAAAAAAATTGCGAGCGAGAGGTATTATCGTTGAGCAAGGAATATTGCGAAAAGAAAGCCAATATCTGAATCGTATTTTTACACATTGGATCACGAAAAAACGTCCCTACATCATTGCAAAGGCCGCAGTAAGCGCCGATTGGAAAATAACAAAAAAGAGAGGAACACGCATGCACATTACGGGACCCGAATCTCAAAAGAAAGTCCATGAACTTCGGCGGCTCTGCGATGCGATTTTGGTAGGCGTTGATACAGTGATCGCAGATGATCCGCTTCTTACAGATCGTTATTCTGATCGGCCGTGTGGCGGAGAAGAGCATCACGACATAACTCTACAACCTTTGCGAATCATCCTCGATTCTCAGTTACGCATCCCGCTTGACGCGCAGGTGTTAAAGGATCAGAATTTGATAATTGCAACTACAAACGATTCTCCGGCAGAAAAAAAATCAGAACTTCAAAAAAAAGGTATTCCCTGTATCTCATTTCCAAAGACTTCAGGCGGCGTCGATCTTTCTTGCGTGCATACATATTGTGCCAACAGACAGATCACAAGTATTCTCGTGGAGGGCGGTGCAAAAGTGTTCGATTCATTCTTGCAATCCAATCTTATCAATGAGTGGCATATTTTTCAAAGCGATCAAATCATCGGAGATCACGGAGTTGATGTGTGCAGTGACATATCACTGATTGCAGATCCTCTCGCGCATCAAAAAGGGTTGCCATTGGGAGACGATCGGTATTATTACATACACGGTCGTGCGTGGGCTCATTAAGTACGCAAGTAAAAATCAAAAAAAATGATAGAGCATCTCATTAGGTTAAGAAACAATGTCACTAGGACAGCGTATCAGAAATTGCTCAAGCAGTTCTTTTTTTCGCAGGACCCGGAAGATGTGCATGAAAAAATTACTCATCTTGGAGTTCGTCTTGGCGCTTGGCCCCTGATGCGCGTGGTGACAGATGCAATGTTTTCCTACCATCACCCGTCATTACGGCAGACAGTAGACGGCATTTCATTTTCCAATCCCATTGGGCTTGCCGCGGGGTTTGATAAAAACGCGTCGCTGACGGATATTCTTCCCTCGGTTGGTTTTGGGTTTGTTGAGGTTGGATCTATCACTGGAGAACCGTGCGAAGGGAACCCTCGGCCGCGACTATGGAGACTGCAAAAGTCAGGGGGATTGGTCGTATACTATGGACTCAAAAATGATGGATGCGAGGCAGTGGCAAAAAAAATGAAACAAAAAAAATATCGAGTGCCGGTAGGGATCAGTATCGCAAAAACAAATTGCCAAAGGACTGTTGACGTACAGTCCGGCATTGACGACTACGCAAAAGCATTTCTCGCATTTCAAGACATTGGGGATTATTGCACAATCAATATCAGTTGCCCGAATGCATTTGGAGGCGAACCGTTTACAAATCCTTCGCATCTCAGATTATTGCTTGAAAGAATCGATTCAATTCCCTACGAAAAACCCATATACCTCAAACTTGCCAGCGATTTAACGGTCGATCAGCTTGATGGACTGCTCGATGCAGTTGCCGGTCACCGGATATCCGGTTTTATCTCCACGAACCTTGCGAAGAAAAGAGATCCCTCACTTCTCAAAGACACGTCCATTCCAGAGGTCGGAGGAATAAGCGGTGTGCCGGTAAGAGATATTTCTGACAATCAAGTCCGCTATCTTTATCAAAAAACAAAAGGAGCATACACGATCATCGGGTGCGGTGGCGTTTTTAGCGCTGAAGATGCATACAGAAAAATCCGCGGTGGTGCTTCATTGATTCAGCTCATCACAGGAATGATCTTTGAAGGCCCTCAACTTATCAGTAGTATCAATCAGGGATTTGTCAAGTTATTGAAAAAGGATGGTTTTTCTTCTATCACCCAAGCAATCGGAGCTGATTTTCACTAGAGCGAATTTTATTGCCCCACTTTGGCTGGATCGTAGAGTTGTTTTTGAGGGATGACTTCTTTTTGTTGATTTGCGCTCGACCAGAGAAGTTGCACTGAAGCGCCATATTGCCAATCATAATATTCGAGTTTGATCGGATACTTTTTTCCTGCTTCAAGATTGATCGTTCCGGTGAGTTCCGTAGGGCCATGCACTGTCCAGTCATCAATAAGCTTTGTATTATGTACCCAAAGTCTTGCGCCGTCATCCGCAATAGTATGAAAGGTGTAGGTGTCGGTATATCGAGGCTCTATAAATCCAGTCCATCGAATAGAGTAGTGGTCATAAGGCATTGCGGGTGCAGGTGGCGTGCTCCACCCCCAGTTAAAATCAATTTTTGGATCAACGCGGATCGTAACGAAATTTGAGAGATTTTCGTCATTGAAATAGAGCCCCTCAAGTCCTGTGCCAGTGCCTACTGCTGAAGGTGTTTGGGTTTGTAATTGTGGAGTCGTAGTAATACCGAGTAGAACATTTACATAATATTGCAAACGTATTGGGTTATAATTTTCTTGCGCATACTCTGTGATAGCTTTTTTGGTAGCGGCTGAAACAGTAAAACGGTATCCTTCAAAGCGAGAAGAGAGATCTTCTTTTATGTTACTGCTTAAAAGGAAAATAAAAAGATTTGATTTTTGTGCGAGACGTTCGTTACTTTGAATAGAGTTTTTTAGTGATTCTGGGAATATGGTTCCTTTTTGATACAGCTGCAATGTGTCTTTGAGTCCATCGTAAAATTGCAGACCTTTGCCTCTTTTTACAAAATCAAGATACATATTCATCAGCATGGTAGAGAATTTTCCTGCTCGTTTGTGTACCTCTCCGATGGTATCAGGTACAGGAAACAATGTATCGAATGTTTCGCCCCTGTCAATGTATTCTTGCAAGTCGCGTAGGTGTCCTACGGATATATATTCAGCTACTGAAGAAAATCCTTCATCGCAGTAACGTGGTTTTCCAACTTTTTCACAGTACCCATCCCAATAAAAGAAATCTTTTTGAAATCCCGGGACAGACTCAATTGCCGCAAGGTAGCCAAACAGTGCAGGGATATCAGCATACGCTTCGATAAGAGGAGGCCCCCACATAAGAACGTCTTTATTTGGACTGATGAGCGTAAAGATATGTCCCATCTCATGCGCAAGAGATCCAGAGAGGCGATTATTCGGACTATTCGCGAGTTGCGCAAAATAATTCGCAACCCATTCAGGAACGAGTCTGATTGTTGAAGTTACCGAATTTGCGTTGAGAGTTACTTCGCCTTCTTTTTCTTCAAGAATAATTTGCTTGCCAGATGGTTCATCTCCAACCAGGTCTTTAAGAAAGCCGTAGAATTCATCATAGCGTTGGAGGTAGGGCAAGGGGTCAGCCATGAGACGTGCATGTTCGGCAAATAGTTTCCATTTGATACGACCACAGATCACTTCACCAGTTTGTTTAAATTGCTCTGTTGTTTTATTGCACGAAGTAGTGGTGAGTTTTGCGCGATAGGGTGATGGCGGTTTTACAGATTCGGGGGGAACTACCTGGAGTGGAGTTGACGGGGCAGCAGCAGGAATAACCACTACTGGAGAAACGTTTTGAGGAGTCGGAGAAGTGATAGGAGGTGGTATGGACATTGCTGCTGGCGGCGCATTTGTCGCTTGAGGCGGGATAACGATTTGCGGGATAGGCGAAACGATACCACCACCTGCTTGCAATGATGTATAAGTCTTCTCCTCTTGTTTTTTTTCCACAGGTTTTTCTTCGGGGAGTACTATTGTAGAAGTGCCAGCTTGGATAGCAGGTCGTGGAGAGTCTATTTTTCTCGTAGGAATATTTTTTTTGAAATCAGGCAGTATGATTTTTGAAATACTTTCAAGTGGAGAGACTTCCAGTGGTTTTGTCGGCGGCAGAACCGCATGCACCTTTATTGTCGGTGCGGGTTTTCGAGTTTGCTTTTTTTGTTTGATTACTTTTTTTGCCTGCGTTATTTTTTTCGCCGCCGCTTTTTTATTTGCTATTTTGGGAGTACTGACATTCTTTATCTTAACAGTCTTTTTTAAGGCTAATGGCTTTTTTACGCTCTTTTGTCGAGCATCTAGCTGGATTCCTATGCTCATGATAAGGAGACTGCTTAAAAGTACCAATGATATAATGTATTTTGATCTCATATTTTACAGTATCTAATCATTTAAATTGAGCATTTACAAGACCATATGTGCGCACCGTTCGAGACTATTATCTTCCTCGGGTCTTATTTTACACCTTGCGTCCCTCTTGACAGGCGCAAAGAAGTTCTGATAGTATTTAGCAGTCTAGATGACGGACTGCTAATTTGATATAGATAGACTCCTTCGAGATATTATGGATGATCGTAAACTGGCGCTTGTAACGTGTATCGTTCGGCACTATATCCAATCAGCACAGCCTGTTGGGTCTCATATGCTTGTAGAGAAATATCATTTAGATTGCAGCTCGGCTACGGTACGAAATGAGCTTGCGCTCCTTGAAGATTCAGGCTATATGTATCAGCCACATTCCTCATCCGGCCGCATCCCTACTGATCGAGCCTATGAATTGTATGTGGAGTCCGTAAAACCGCATTCATTGAATCGGCGTCAACTTGCCACTATCGAAAAAGCATGGCATGTCACCATCTCGCGCATTTTTGATCGCCTCAAAATATTGGCAAAAGTATTGGCGTCTGAAACGCAAGAGCTTGTATTTTTTTCACTCAGAGACGGCGAAAGTTATTGCACGGGCTTTAGCTATCTGTGTGAAAAGCCGGAGTTTGAAGATCGACGATTCGCCGCAGTTATTTCCCACGCCGTTGATCGTATTGATGAATTAGGATCCTCATTATTTGATCGCGCAACTGACCAGCCACAAGTATTGATCGGCCGCAACAATGTTTTTTCTGATCGTGGCAGTACCATATTCATTAAATTTGAAACGCGTGGGTGTGAAGGAATATTTGGAATCGTCGGCGCAATGAGAATGGAGTACGAGAAAAATATTTCCATCCTTTCAAAAACGAAATACATAATTGAACATTAATTATTATTATATCTATGGTTCAAGATCAATCACAGAATGTGTCCCCGCAACTTCAGCACGATGAGGTGTCGACATCAGGAGCTTCCGTCACTTCCGTTTCGGAAGTCGAAGACTCGACAAGCGAAATCGAAATTCTAAAAAAACAGTGCGAAGAATATCTGAATGGCTGGAAGCGCGCAAAAGCTGATTATATCAATTTTAAAAACGAGCAAGAAAAACATAGCAGGGAGCTTGCACAAGTGGCGAGCATGGGGGCAGTCATGCACATGTTCCCGATAGCAGAAAATTTTCGCAAGGCCTTTATTCAACTGCCTGAAGAAATGAAAGGATCTGCATGGGTAACAGGAATCGAACAGATATACAAGCAATTGAAAGAGACCCTCAAGTCAATGGGAGTGGAAGAGTTTACCGGCCTCATTGGTAAGACTTTTGATCCGACACATCATCAGGCAGTAGGACAAGAATACATAGAGTCAAAAGAACAAGATACGATCACTCAAGAGATTTCAGGAGGATACACATTACATGGACGTGTTATTGTTCCCGCTCAAGTAATCGTGAATAAAAAACCATTAACTAACTAACATATATATGGCAAAAATTCTAGGAATTGACCTCGGTACTACAAACTCCTGCATGGCGATAATTGAAGCAGGAACGCCGAAGGTATTGGAAAACAAAGAAGGAAATCGCACTACGCCTTCGGTAGTGGCAATAACAAACACTGGTGAACGGCTTGTGGGTGTATTGGCAAAACGTCAAGCAGTGACGAATCCGACAAATACAATTTTTTCCGTGAAACGGTTTATCGGACGCAGGTTTGAAGATGCTCCGGTACAACGTGATTTGTCTTTGGTGCCCTACAAGGTTGTCAAATCCGGCGATGGCGTCAAGGTCCTCATGCAAGGCAAGGAGTATACCGCAGAAGAAGTTTCAGCAATGATTTTGCAAAAGATGAAAAGTGATGCAGAAAGCAGAACAGGAGAAAAAATTACAGAGGCTGTAATCACTGTCCCCGCATATTTTGATGATTCTCAAAGGCAAGCTACGAAAAACGCAGGAAAAATTGCCGGTCTTGATGTGAAACGTATCATCAATGAGCCCACCGCAGCAGCGCTTGCGTATGGTTTTAACAAGAAAAAAGATGAAAAAATCGTGGTGTACGATCTTGGCGGCGGAACATTTGATGTGTCTGTCCTGGAAGTGGCAGATGATACTGTAGAGGTGAAGGCGACGAATGGCGACACTCATCTTGGCGGTGATGATTTTGATCAGCGCATCATTAAGTGGCTCGTTTCAGAATTCAAGAAGGATCAAGGAGTCGATCTTTCTTCTGATCAACTTGCTCTGCAACGTCTTAAAGAAGCAGCTGAAAAAGCAAAGCATGAACTTTCTTCAAGTACTGAAACGGAAGTCAATCAGCCTTTCATTACCGCTGATGCTTCCGGTCCAAGACATCTGGTTCTCAAACTGACCCGCGCAAAGCTCGAAGAGCTCGTATCCGACCTCGTAGATCGTACGTTGGAGCCTTGCAAAAAGGCCCTTGATGATGCAGGTTTAAAAGCAGGAGATATCAACGAAGTGATTCTTGTCGGAGGCATGACTCGTATGCCGCTGGTGTTACAGACAGTAGAGAAATTTTTTGGAAAAAAACCAAACATTTCAGTCAACCCGGATGAAGTAGTGGCAGTGGGCGCCGCAGTGCAGGCAGGTGTGTTGCAAGGAGAAGTGAAGGACGTTCTTTTACTTGACGTCACTCCTCTTTCTTTTGGCATCGAAACGCTCGGGTCTGTCATGACAAAATTGATCGAACGCAACACAACGATCCCCGCATCAAAGAGTCAAATTTTCTCGACAGCAGAGGACAATCAGACATCGGTCGAGATTCATGTATTGCAAGGAGAGCGTGAAATGGCTACGGACAATAAAACACTTGGACGATTTATTTTAGATGGCATCCCTCCTTCGCCGCGCGGTATGCCGAAAGTGGAGGTTTCATTTGATATTGACGCAAATGGCATTCTCAATGTTTCTGCCAAGGATAAAGCTTCCGGCAAAGAACAAAAAATTACAATCACTGCATCAACGAATCTTTCAAAAGACGAAGTGGATCGCATGACAAAAGAAGCAGAGCTTCATGCCGAAGAAGACAAGAAAAAGCGGGAGCTGATTGATGTGAAAAACATGGCGGAGAGCACAATCTATCAAACAGAAAAAACACTCAAAGAACACGGAGACAAAGCAGGGGGAGATGTAAAAAAAGAAATTGAAGAGAAAGTGGAAGCTCTTAAAAAAGTAAAAGATACTGAAGATGTGAGCGCGATCAGACAAGCCTTGGAAGAAGTGAATCAGGCAATATCTAAGATTGGCGCTGCTATGTATCAACAGCAAGGCGACGCTGGAGCTGCTGCCCCTGGTGATGCGACCCACGCAAGTGGCGCCGAAGGGACTGACGGCCCTCAAGGAAGTGGTTCTGCAGATCAGCCTCCCATTGACGCTGATTTTGAGAAGAAAGAGTAATCTCTTTCCATGAGTAAAGATTACTATCAGACACTTGGCGTATCAAAAAACGCAAGTGAAGAAGAAATAAAAAAAGCATTTCGTAAACTTGCGCATCAGCATCATCCCGATAAAAAAGGCGGTGACGATACACGCTTTAAAGAAATCAATGAGGCACATCAGGTACTCTCTGATCCTGATAAACGTGCAAAGTATGATCAATTTGGTCCGGGTTTTGAACACGCGGGCGCTCATGGAGCATCGTGGCAGGATTTCTCACGGCAAGGCGGTTTTTCCGGACAAGGGTTTCAATTTGATATGGGTGATTTGGGCGATGTATTTGGTGAGATGTTCGGGTTTGGCGGCGGAAAACAAAAACGTTCGCACACTGCCCGTGGGAGTGATCTTCAAATCGCCATTGAAATAGAATTGCGCGATGCAATTTTTGGGACAAAAAAGGAACTGCGGATTTCAAAAAAATCTCGATGTAAGCATTGTTCGGCAAGCGGAGCAGAGCCGGGAACAAAGGTGACCACGTGCTCAAGTTGCAAAGGTACAGGGCAGGTTGTCGGCACAAAAAGAACCATCCTAGGCGTAATACAAACTGCAACTCCATGCTCCGCGTGCAATGGCACTGGTCAGCATATTGAAAAAAAATGTAAAGAGTGTCGGGGTGAGGGGCGCACACAAAAAGACGAAAATTTGGTGGTCAATATCCCAGCTGGAATTGATGATGGCGGTACACTGAGACTTTCAGGCGAGGGCGAGGCAGGAGTACACGGAGGAAGCGGCGGTGATTTGTATGTTCGCGTGCATGTGCGCGAGGATAAAAAATTCCATCGGGAAGGTGCGGATCTCGTTACCGAGCTTGCCGTACATTTTTCCCAATGCGCACTTGGAGACACTGTGCTATTGGAGACATTTGACGGTCGGATGGAAGTAAAGATCCCTCCAGGAATTCAGAGCGGGCAACTTATTCGCTTGGCAGGCCTCGGTGTGTCCTACCTTCATAAGAGAGGAAGAGGCGATCTTTTGGTTCGCACGATACTCACAACTCCAAAATCAGTTTCTCGAAAACAACGTGAGCTTCTCGAACAGCTCAAAAAAGAGGGGATGTGATTTTTACATAATTATTTTGACAGAGTAGATGTTTCTTGAGAAAATATCTACATGGAAACACTCATCGGGACGACTACCACTACTTTCAATTTTGCCCTTCCCACTCCTCAGGTCAATATCACTGCTCCTTCGTGGGACACTTTTTTATTGCTCGCGTTTGTGGGAGGTACGGTCATCTATTCTTTTTTCGTCAGCCGTGAGCGTCTTGCCATTGTCCTTCTCAGCGTATACTCGGCTCTCGCGGTAGTGCTTACCACTCCTGTGTTGGTAAACGCATTCTCTGTGATGAATTCAGATGATTTTTTCAAGTATAGGCTCGGCTCCTTTATTGGCGGTTTTCTGCTCCTTTATGCCCTGTATTCCCATAATCTCTCTTTGCGGGCGGATATCGGCCACGCGTGGTGGCAGGGGATATTACTCAGCAGTTTACAGGTTGGCCTATTGATGAGCAGTATTTTATATTTTATTCCAAAACAATATTTTACCAGCATCATGGCTGAACTTTTTTTCACGGGTGATATTGCGCGGTCTGTATGGATCCTTGCCCCGATAGGAGCGATGGTCATTATGCGCCCGCATACACACAACACAAAGTAATATGGCAGACGGAAAATCACGAACGCGTGGCGCACACGAAGCGCTGCAAGTCGAGGAAGTAAAAGAGGAAGCAAAAGAATTGAAAGAGCAAAAAAGGGTTGGCGCAAAAGAGCACATTGTCCCCGCAGCGCAAAAACTCAAGGAACCGATCCAACCGATTCCTCTTCCTTCCACGCACGCGCAGACAGTCTTGCACGCAAAATCACTCCTTCAGGAAGATATTGAGGGAGTGCTTGCGGAAGGATTGACTTCGTATTATCAGTCTCTTACTCCTTCGCAACGGAGTCTGTTTAAGGAGGAGGGAGAAAAAATCGCTCGCAAGATTGAAACATTGATTCAGAAAACTCGAGTAAAAGTTACTCAAATAATTTTATTGATTCGCACATGGCTTACACTGCTTCCCGGTATAAACAGGTATTTTGTAGAAAAAGAAGCGAAGATCAAAGCTGATAAAATCATTCTCTTAAAAGAGGAACAAGAGTAACAACCATGGCAGATTTTTTTTCCCGCTTATTTGGTACAAATCCTACGTTCGCGCTCATTGCGCTCATTTTGTTTTGGGCTGTGGTAATGTGGCTCATTGCCCAAGCGATACGATATATCCTTCGGCGAGTTTTCGAGGTTCCACTTGCGCTTCAAAAAACAGTGTTACAAGTACTTGTTCCCAAGGAACCCGCGAAAAAAGAAGAAGAGGATAAATCTTCAAAAAAAGATTATAAAGAACTTATTGGTGTTGCAGAAAGTTTTTATGCCGCACTCGGACAAATCACTCCTCACTGGAAACCCATTGCGTATTTTATTGGAAGGGAAGATCAGATTTCATTGGAAATTGTCGCAATCGGAGGGCTCATTAAATTTTATTTGGTCGTTCCTACGTATTTACGGAATTTTGTCGAGCAGCAATTTCACGCCCAATACCCATCTGCGCAGATTGAAGAAACAGCGGATTACAATATTTTTCGGCCAAAAGGGTTTGTCAGTGCGGCGCCCCTAGTGATGACAAAGGACTGGCTCTTTCAACTCAAAACGTACAAGAAAATGGATTCGGATCCACTCAATGCGATCACGAACGCGCTAAGCAAGATCGAAGAGAACCAAGGCGCGGCAATTCAAATCATGATCCGTACCGCCAAGAAGTCATGGCGTAAACGCGGGCCAAAAGTTGCTCAAAAAATGCAGAAGGGAAAAAGTTTGGAAGATGCGATGAGCGGGAATATTATTGATAAAATGATTCGAGGTACCGGCCATATTCTTAATTACATGATGGATCAGCTGCTTTCTGGAGGAAAATCACAAGAACCGGTTTTTCCTTCCACTGACGATAAAAGCATTATGCCGCGCCTTACGCCCATGGAACAAGAGCTCATAAAATCCATGGAGGAGAAAGCCTCTAAGGTCGGGTTTGAAGCAAACGTGCGAGTGGTCGCATGCGCTGACAAAGAAAAAATTGCAAAAATGCATGTATATAATATCTGCAATGTGTTTGCGCAGTATTTGGGTCCGGAATCGGGCGTGCAATTGAAGAAACATAAGCAATACCAATTTTGGCGGAGGTCACTTTTGAAGAGCATTATTTATCGGCGTTTTGATGAGCGCCGCAAATGTATTCTTTCAACAGAAGAGCTTTCGAGTCTCTACCATCCGCCTCTGAGCACCACAGAAACGCCAAATATCCAGTGGCTCAAAGCGCGATCAGCTCCACCGCCCGTCAATATCCCTAAAGAAGGGATTATTTTGGGGGAGAGTTTCTATCGAGGCAGAAAACTTCTTATCCGAATGCTTCCAGAAGACCGCCGTCGCCACACCTATGTGATTGGCATGACCGGCACCGGTAAAACTACGATCATGACAAACATGATTATTCAGGATATTACGAACGGTGAAGGATGTGCGTTCATTGATCCGCACGGAGAAGCGATTCAGGCGATTCTTGAAAGCGTGCCGCCTGAGCGCGCCGACGACGTAGTGCTTTTTGAACCTGCAGACATGGAGCGGCCCGTAGGGCTCAATATGCTTGAAGCAAAGTCTGAAGATCAAAAAGATTTTGCCGTGCAAGAAATGATAGCGATCTTTTACAAATTGTTTCCTCCGGAAATGATCGGGCCGATGTTTGAGCATAATATGAGAAATGTGATGCTCACGCTTATGACCGATCAGGAAAATCCTGGCACGATTGCAGAAATCCCGCGCATGTTTTCAGATAATGATTTTGCGCAAGAATGGATTGATAAACTAAAAGATCCGGTAGTTCGCGCGTTTTGGGAAAAGGAAATGGCAAAGACGTCTGATTTCCATAAATCCGAAATGCTTGGATATCTCATTTCCAAAGTGGGGAGGTTTGTGGAAAATACCATGATGCGAAATATTATCGGCCAGACGCATTCGGGTTTTGATTTGCGAGAGGTTATGGATAATAAAAAGATTTTGTTGGTCAATCTCTCAAATGGTCAAGTAGGCGAAGTGAACAGCAATCTTTTGGGTTTGATTATCGTATCAAAATTACAGATGGCAGCGATGTCTCGCGTCGACATGCCCGAGAGTCAGCGGAATGACTTTTTTCTCTATATTGATGAGTTTCAGAATTTTATTACAGACAGTATTGCAACCATTTTGGCAGAAGCTCGAAAGTATCGTCTTGATCTTATCATGGGCCATCAATATATCGGACAGCTCATCCCCAAACAAGGCGATACAAAAGTGCGAGATGCGATTTTTGGCAATGTCGGGAGTATTGTTGCCTATCGTGTGGGTGTGGATGACGCAGAGACAATGGCAAAACAAATGGCACCGGTTTTCAATGAATTTGATGTGATGAATATCGACAGATTTACCGCATACACGCGACTCATGATACACAATACCGCAGCACGGCCGTTTAACATGCGCATCTTTCCGCCCCCGAAGGGCGACCGGAAAGTCGCCGAAGCGATCAGGCAGCTTTCCCGTCTCAAATACGGACGGGACCGCGAGATCGTGGAGGCCGAAATTCTTGAGCGCTCACAGTTGGGAGCTGCCATGTTGGATGAGTTTTCCGATAGTATTGAACGATCTCTCTAGCTGTGCTAGGCTCTATCGAGCATAGGGATCAGGTACCTGTGCATGCGTGCAGGATTGCTGTTTTTTGGCTTATAATAAAACAAAAATAAATATGTCACAGAGCACATACCCATTTACCGGAGGACGTGATAATGAGAATGAATTGTCTTTTGACCAGTTCATATTTGAGGAGCTTCAAGACCCTCAGGGAAAAGAAACTTCTCAAGAGCAAGAATCGTTCGAACCCCAAGAGGATTTGGTGTTGGATGAATATATTCCCGAATATAAGGGAGAATCAGAGAGAATAAAAGATGACGTAAAGGACCAAGTGCAGGACGTGCCAAGCCAAACGCCGATTCAACTTGTACAATCTCGTCTTGTGCTTGTGCGGCGCGCTCTTGGAGAGATGAAAGAAAAAATCGATAAGGCGCTTGAACTTATCGAAGCTGAATTGCCGTTGCCTGTAGCAGAAAAAGAAACACCATATACGCAGCCACCACTTGTGTTGCGCGAAGGAGCCGCGGGTGCCGCCCGCATATTGGAAGGAGTATTTGATGGGCAGAATATGGTGGGTTCGGACGGCAATCGGTATGCGATCCCGCAAAATTATGCTTCGAAGTCGAAATTGGTCGAGGGAGATGCGATGAAACTTACGATTACAGAAACAGGATCATTCGTATATAAACAGATCGGACCGGTCGAACGCACTCGTGTGGTAGGATTTTTGCAATATGATCGGTCAAACAACGCATATTCTGTCAAGAAAGACAATAAACGATGGTCGGTTCTTCCTGCAAGCGTAACCTATTTTCGAGGCGCTGAGGGCGATGAAGCAGTAATTATTATCCCTCGGGATCACGCGAGCTCTTGGGGGGCGGTTGAGAACGTTATTAAGCGCTCGTAGTTTTTTTGTTCACCATGTCACTTTCTCTTTATAGAAAATATCGGCCGTTGGTGTTTGGCGACATTGCCGGACAAGCTCATATCAAAAGAACGTTGGAAAATGAAATTATTCGCAACGAGCTTGTTCATGCGTATTTGTTTTCCGGTCCGCGCGCAGTAGGTAAAACAACCACTGCTCGAGTTTTTGCAAGAGCAATCAATTGTGTAAATCGAGAAGAAGCCAGTTCAGAGCCTTGTAATGCATGCGAAATATGTACGGGGATGTTAGGAAATCACACTCTTGACCTTATCGAAATCGATGCCGCATCGCATACAGGCGTGGATAATGTCAGAGAAAATATCATTGCGGCGGCGCGTGTTGCAAATATGCTTTTGCGGTATAAAGTATTTATCATTGATGAGGTGCACATGCTTTCGACAAGCGCTTTTAACGCGCTTCTCAAACTTTTGGAAGAACCACCGGCGAGTGTCGTTTTTATACTCGCAACCACCGAAATTCAGAAAGTTCCTGCAACAATCATATCGCGATGTCAGCGTTTTGATTTTCGCAAGATTCCCGCAGACGAGATGAAGGAGCGTCTTAAAGGTATCGTAAAGAAAGAAGGTAAAGCGCTTGAAGAAGAAGTGTATGATGACGTGATCCGGTATTCACAAGGATGCCAGCGCGACGCAGAAAGTTTATTGGGCCAATTACTTTGCCTGCATGAAAAAAAGATAGACGTAGCACTTGCTTCTTTGGTGCTTCCACATTCAAATCGTTCACTTATCCTTGAGCTTCTAGAGCAGATGGTGGCAAAAGATACCAAGCAGGCGCTTGCATCCGTTGATGCAATGATTGAAGATGGGGTAGATTTTGAAATAGTGAGTGATGATGTGATAGAATATTTGCGGTATATCTTGAGAATACAGGCAGGTGCAGGGGATACTTTAAGTGAAACCGCAAAAACGCGCGCACAGCTTGAGGAGTTAAGCAGGGAAATCTCAGCAGAACAGACGATAGCGATGATAGAGCACTTTATACAAGCTCAACGTGATATGCGCTCGTTTACGCTAATCCATCTTCCTTTTGAGATTGCGGTCATACAATCAAGTCTTCGTTGATGCGGGATCGTCTAATGGCAGGACCCGTGACTCTGAATCACGTTATCTAGGTTCGAATCCTAGTCCCGCAGGTTTGGAAACAA
>JACQSA010000052.1 GCA_016206145.1 Candidatus Uhrbacteria bacterium
ATTTTATTTTTGTTTTTTTATTTAGGATGATCGGCGGTCCTAAATAGAGGGAAAGTAAAGAAGAGAAACCTTCATCCAATCTGTCAATGTATTGGGTGAACGTTCCTGATAATATGAAAAGAACTGTCTCGACTTATATAGTATAGCATGAATACAGATTTGCGTCAAAGATTGCATGATGTACCATGCAAGCCTCCCAAATCATTGAAAATATAATGAAAAAAGTAGAATCGCTAAAAAAAGCACTATATTAATATTCATTTATCCACAGTTCACCGCTACGATTCTTGTTTTCCCTGCGGTTTTCCTTTTGCTGGTTCTTCAAAAACTGAACGCTCGGCAACAGGATAGAGCAACATTTTCTCCAACAGTACGGTAGAAGAAAGCCCTCGGTGATCCCGTCGCTCTGTAAGCCTTGCATCTTTAAATAAATCCGTAAGTACCTCGGGGAGATCTTGTTTTTCTCCCCTTTTGATACGCTGATTTTTTGCATATCGAAGCAAAAACAGATCGCTTAGGAGAGTGCGGGCAGTGCGTTCTTGGATTTTAAACTCTCTAAGAAAATAAAGCTGCATGTTCTTATACAGAGTATCATATTCCTTGTGCTCTTTGCGCAAGCGTTCCGATTGCGACAATACTTTTAACATCAATTTTACTTTCTCTCGAACTGGCTCGTAAAATTCCACAATATTTGCAAGTTTGCGGTCGCGCTCTATTGTGATGCGCTGCCCAAAGGCATCTTGCAAGTTTGCGATTGCCGACGAGAGATATGCGATCTGTTGCTCTGGCGTAAAGTGCCCGGTTTCGCCCATACAAAAGAAACCGTTACTGTTTTAGCGCCCGCTTCAGAGAAAGATTGATCCGATTCTGATCATCAATCTGAATAACTTTGACAGATATCACTTGGCCCACTTTTACCACATCGGTTACTTTGTTCACCCGCTGCTCCGCAAGTTCAGAAATATGCACCAGGCCTTCTTGTCGGGGCAATATTTCTACAAATGCACCAAAATCCATAATACGAGTCACCTTTCCTTCGAAAATTTCTCCTACCTTTACTTCGCGTGTAAGTTTTTTGATCCACTCAACCGCTTCTTTTGAGCCATCTTCGCTTGTTGAAGTTACCATGACAAGGCCTGTTTGCTCAATATCAATCTGCACTCCGGTTTTATCAATAATCTCATTAATCATCTTTCCTCCGGGACCGATCACGTCGCGTATTTTTTCCGGATTGATCATGAAAGAAATTATGCGCGGCGCATACTTTGAAAGATCTGCGCGTGGAGCGGCGATGACCGCTTCCATTGTATCGAGAATTTTCATGCGAGCCGCATACGCGTGCGTAAGTGTTTCACGCATCATCAATGCGCTGAGGCCATGGGTCTTTGTATCAAGCTGAATTGCCGTAATGCCAGTCCGCGTTCCTGCAACTTTAAAGTCCATACCTCCTTGCCCATCTTCCAAGTCTTGCAGATCGGTAAGGATCTTATATTCTCCCTTATCGTTTGAAGCAAGGCCCATGGCAATTCCGGCAACAGGAGCTTTGATCGGCACTCCTGCATCCATTAGCGCAAGAGTTGATCCGCAGGTAGATGCCATAGAACTCGAACCATTCGAGCCCAGTACTTCAGATACCAGACGGATGGTGTAAGGAAAATCTTCTTTTGAAGGAATGACGGGTTGCAATGCTTTTTCTGCCAGCGCGCCATGTCCGATCTCTCTTCTCCCTGGACCGCGAAGAGGCTTTACCTCACCTACGCTATAGGGAGGGAAATTATAATGATGCATGAATCGTTTTTTTCCGGCTACTTCCATGCCATCCAATGTTTGTTCGTCACCCGGGGAGCCAAGTGTGGCAATGGAAAGCACTTGAGTCTCTCCTCGGCTAAAAAGTCCTGAACCGTGCGTACGGGGCAACAGACCCACATCGGCAGATAGGGAACGTATCTCGTCGAGCGCTCGCCCATCCACGCGGCGACCTTCTTCAAGGATCGCTCGAGTAACTTCGTTTTCTGCGTATTCGCTCACCAGTGCGAGACATTTTTTTCGTTTTTCTTTTCCGATTTGCTTTTCTTTCAAATATTCGTCCAAATCGTTTTTTAGCCGCACCACCGCAGTTTTTCTGCTTTGCTTTGTTTCTTTTGTTCCGGTTGTAAGATAAGAAGGCGATTTCTCTTTGAGCCATGCATCTACTGTATCGATAAGGTCTTGAGTGAGTTGTTCTTCATCTTCGCCCGAAACAGGGAGATATGATTTTTTTTCAACACCGCATTCTTTGGCAACATCCTGGATAAAACTGCACAACTTCCCTAAATGTGTGAAACTAAATTCAATCGCCTCACCTACGATGTCTTCAGGAACTTCAGAAGCTCCGGCTTCAAGCATCAAAACTTTTGATCCTGTACCGCTCACAAAAAGGTCGAGATCGCTTTTCTCGCGATCCTCATAAGATGGATTGATCACCCATTCTCCGTTGATGCGGCCAACGCGGATACCCGCCAATGGTCCTGCCCATGGTATGTCAGAAAGCATCAATGCGGCAGATGCACCGATAATAGCAGGCACATCAGGGTCATTTTCTTGGTCAATAGAAAGTACTGTAAGGATCACCTGAATATCGTGGCGTATCGAACCATCGAATAGAGGTCTGATTGCGCGGTCGACCAGACGCGCCGTCAATACTGCCTCATCTGTGGCCCTGCCTTCACGTTTAATAAATCGAGAGCCTTTGATTTTTCCTGCGGCATACAAGCGCTCCTCGTATTCCACCATCAAAGGAAGAAAATCGATCCCCTCTCGCGGTTGGCTTGATACGACCGCAGTTGCCAAAATGACCGTATCTCCATATGTACACGTCACTGACGCATTTGCTTGCAATGCAAGCTTTCCAAGCTCGAGAGTAAATTTTTTTCCTCCAATTTCTGTTTCAAATTTTTTTACCATATATTATTCTTCTTGCTCCTTTCCGGATTTTTGTATCCACGTTTGTCGGACAGTGCGCCGCTTTTTGAGAAGATAGGAATTCAAATCTTTTCCCAAATCTATAAACTCGTCAGTCTCCTCGATTAATTTTGCCGATGTCGTTTCTCCAAATGCCATCACTTCCACACGGCACCCTTTGTTCTCTTTGAGATATAATAGGAGCGGGACATAATCGCCATCGCCAGTCACGATCACAACCGCATCGAGTTTATTCGCTGTCTTGATCGCATCGACGGTAAGGCCCACATCCCAATCGCCTTTTTTTGCGCCCCCCGCAAACACTTGAAGATCTTTCATGCGAACCTCAAACCCTTGCTTGGAAAGCGCGTCAAAAAAACTCTGCTCTTCAACGCTCTTTGATTGGATGACGTACGCAATCGCGCGGATCAATTTCCGGCCTGCAACCGCGTCTTTTAAAATGTTTTGAAAATTTACATTGGCGCCGTATAAATTTTTTGCGGAATGGTACATATTACCCACATCCACAAAAACTCCGACGCGTTGATCACTATGTTTGATTTCCATATATCTTGTCTTACGCAGCCTCCACTAATTGATCGGGAACGACTCCCAACGCCAACTCCTCTTCGAGCACTTTCTTGGGTCCAAAATCACGCTTCTTGAGTTTGAGGCGTTTCACCAGATCTTCGTATGCATCTTGATCTTCAGAAGCCAAATACCGAAGTAATCGGCGGCGTTCACCAATTTTTTTAAGAAGCCCGCGGCGAGACGAATTGTCTTTTTTGTGAAGCTTCAGGTGCTCAGTGAGGCGATTGATCTCTTCGGATAAAATCGCGACTTGCACCTGTGTTGAACCGGTATCACCGGGTTTGATTGCGAATTTCGCAATGACTTTTTGCTTGACTTTCTTGTCGAGCATAGAGTTTCTCCTTTCTACACGGCTACACCGCAGAAAAGCGCATGCTCAGAACGCTTATCCAAAGTATACGTGTGTCCGTTATATATAATGAAAGAGAGTATAACAGAGAGAGAAAAAAATACAAGGGTGACAGGGGGTTACAGGGAGCAAGCGCTATGTCTTATATTGTACGACCCCTCTACATTTGCTAGTATCTATGCATATAATAATATGTATGACTCAAAAAAGAGAAACTCAAAATAATATTATCGAACACACCACATCACGAAAAAAACTCATTTTTAGGGAGTCGTTTAAAAAAACGCTGAGCGAACAGAAAGGTTCAATACATATTATAAGAAAATTGCTTAGAGCCTTAAAAGACGCTCCTCCGGGAATGTTCGCAAAAGATGCGACGATTGCTTTGACTGTCGAACAGCACACCGAACGATCAGATATCTATCTTCTCTTGATTGGCGACCATAGATTCTATTTAAAAATACAGAAGCAAAATATTGATCGTCCTTTTGATGATTTTGGATATTCACTTGTAAAAAATATGGAGGCGGTCAAGAAGTGCATAAAAGAATTCCCTTGGGCGCGTGTCATTGAATTCGAGCTCGGATATACCGATAAAGAAAAGAATAATTATTATATCGCCGAGTGGATACCAAATTTGATACCGCTTGAGGACTTCATGAAAGGGGATGATTTTTTATCGCTTCCCGTCGAAAAACGGATAGAGATAAAATCACGCATATTGTTCCTAATGGATAAACTGAGAAATTTTAGAGATGTGCAAAGAAAAAACATATATTGCGATCCAAAAAATGGTGATTTTATTATTTTCGATCTTATGGGTCAAAAAAAATGACGCTTGCAAAACAAATCGCACAATTCATAGAATATCTCGAAGTCGAACGAAATTGTGCACAGACAACTATCCGTAATTATCAATCATATCTCGCTCGATTTCAGAAATGGGCTTCTCTTGAAGGAATAAGAACTCTCGAACTATTAACCCTCAAAGATAGTGAAAAATATCGGAAATGGCTCACCACTCAAGGAGGCAAAACCGGATTCAAAAAAAATACATTCAATTATCATCTCATAGCCCTGAGATCGTTATTGAAATATGCGAGGAAAAAATCAATTCACACTATCCATCCTGAAAAAATATTCTTAACACACTCGCCTGCCCGTAGCATTGCTATTCTTTCTGTCAAAGAAATTGAATCCTTACTCACCGCCCCTCTTCTTTGTGATGCACCGGCTATCATTAAGAAAAGAGATGTGAGTATTCTTGCAATATTAGCGCACACGGGTATTACAGTATCTGAACTTTCACGTTTGAAACGAAAAGATTTTACACACAAACTTAGCATTACAATTCAGGGACGAAAAAATAAATACAGAAGCGCGCATATTTCCGCAATGACTAAGGATTGCCTCACGTCTTATCTTGGCGCACGTATAGATTCGCACGATCCCCTTTTTATCCGTCATGATCGAGCATTTCATTCACACTCTGCCGACAAAAACAATTCGAGCCTTTTTCTTACCCCTCGGAGCATCCAGCGGATTGTTCAGAAATACGCAATTATGAAGGGTCTTGGAAAAACAATTACTCCACATACTCTTCGGCATTCCTACGCCGCACACCTTCTTGCAAAAGGTATTGATATTGAGTCTGTACGATCACGCATGGGCCACACAAATGTCGCAACAACGCAGGCATATTCGAATCTCACATAACACATATCGAGACTCAAAAGCCCACAAACCTAATTGACTCATCCTGTATTTACTATACCATTCACATTACTATCTCCCTGTAGTTCAATGGATAGAACAGCAGCCTTCTAAGCTGCGGATCTAGGTCCGATTCCTAGCGGGGAGAAATAAAAAATCTATGCAAACAATCATCGCACTTTTGATTACCATCATCGCCGGTGTCGGAGGAAATATTCTCATCAAAGCAGGGATGAAAGACCTCCCTCAAGCGGGAATCGACATCACATTTATTATCAAGATTCTATCCACCCCTGCTGTGCTTGCGGGCATATTTTTATTGACTACAAGCTTTCCCTTTTATTCGATGGTAATCCAGCGACTTGGGTTAGGAGTAGGATTGCCGCTTATCATGAGTTTTAACATCATAGGTGGCACGATCGCATCGTTTCTCCTGTTTAAAGAATCACTGTCAGTCGTAAATGTCATTGGAATTTTTCTTATCGTTGGAGGAATTTGGTTGTTATCACAAAAATAATTCCATGCGCGACGTAAATGAACATGAACTTATTGACCCTCGCACATAGTTTTGCTATGCTTCTGCTCGTCGCCGTCTTCCGGTCTGTGGCGCAGAAATAATGTGGTGGCCATGGTGTAGTGATAACACTAGAGGTTGTGGTCCTCTCGTCACGGGTTTGATCCCCGTTGGCCACCCCATAAAAATATCTCCCTCCGGAGGTGTTTTTATGTTCTCTTCTTCTTCAGGACGATGACGTGCGATCCGGCGTTATCTTTCTGTAGCGACCGAGGCTGCCACACGGGAATATCTGTCGTAATTTCAAGGCCTGCTCGCGCACATTGTTTTTTAAAAATTTCAAATGAAACCTTATACTCGCCGTCCAGCCAACGATCTTGCGTATGAACGCCGTTAATAATTTCTTGCGCCTCGGATGTCGCATTTCCTTTTTTAAAATATTTTTTCAATTCACGATAATACGTATCCACGGCTTTCACTCTCGAACCGCGTCCGTATCGCGGTAGAAAGTTGTCGCAGAAAAAAATGAACCCATCGACGGCAAGATGGCGGCTTATATTTTTTAAGAAACGTTCTTTCTTGGCGTCGGGAATGTGATGATACGCCGAACTTGCGGTAATGACAGAAAACTGTTTTTTTAAACGCATTGAAACGACATCGGCCATTATCATCTTCCATCGGGGAAATCTTTTTTTCCCTTCCGCCATGAAGTGATCGTTGATGTCAACGCACGTTGCTTTCAATGATGGAAAAAGCATACTCAAATGATTGGGAAATTCCATAGGACCGCTACATACGTCGAGTAAATCTATCGTTTGTTTAATATTTTTTCGCGCATCAAAACCGCGTGTACTTCGCAGTCCGCCGAATGGAGGATACCGCCTCTTTGCCAGTTCTTGGGTCAACACGCCGCCGGCAACGTACCACATCACCACTTCGTTATTCATGCCGTTCGGTCCGGCGAAATACTTCTCACTCGAATCGTACAGTGTCGTGTGCTCGATTCTATTCATATTCTTTTGGCATAACGCCATGACATGTTTTCTTGAATACGTCGTACTGCGCCATAAGTTCGCGAAGTGCCGACGGAATTTCCGTAAATGAAAAATCGTCAATAGTTTTAACGGGCATAATACCGATACTTGTTCCTGTGACGAACGCACCATCACAACTCTTTATTTCAGACAGATCAAGTGCACGCTCTTCAATTGAAAATTTGCTCTGTCGCGCAACTCGCAAAACTGTTTTTCTCGTAACACCTGCAAGTACCATTTCGTCGGGCGCGGTAAAGAGCGTCTTATCTCTGATCGCAAAAAAATTTGTGCGTGTTCCTTCGGTAATGCACCCGTCGCGATTCATGAAAATTGTGTCATAACATCCTTCCTGCCGTGCCTTTCGATAGAGAAGATAGCTGGGCAGCATATTCAGCGTCTTTGCTTGCGGGTACAGCCGTTCATACGATGCGACAAGAGTCCGTATTCCGCCACGATACAACTTTTTATCAGGAAAAAGAGGTGCAAGCGGTAGGATAAAAAGCTGGGCGTCCTCTTTTGTTGGCGCTCCCACCAACAATACCTTCAAATTGCAAGTAGCTGACTCACCAAGCGTTTTGACAAGATCGACAATCGCTTCTGCGATGAATACGTTTGTAAACATATGTTCAAGATCGATAATCTTTGCAGATGCAATGAGTCGCTCGCAATGATCCTTGAGAAAGTAGGACGTACCATTTAATACCCTGATTGTCTCGTATACGCCAAAACCGTATGTGTATTCGATTGATTGAAGGGGGATAACGGCATCGTCATGCGGAAGAATAGTGCCGTTTTTTGAGAAATGAGAAAATGTCATATAATGCGCGGTTTTACAAGAGTATAGCGAATTTTATCGATGACAGAACCTCTGTGCGTAAGAAGGGTGATCGTTCCATCCGGACGGATGAGAAACTCAGGACAGGGCCGCTTGTTCAAAAATTCCATGTGCTGTGTCGCGCCATATGCACCGATATCCTCGATGAGGATATAGTCGCCTTTTTTCAGATTTTGCGGAAGCGCGATAGTTCCGGGAAATACATAGTCGCTCGAGAGCGTTGTGCATCCGCTTATAAAACCACTATCATCTCTATCGGCCAATTCTCTGAAATGAGCGCTGAAAAATCTGGTGCGATGCTGGCGTGTACGTACTGTAGCCGAAGGCATGTAGACATACGAGCCGTCTGTCGCTATCTGTTTTGAATGTCTGGTCTGTACAATACGATTGACAGAAATGAGGAATGACCCAGCATCGGCAAATACATCACGGCCCGGCTCAATGATAAAAGTGATATCATCAGGAATATTTTTTTCTTTGATTCGCTTGGCAATGTACTCAAAGTACGCGTCCCAATCGAAATGATTATCCTCAGACCTGTGAGCATCATATTGAAATCCGAAACCGCCGCCAAAATTAAGCACCTTTGCTTGAGGAAAATATCGCGCGTAGATATCAAATACGAAATCGGCATTCGTTTTTAATACTTCAAGCGAACTGCCAGTTCCCGAATACACTTGGAAGGAATGCAGCGGCGTATTTGTTTTGGCGAGAATCTTTTTGAGGCGGGAAAGTTGTGAGCGCTTGACGGCCATGCGCTGTTTTTCCTCCATTGTAAAATCAATACGAATACTCACGGGTTTTTTTGGATACCACTCTCTGCATTGTTCTACTTCTTCCATGCTGGCAAGATTTATTTCAATCCCCTGCTGCGTCCAAAAACCAATATCCTTATCGGAAAGAAATGAGGGAGACACTAACACGTTTTTTTCGAGATGAAATTTTTTTAGCTGATAGTATTCTTCCGGCGTTTGAATGAGTATGCGCGCGCCAGCATCAGCGACAATACTGAAAAGATGTGGATTCGAGTTGGCAAAATACGCAACGTAGGGTGTCACTCTATCTGTAAGGCCATGTGTTGCGGCGGCGGAAAAAATTCGTTCGATATTTTTTCGAAGCGTATATTCATCATACACAAACGCCGGTGTGCCGTATCCCTCTGTAATTTTTTTGAATTGTGCTTTTGTAAATTGAAACATAACAAACAACATAATACCAAGATGGTATTTTTTGTTAAAATAACATTACAAAAAATTGTACTATTTCTCTGTATGCGTCAATTTCCATTTAAAATATAAAGAAATATGACTTGACAAAAAAATAAAAAAGTAGTAATATTGTTACTACATAGGATCTGGATTCCCGCCTTCGCGGGAATG
>JACQSA010000049.1 GCA_016206145.1 Candidatus Uhrbacteria bacterium
TCATATATTCGTGCGGGTTCTGCGCCGATTGTAAATTCAGTGACTGCGGCCGCAGCGTCGCAAGGCAACTCCGCAACTTTCACACTTACTGAAAATACCACAACCACCCTTTATACGCATGGCACAATTACAGATATCGATGGGTGTGCCGATGTTGCCACAAATGGAACCATAACAGGCAAATTGTACCGCACCAATCATACAAGCGGCGACGGGTGTTCGACGGATAACAATGATTGTTATAGCGTTCAAAACGCAAACTGTACGAAAACAGCATGTGACGGGCCGGAGGATAATACATTCTCTTACGAATGCACCACTGCGATCCACTATTATGCTGACAGCACCACGTCAGGCCAATACGCCTCAACAAACTGGACAGCAAAAATCACTGCAACTGACGGCGCTTTACTGAGTGCAAGCGCATCTGATACTATTGAGATGAATAGTACTATTGCTCTTTCACTTTCCTCATCTTCAATACAGTACGGTTCTTTAAATCTTGATGCGCAAAGCGCGCAGCAAACGCTCTCCATTGCGAATACAGGCAATACAGGTATAGATATAAATCTTTCCGCTTCGGGCGGCATGGCATGCGATTCTGGGTCAATGCCAGTGGACGCAGCGCACTACTCACTTACATCAGGATTCTCTTATGCAGGCGGGATTTCTCTGACTGGATCGCAAACAGAACTGGAATTTGATCTTACTACGCGGACGAGTGATGCTTCACCCCAGACCAAAGATATCTATTTTATTCTCAAAGCGCCTTCTTCTGGAGCAGGAGGCAATTGTTCAAACAGTCTCACCATCACATCCCGAGCGGATGCAGAGAACGGATGGTAGAGCGTGCTATAATTACTTCAGAAGAGCAAGTGCTACTACAAAGAGAAATGTCGAAAGCGCAAGATAAAAGGCAATACGGACGCGTGCATGGTCTTTTTGGAATTCTGTGAAAGAGAGCAAATATTCACCTCGTTCACCTCGCGGAGCGATTTTTTGAAAAGATTCGGCAAGACCCTTTGAGAGCATAGTAGGAATGGCGTGCGGGATATCTGTAATAATAAAAAGGTGAATACACGTTGATGCAAGAAATCCTATGCCAAAGCCCCACATGAGCGGGTGGTTGATCACAGCGACGACTGTGGGACGGATTGTATGGGCAAGCCCTTGCATTCCGAAGATAAAATTTTCCATAGATCTTTCGCAAAATAGCTTCCAGGTCATTTCTGAATCAATTTTTGTCGAAAACAATGAAGAACGACAAAGAATATGCGCATATTCTGAGGAGTTCTGAGTTGTTTGCAGATGAAATTGGACAGAAATGAGCCGGAAGAAATCATATATGGTATTTTGCGAAAGGTCTATAGATCCACTATACTATGAAAGAGATTTTAGCGTCAAACAAAATGGCTTCTTTCGTACGGGATAGCGAGCATTATCTCGGGCGTATTGCTGGTATTTTTCTGCATATTGTACTTTTTCTTTTTTTTGTAAGGTTTTTTATCGTAGATGGCGGTATCTCCGACGGAGCGTCAATGGAGCCTACAATAAAAGATAACAAAATTTTTTTTATTGAAAAAGTGTCTTCTCTTATTTTTCCTTTTCAACGTTTTGATCTTATCCAACACGCTGATCCGCAAGACAATGATCGATTTTTAGTCAAAAGAATCGTCGGCCTTCCGGGAGAGACTGTAATTTTTCGAGATAACGGCGTGTTTATCCGTCCGTCCGATAGCGAGGAATATCGGCTTACTGAATCTTATCTGCGACGTGATAGTATCAACACTGTTTCTTTCGGATCTGCGTATGAGTATACAGTCCCAGCTAATTCTTATTTTGTATTAGGAGATAACCGTCAATCCAGCCGGGATTCTCGCGTATATGGGCCAGTGCATCGTGCGCTAATCACTGGAAAAGTTTTCTTAACCAATGTACCATAGATCTATCAGTCGCCCGCATGACGTTTTGAGGATTTTGTAATCAAAAGTGATCTGTAAAAATTGTTTCTACAGACTTCCTTCCGAGGTCGCCAAAGGCGGCAATCGAGGGATCGAGTCCTTGAAACAAAGGCCTATCTCATAAAAACATCACAAAATAGGTCAGTAAAAAACGTTTTTCTACAGTCTCAAAGTATAATAATGAAAAGAATAGTAAAAAAACCAGTCGTAGTGGCAGTAAGCGGTGGTTTCGATCCTCTCCATGTCGGTCATGTGCGATTGATGGAAGAGGCAAAGAAGCTTGGCGATGAACTTGTCGTGATTGTAAATAATGATAATTGGCTTCGAAAGAAAAAGGAATATGTGTTTATGACCGAGCAAGAGCGCAAGGAGATTATCGAGGCTCTTGCATGCGTTGATCGAGTTATTATTACGAAACATTCAAAGAATCCTACCGACATGAGCGTCGTGCGTGAGCTTAAAACTTTGAAACCCGATATTTTCGCAAACGGAGGCGACCGCACGCCTCAGACATCTGTAAGCAAAGAAAATCTTTTGTGTAAAAAAATTGGGTGCAAAACGATTTTTAGTGTCGGTCGTGGCGGTAAAGTGCAATCCAGCTCATGGCTAGTGAATAAGGTAGCACATTAGTTGTCCACACAAATATTTGCGTATTTGGAAAATTTTGCTATAGTAAGTTTTTGGACATAATCACCTATGACTGCCGGCTCCAAGATAAAAAAAATCGTCAAACCCTTACCAATAAAGGACACCCCGTCGGGTTCCTTTTTTTTTCGTCCTGCGATCTTACAACTTCAAAGTGGCGTGCAGATGAAAGGTGCGCTGAGTATATGGGCTACGCAACAAGTCAGCGGGGAAGTTGTTTTCACGACCGGCATGACAGGGTATGTCGAAACGCTCACAGATCCCTCATACGCAGGGCAGGTGATAACATTCACCTACCCCCTCATAGGCAATTACGGTGTTCCGGAAAAGAAATACTGGGAGCATGAGCGCATAGCAGCGCGGGGCGCCATCTTATCTGAAGCCTGTATTTTGCCATCCCATTATCAAAGCCGCAGATCATTATTTCAGTGGTTGCAAGAGGATAACATTCCTCTTTTTATTTGCCCGGATACGCGTGCACTCACAAAAATCATTCGAGAACAAGGCACTCCTCTTGGAGTCATAGATTTTGCAACGAAAAATAAAAAGTCAGTTCCCCGTGTCCTTTTTTCCGATCCTGCAAAAAGCAATCTCATTGCAGAAGTTTCGGTTGTAAAAGAGAAAATCTATGGAAAAGGGAAGAAAACGATCATTGCTGTTGATTGCGGGATGAAAGAAAATATTATTCGGGAATTTCTTCAGTACGATACTACCATTATCCGCGTTCCCTACGATTATGATTATACGAAAAAGACCTTTGACGGGGTCTTTGTTTCTAATGGGCCTGGCGATCCGTCTCAGGCAATGGATACGATTAAGATATTGCAACGTGCAATGGTGTTAAAGAAACCCATATTCGGCATTTGTCTTGGTTCGCAACTCATGGGCCATGCTGCGGGAGCAAAGACATACAAACTCCCCTACGGCCATCGTGGGCAAAACCAACCGTGCAAGAATCTTTCCTCAGGCAGATGTTATCTTACAAGCCAAAACCATGGATATGCAGTGGATGAAAAAACCCTCCCAAAGGATTGGATAGTAACCTTCCGCAATTTGAATGATAATTCCGTAGAAGGTATTTCCCACAAAAAACTTCCGTTTTTTTCTGTCCAATTTCATCCTGAAGCAAGTCCGGGCCCCACAGATAGCACATATCTCTTTAAGGAGTTTATTGATCTCCTATGATCCATTCATGTAAAAAAATGCTTGTGCTTGGTTCGGGAGGATTGCGTATCGGACAGGCGGGTGAATTTGATTATTCCGGGAGCCAAGCTCTCAAAGCACTACGCGAGGAAGGAATAATTACTGTCCTAGTAAACCCAAACATTGCAACCGTACAGACAGATGCATCAATGGCAGACATAGTGTACCTTCAACCACTTACTCTCCATGTTGTTAGTGAAATTATCCACAAAGAGCGTCCAGACGGGCTTCTTTTAGGATTTGGAGGACAGACTGCATTAAATCTTGGATTGGAACTCAAACGTAACAACGTATTAAAAAAATACCGTGTTGCAGTATATGGAACTCCGCTTTCAGCAATTGAAATTACGGAAGATCGCGAACTTTTTAAACGCGCGCTTCAGGAAATTTTTATCCCTACTCCGAAAAGTTACACAGCTCAGAGTGTAAAAGAAGCGATAGAAGCTTCCCGTACGATCGGTTTCCCTGTGATGATGCGTACCGGTTTTGCGCTCGGTGGATTGGGAAGTGGGGTATGTTATGATGAATATTCATTGGAAAAATATGCGAAAGAAGCCCTCACTGCGTCTCCTCAATTATTGATCGAAGAGTATCTTGGCGGATGGAAGGAAATCGAATACGAAGTAGTGCGGGATATCGCCGATAACGTCGTGACAGTGTGCAACATGGAGAATATGGATCCGCTTGGCATTCATACCGGCGAAAGTATTGTAGTGGCTCCCTCGCAAACTCTTACCAATAGCGAGTATCATATGCTTCGTGAGGTGTCGATCCGCATAGCGCGACATATTGGCATAGTTGGCGAATGTAATATCCAATACGCGCTTGATCCTCGTTCAGAACAGTATCGAGTCATTGAAATGAATGCGCGGCTGTCTCGTTCAAGCGCATTGGCGTCAAAAGCAACCGGATATCCTCTTGCGTTTATTGCCACAAAACTTGCACTCGGTAAACGCCTTGATGATCTAAAAAATTTAATAACAAAAACAACCTCGGCTTTTTTTGAGCCTGCGCTCGATTATCTTGTAGTCAAAATTCCGAAATGGGATATTGATAAATTAAAATCTGCACATCACAGGATAGGCACGGAAATGAAAAGCGTGGGCGAGGTGATGGCAATAGGACGTAATTTTCCGGAAGGCTTGCAAAAGGCGGTCCGCATGCTCAATGGCGGACAGCTGGAACTTTCTCATCACCCGTATCGCTTCGCAGATATTGAAGAAGAAGTAGGCACGCCTACAGACCATCGGTTATTCGCGTTGTATGAGTATTTTAAGAAAAAAGGTTCAGTCGAGCGCGCACATGAGCTCTCGCGTATTGATCCGTGGTTTTTGCAGCAGATAAAAAATGTTGCGGATCATGAACACTCTCTTGCAAAGAAACCGCTCACCGCTGGATTCTTGCGAGAATCAAAACAGTATGGATTTTCTGATCGTCAGATCGCGCACGCACGCACGCTCACTGAGCATCAAATTCGAAAAATGCGCATTCGCTTTGGAATCATTCCTTACGTCAAACAGATTGATACTCTGGCAGGCGAATTTCCTGCGCAGACAAACTACCTGTATTGCACCTATCATGGCACTGAACATGACATCTCCGCATCAGGAAAACAGCCGATTGTGGTACTCGGATCAGGTCCATATTCGATCGGGTCTTCGGTTGAATTTGATTGGTGTGCGGTAAATACGGCGCGCACCGCGCGGGCGATGAGTGAATATACAATTATCATCAATTCAAACCCCGAGACAGTATCAACGGATTATGACGAATCTGATCGTTTGTATTTTGAAGAGCTGACATTGGAGCGGGTTCAGGATATTTTAGATTTTGAACATGCAAAAGGAGTGGTAGTCTCTGTGGGAGGACAGATAGCGCAAAATCTCACCATGCCTCTTCATAAAAATCACTACCCCATTTTAGGCACTACTCCTTCATCGATTGATATGGCGGAAGACCGAGGGAAATTTTCGGCGCTTCTTACGAAATTTGGCATTGATCAGCCTGCATGGGATCGGGTTACGAGCATTAAAAAAGCCCTGGAGTTTGCGAAAGGTGTAGGATATCCTATTCTTGTGCGCCCCTCTTATGTTCTTTCTGGGTCCGCGATGAATGTCGTACGGAGCGATGTTGCGCTGAAGAAATATATTCAAGATGCCGCTGTTCTTTCCTCTGATCATCCCGTGGTGCTTTCCCAATTCATCATGGGTGCAAAAGAACTTGAGATTGATGGCGTTGCATTCCGAGGGAAAATCATTGTGCAGGCGATTTCTGAACATATCGAAAATGCGGGCGTGCATTCAGGAGACGCGACTATTGTTATTCCTCCCCAACGGTTGTATATGGAAACAATTCATAAGACAAAAAATATTGCAAAAAATATTGCAAAAGCATTACGAATAACAGGCCCCTTTAATATCCAATTCATCGCAAAAAATAATGATATAAAAGTCATTGAATGCAATGTGCGGGCATCACGGTCTTTCCCGTTTGTTTCGAAAGTTGCCAATGTAAATTTTATCGAGCTTGCAACAAAAGCGCTTCTCGGCATTCAGAGCAAAGGAGACTACGAAACACTGGAATTGAATCATGTCGGAGTAAAACAACCGCTTTTTTCGTACAGTAGATTAAAGGGAGCTGATCCGGTCGCGTCAGTTGAAATGGCATCAACCGGCGAGGTGGCATGTATTGGCGATACTATACTCGAAGCGTTTTACCTCTCTTGGCTTGCCACTGAGCAGAATGTTACGCGAAAAAAAATACTTCTGAGTATCGGCGGCGAGTATTCCAAGGCAAAACTTTTTGAAAATATTAAAAAGCTGGAGGCAGCGGGATGGGAGATCTATGCAACAGAAGGTACGCATCATTATTTGACCCAGAAGGGAGTCGGCTGTATATTTGTGTTTAAGTTCTCTCAAGGATTGAGTCCGAATATTGCCGACATTATCACAAAGCACTCAATCGGCTTGATCATTAACATTCCCAAGGGTCCTCGATTGGGTATTGAAACAGACGGGTACCATATTCGTCGTTTTGCAATAGACCATCATATACCTGTGCTTACCAATCTTCAGACGGCACGCATACTTCTGAATTGCCTGACAGATGTATCGCTTGAGAGCATTCCTTTGCGATCGTGGCAAGAATATATGACTAGAATATAAATATGAAAAAAAATAAATTGAAAGGACGGGA